>JAZDHW010000246.1:0-31779 GCA_043805555.1 Pseudomonadota bacterium
ATTCACTTTTGGCAAGTTCCAAGAGGAGAAAGCCATGGATGGCTTTCTCCGACACGCACTTAGCTAGCCCAACCGCCGGGCCGGCCTGCGCCGGCCTGCGCCGGTTTCGTATCACAGGGGACCGGGCCACCCGCCCGGTCCCCTTGCCTATTGGCGACCAGACACCAGAGGTGGCTCGGCTTACCTGGTCTTTGGCATGCCGCACTGAGCCACGCCCTGCCGGACCGTCCGGCCCGAACCGGACCGCGTCAGTCTCACAAATTCCGCTGCGGATCAATTGATCACTGGCCACGCTGCTGGCGCTGCTGCATCTCCTGCAGCATCTTCTCCACCTCCGGCGGCATGTTCTGGGGCATGCCCTGGCCTTGGCCCATGCCCGGCCCCATGCCCTGGGGCATCTCGGCCGGCTCGCCGTCCTTGTCCATGCCTTGGAGCATGCCGCCCAGCACGCCGCCCATCATGCCGCCCTGCTGGCTCTGCGCCTTCTGCTCGAAGTTGGGGTCCTTGAGCATATTCAGCATGTTGTCGGCCATCCGGCGCTGCATCTGGTCGGCTTGCTTGTCGAAAACCACCGGAATCCCGCCCGGCACGGCCATGGCGTTGGCCGGCACGGCCACGTTGGTCTGGATGTCCACCGCCTCCTGGTCCATCTGCATGCCCATCATGGAGCCCGAGGTCTTCAGGGTGATGGGGGTGTCCTTCCAGGTGTAGGAGGTCATGCCCATCACGGTGACGATCTGCACGGGCTTGCCTTTGAAGCTGCCCTCCTGGATCTGGGGCTTGCCGCCGCCGCCCATGAAGCTGGTCATCAGGGAGGCGCCCATCTTCTCGGCGTTCTGGCGCACGTTGGCCTGCTCGGCAGCGCTCAGCTTCTCGTAGCGCTGGGCCAGGTAGGTGGTCATGTTGCCGGTGGCGGTGGCCTTTTTCTGGATCAGGTCCACCTCGATCACCTGCTCCGGGGTGGTGATGTGGATGGATTTCTTGGCCTGGTTCATGCCCATGATGGCCAGGCTGCTCTCGGTGTGCTTGGCCGACTTTTCGCCGTCGACGTACAGGGTGGCCGCTCCCTTTTCGCTGCCGCGCAGCTCATATTTGATGATGGCGGTCTTGAAGGGCAGCTTGGGCCGGAAGGGGTTGTCCGCAGCCAGGGCCGGGGCCGGGGCCGCCGCCAGGGCCAGCAGGAGCCACGCAAACACCAATCCACGCACTCTCGCGTACATGCCGAAAATCCTCCTCCAGTTGTGGCTAATCAAGCCGGAACCCCTCCACCGGGGGCGTAGCCCGCCAGGTCAAGGCAAACCCGGCGATAGCCCAACCGCGTGAGGGCTTCCAGGATGGCCGTGCGCCGGGGATCGGCCGCGGCCAGGGGCAGAGTCTCAGGGGTTAGCTCCAGGCGCGCCAGGGGGAAATGGTCGCGCAGGCGAAGCTGTCCGGGCAGGATGGCGCGCAAGGCCGCCTCGCCCTGGGCGATGCGCTCAAGGGCTGCCAGGGTCAGGGGAATGCCGCAGGGCACCCGGGTGGCCAGGCAGGCGCTGCTGGGCGTTGCGGCGGTCACGAGGCCCAGGGCCTGGCTTAGCGCCCGCACCGCGGCCTTGTCCAGGCCGGCCTCGGCCAGGGGGCTGTGCACGCCCAATTCCTGGACCGCCCGGCTGCCGGGACGGTGCTCGCGGGCGTCGTCGAGCTGGCTGCCCTCGACGAGGTTGCGGATGCCGCGGGCCTGGGCCAGATCGCGCAAGAGCCCCAGGCGCAGGCGCTTGCAGTGGTAACAGCGCTGGGGGTCGTTGGCCGCGATGGCCGGGTCATTGAGCTCGGCCGCGTCCACGCCCACCAGGTCGGCCTGAAGCTCGGCCGCCAGGGCCTGGGCCCGTTCGGCCTCCCAGGGCGGCGTGAAGGGCCCCAGGCAGATGACGGCCGTCACGCCGGGGCCCAGGGCCGACCGGGCGGCGGCCAGGAGCAGGCTGGAATCCACCCCGCCGGAAAAGGCCACCGCCAGGGGAGCCAGCTCCTTCAGGCGCTCCAGCAGGGCCTGCCAGCGCTGGGCCAGCTCGGGCGGGATGGCCGGGGTGGCCAGGTTCGGGGGGGGCAAGCCGCCTACTCCGTCACCGCGAAGCCGGCCGCGGTCAGTTCGCGCACGATCTCGGCCAGGTCGATCTTTTCCAGGCGGAAGGAGTAGACCCGGCGCTGGTCCTCGGCCGAGACCAGGGCCAGGCTGATGACCTTGCCCCCGTGGCGGCTGATGATGTTGTGCACCATGTCCAGCAGGCCGGGCTCGGGCGGCAGGGCCACGTCCAGGCGCACGGTCTCGCTTAAAAGCCCCAGGATCTCCACCAGCACCCCCAGCACGTCGGTGAGGGTGATGATGCCCGCCACCCGGCCGTCCTCCATGACCGGCAGGCCGGTGAGGCGGTGGTTGTGCAGCAGGCGGGCGGCCTGGTAGATGGTGGCCTCGGCCGGCACGGTCACCGGCTCCGGGGCCATGAGGTCGGCCACGGTGACCTCGGAGAGCAGGCTGGGGAACCAGGCCGAGCGCAGCTCGTTGTCGGTGACCAGGCCCACCAGGGCGGCGCCGTCCAGGACCGGCAGGTGGCGGATGCCGTGCTGGCGCATGAGGTGCAGGGCCTCGTCCACCGTGGCGGCCGGGGTGACGGTCACCGGCTGGGGACTCATGTGGTTTTTAACCTTCACTGCGCAACCTCCCCTGGGGCCAGGACTTGCTGTTCACGATATTCTGCGCTCTTGTTCTTAAGATTAGGCAATAGCATTTTTTGGCTTCGCTGGTCCCGGTTTTTCGTCGCCGGACCGCCGAAGGCATTTTTGACCGGGGAGTCATGTTTTTCCCGTGCACCGCCCATTTAGCCAATTATTGGTTTCAGTGTACTTTTCACAGCCGGTGCACCATGGGCCTAATTTTCTCCGAATCTGTCGCTTGACTTTTTCTCACTTCAATTCATATTCTTAGCCATCACAACCCCGGCAGCTTGATCCTCGGGGGATCGCTCGAGTCGTCGATTTCAGTGCACCTTATTTGGAGGTGGCCCATGACGCCCAAATTCATCTTCGTCACCGGTGGCGTGCTTTCCTCTCTGGGCAAGGGCCTGGCCGCCGCCTCCATCGGCGCCCTGCTGGAGGCCCGCGGGCTCACCGTGGTGCTGCAGAAGCTCGATCCCTACGTCAACGTGGACCCCGGCACCATGAACCCCTTCCAGCACGGCGAGGTCTTCGTCACCGACGACGGGGCCGAGACCGACCTGGATCTGGGCCACTACGAGCGCTTCACCAACGCCAAGATCAGCAAGAAGTGCAACCACACCACCGGCAGCATCTACTACAGCGTCATCACCAAGGAGCGCCACGGCGACTACCTGGGCGGCACGGTGCAGATCATCCCCCACGTCACCGATGAGATCAAGCGTTCCATCCAGGCCGCGGTCAACGGCACCGACCTGTGCATCGTGGAGATCGGCGGCACCGTGGGCGACATCGAGAGCCTGCCCTTCCTGGAGGCCATCCGCCAGTTCCGCAACGACGTGGGCAAGGAGAACGTCCTCTACATCCACCTGACCCTGGTGCCCTATCTCAAGAACGCCGGCGAGCTGAAGACCAAGCCCACCCAGCACTCGGTCAGCGAACTGCGGCGGGTGGGCATCCAGCCCGACATCCTGCTCTGCCGCACCGAGCAGCCGCTCACGCGCTCCATCAAGGAGAAGATCGGCCTCTTTTGCAACCTGGAGCCCGAGGCGGTCATCACCGCCATTGACGTGGACCACATCTACGAGGTGCCGCTGAAGTTCCACGAGCAGGGCCTGGACGAGCAGGTCTGCCGCAAGCTGGGCATCTGGACCCGGGCCCCCCACCTGCAAAACTGGGAGGACCTGGTCTACCGCCTGAAAAACCCGGCCCACGAGGTGACCATCGCCATGGTGGGCAAGTACGTGGACCTGAAGGAATCCTATAAAAGCCTCAACGAGGCCCTGGGCCACGGCGGCGTGGCCAACAACTGCCGGGTCAACATCCGCTTCGTGGACTCCGAAAAGGTGGAGCGCGAGGGCCTGGATGAGATCCTGTGCGTGGACGGCATCCTGGTGCCCGGCGGGTTCGGCGCCCGGGGCGTCGAAGGCAAGATCAAGGCCGTGCAGTACGCCCGCGAGAACCGGGTGCCCTACTTCGGCATCTGCTACGGCATGCACATGGCCGTGGTGGAGTTCGCCCGCCACGTTTTAGGCTGGAAAGAGGCCCACACCGCCGAGATCGACCCCAACACGCCCTACCCGGTCATCTACCTCATGCGCGAGTGGTTCGACTACCGCTCCCAGAAGATCGAAAAGCGGGACGAGCTATCGGACATGGGCGGCACCATGCGCCTGGGGGCCTACCCCTGCCGCCTGGTGGAGGAGACCCTGGCCCACAAGGCCTACAAGATCGACGACATCAGCGAGCGCCACCGCCACCGCTATGAGTTCAACAACGCCTTCCGTGAGCAGCTCAGCGAAAAGGGCTTGGTCATCAGCGGGCTCTCGCCCGATGGCGAGCTGGTGGAGATCGTGGAGCTAAAAGACCACCCCTGGTTCCTGGGTTGCCAGTTCCACCCCGAGTTCAGGAGCCGGCCCATGAACGCCCACCCGCTGTTCAGGGACTTCATCCGGGCCGCGGTGAGGCACAGCCACGAGCAGCAGGCCAAGTGATGGCCGCGCCCCTCACTCCAGAGGTCAGCCTGGCCGGCCGCAGTTTCGGCCGCGGGCGATTTTTCGTCATCGCCGGGCCCTGCGTCATCGAGGACGAGGCCCTGACGCTCACCATCGCGAGTGAGCTGGCCGCGCTCAGCGCCCGGCTGGACCTGCCGCTGATCTTCAAGGCCAGCTTTGACAAGGCCAACCGCACCAGCCTGGAGAGCTTCCGGGGCCCGGGCATAGAAAAGGGCCTGTCCATCCTGGCCCAGGTGCGCGAGACCACCGGCCTGCCGGTCATCAGCGACATCCACACCCCGGCCCAGGCCGCGGCCGCGGCCGCGGTGCTGGACGTGTTGCAGATACCGGCCTTCCTCTGCCGCCAAACGGATCTCTTGGTCGAGGCCGCCCGCACCGGCAAGGTGATCAACATCAAGAAGGGCCAGTTCGTGGCCCCGCATGACATGGCCCCGGCCGTGGCCAAGGTGCGCGCCGCCGGCAACGACCGCATCTGGCTCACCGAGCGCGGCAGCAGTTTCGGCTACAACAACCTGGTGGTGGACATGCGGGGCATCGGGGTGATGCTGGCCCTGGGCTGCCCGGTGGTCTTCGACGCCACCCACAGCGTGCAACTGCCCGGGGGCCAGGGGCTCACCAGCGGCGGCGACCGCCGCTTCATCGCCCCCCTGGCCCGGGCGGCGGTGGCGGCCGGGGCCGACGCGGTCTTTTTGGAGGTCCACCCCCGGCCCGATCAGGCCCTCTGCGACGGACCCAACAGCCTGCCCCTGACCGAGCTGGAGGGCCTGCTGAAAAGGCTCATGGCCGTCTACACCTTGATCAGGCAGGAGGACTAGGCATGGCCGGAGCGAGCGCGGCGCAGCGGGCCGCGGCCATCAAGCTGCTGGTGCTGGACGTGGACGGGGTGCTCACCGACGGCCGGGTGGTCTATGACGACCAGGGCCGCGAGCTGAAGTTCTTTGACGTGCGCGACGGCCACGGCATCAAGCTCTTGCAGCGGGCCGGCTATGAGATCGCCTGGCTCTCGGGCCGGGGCTGCGAGGCCAACCGGGTGCGCGCCCGCGAACTGGGCATCGATCCCCTTTTGGAGCAGATCAAGGTCAAACTGCCGGCCCTCATGGAGCTGCTCCAGGCCAAGGGGCTTGGCCCGGAGCAGGTGGCCTTCATGGGCGACGACCTCATCGACCTGCCGCCCATGCGCGCCGTGGGCCTGGCCATGTGCCCGGCCGATGCAATGCCCGAGGTGCTGGCCATGGCCCACTGGGTCAGCCGCTTTGCCGGCGGCCGCGGGGCGGTGCGCGAGGCCTGCGAGTTTTTGCTCAAAAGCTCCGGGACCTGGGACTCGGCCACCCAGCGCTATTTCGGCCCCGCCAACCCCTAAACCGCGCCCTCGGCGCCAATCTCGCCCGTTCCCCGGGGGAATGCGCGTGGTTTTTCGCGGCCCTGTCACTTGCATGCAAGAATTTTGCCTTTACCCCAACCGGCCCGATAGCTATACTCTCAGGGCGGGCTGTCCAGGCGGGCTGTCCAGGCGGGCTGTCCAAGCGGGCTGCCCGGCGGGATTGGGGTTGCCATCAAACGATTTAGGTCGTCAGGGGCCTGTCACGCGGGCCAAGGACGTCCCAATGGGCGCGCAAGCGTCCGGGAGGCCGGGTAAAACCGCGTTTTGCCCGGCCGGCCGGCAGGGCCGGTGGGTGGCCGCGCCCGCCGCCTGCAAGAAAGCAGTGCGCCAGGGCCGGCACATTTGACCGCGGCGGCCCGTTCGCGGTTTTCGAGAGGAAAGCCAGGCCCGGTGAGACGTTTCCGTTTGATACTCGTGGCGGCCCTGTTGGCCGTGGTGGCGGGCACGCTGGCGGCCTATTGGCTCAACCCTCCGGCCGGGCTGCCGCCGGCCAGCGACGACCCCACCCTGGCCGGGCTGGACCAGGACGGCCGGCCCCGGCTCAAGGGCCTGACCTACACCCAGGTCAAGGACGGCGTGCGCAAGTGGACGCTGATGGCCGAGGGGGCGCGCTACGACGAGGGCAGCGGGGTGGTGGCGCTGCAAGACGTGACGGTGCGCTTCTACCCCGAAAAAGGGGGCGAGGTGATCATCCGCGGCGACGAGGGCAACTACGACCAGAAGAACCAGTTGGTGACCCTCAAAGGCAACGTGCGCGGACGCACCCATGACGGCAACATGCTGGTGACCGACTGGATCAGCTATTCCGAGGCCGAGCAGGTGGCCGACACCAACGCCTGGGTGACGGTGGCCGGCCACGGCTACTCGGTCACCGGCAAGGGCATGTTGGTGGTGGTGCCCCAGAGCCGGGTGATTTTCAAGAGCCAGGTGGATTCGACCTTCATCCCCCAGGGCAAGGGTCCGCCCCCCGGGGTGACCGCCGAGTTGCCGGCAGCCAAACCTTCCGCCGGAGGTAAACCATGAGTCGCAAATCCTTGTCGCTCCTGGCGCCGCTGTTCTGCCTGTTTTGCGCGGCGACGGCCATGGCCTTTTCCACCGAGAAAAGCGACCAGCCCATCCACGTGGTCGCCGACCGGCTGGAGGTGGACAACAAGGCCCAGGTGGCCAACTTCATCGGCAACGTCAAGGCCGTGCAGGGCGACGTCACCATCAACAGCGACAGCCTGGAGGTGCACTACGACCGCGACGCGGCCGAGGCGGCCCAGGCCCAGCCCAAGCCGGCCGGCCAGGAGAGCCAGGGCCTGATGGACGGCGGCGGCAAGGTGCGCAAGGTGGTGGCCATCGGCCACGTGAAGGTGGTGCAGAAGGACCGCGTGGCTGTGGGCCGCATCGCCACCTACTGGGCCGGCGCGCGCAAGATCCTCCTGGAGGGCGAGGCCACGGTCTGGCGGGGCAAGAACCAGGTCTCCGGCGAGCAGATCACCGTTTTCCTGGACGACGACCGTTCCATCGTCCACGGCAAGCCCGGCAAGCGGGTGGCGGTGACCATCATCCCCGAGCAGGGTCAGGAAAACCCGGCCGGGCCCGCCAAGCCCGCGCCCGCCGGGGGGAAGAAGTAAGCTTGGCCCGCCTCAGCCTGCACAACCTGGTCAAGATCTACAGCGGACGCCGGGTGGTGGACAACGTGTCCCTGGCGCTGAACGACCGCGAGATCGTGGGCCTGCTGGGCCCCAACGGCGCCGGCAAGACCACCAGCTTCTACATGACCGTGGGCCTGATCCGCCCGGACGAGGGCCGGGTGCTCCTGGACCAGGAGGAGATCACCGCCCTGCCCATGTACCAGCGGGCGCGGCGCGGCATCAGCTACCTGCCCCAGGAGCCCAGCATCTTCCGCAAGCTCACCGTGGAGGACAACCTGCGCGCGGTGCTGGAGACCCTGCACCTGAGCGCCGGCGAGGAAGAGGCCCGCCTGGAGGAGCTCTACGACGAGCTGAAGGTGGGCCACCTGCGCAACAACCGCGCCTTCTCGCTCTCCGGCGGCGAGCGCCGCCGGGTGGAGATCACCCGCCTGCTCATCACCGAGCCGGCCTTCATCCTGCTGGATGAGCCCTTTGCCGGCATCGACCCCCTGGCGGTGGCCGACCTGCAAAACATCATCCGCCAGCTCAAGGAGCGCGGCATCGGCATCCTGATCAGCGACCACAACGTGCGCGAGACCCTGGGCGTCTGCGACCGGGCCTACATCCTCAACGAGGGCGCCCTGCTGGAGGAGGGCGACCCCGAGACCCTGGCCCAGAGCGAAATCGCCCGGCGAATCTACCTCGGCGAGAGGTTCAAGCTTTAATGGGTCTGGAGATCAAACAAAGCCTCAGGCTCAGCCAGCAACTGGTGATGACCCCCCAGTTGCAGCAGGCCATCAAGCTGTTGCAGCTCAACCGCCTGGAGCTGGCCGAGACCATCCAGCAGGAACTGCTGGAAAACCCCATGCTGGAGGAGACTGAGGAGAACGTCCAGGAATCGGAGATCAACCAGCTCGAGCGCGAGGCCCTGGGCGAGCCGCCCGGCCCGTCCGAACCGCCGGAGCCCGCCGACGCCCCGGAGCCCGTGGACACCGTCTATGAGCAGAGCGCCTACGACCTGAACGAGCCGGCCGTGGGCGCCGACGGCGGCTCCACCGAGGGCGGCGACGGCCTGGACGAGATCAACATGAGCGACCAGGTCAAGGAGGACTTCGACTGGGAGAACTACCTGGGCGAATACTCCTCGGCCCCGGCCTCGGGCGAAGGCGGCGGCTTCGAGGAGCGCGAGACCCCCTCCCTGGAGGCCGTGCTCACCCGCGCCCCCTCCCTGAAGGAGCACCTGCTCTGGCAGTTGCGCATGTCCGCCCTGGACGACGCCCAGATGAAGATCGGCGAGCTGATCATCGGCAACCTCAACGAGGACGGCTACCTGGTCGCCTCGCTGGAGGACCTGGCCGCGGCCGCCGGAGTCGATCCCGCCTCGGTGGAGACGGTGCTCCGGGCGGTGCAGCAGCTCGATCCCCTGGGCGTGGCCTCCCGCGACCTCAGGGAGTGCCTGATCATCCAGGCCACCGAGTTGTATCCGGGCCATGACCTGGTCTTCGAAATCCTGGAGAACCACCTGGCCGACCTGGAGCGGCGCAACTACCAGGTCATAGCCAAGAAGCAGGGCGTGAGCCTGGACGAGGTGGCCGACGCCCTGGACGTGATCCGCAGCCTGGATCCCAAGCCCGGCCGCCGGGTGAGCGAAGAAGAGCCCCAGTACATCACCCCGGACATCTACGTCTATAAGATGGACAACGAGTTCGTCATCGTGCTCAACGAGGACGGCCTGCCCAAGCTCCGGGTGAACAATTTCTACAAGGACGCCCTGGCCTCCGGCGGCTCGGCCGAGGCCAAGGAATACGTGCAGTCCAAGCTGAGGAGCGCGGTCTGGCTGATCCGCTCCATCCACCAGCGCCAACGCACCATCTACAAGGTCACCGAGAGCATCGTGCAATTCCAGCGTGAGTTCCTGGAAAAGGGCATCGCCCACCTGAAGCCCCTGGTGCTGCGCGACGTGGCCGAGGACGTGGGCATGCACGAGTCCACCATCAGCCGGGTGACCACCAACAAATACGTGCACACCCCCCAGGGCGTGTTCGAGCTGAAATACTTTTTCAACTCGGGCATCAGCCGGGTGGAGGGCGGCGCGGTGGCCTCCGAGGCGGTCAAGGAGCGCATCCGGCGCATCATCTCCGAGGAGGACGCGGCCCGGCCCTTGTCGGATCAGGCCATCGGCGATATGCTGATGAAGGAAAACATCGACATCGCGCGTCGCACGGTGGCCAAATACCGGGAGATGCTGGGCATACTCCCTTCGAGCCGGCGGCGGCAGATCCTGCGGCCCAAGCCCAGGTGAAATCGGCTTTCGGGGCCGCCCCGGCCGATGACGCGCGCTTTTGATGCCCGGCCGGGTGTAAAATGGGCATTGACAACCGGTCGGCCGAGGGATAAGCAGTACGCTTGCGCCTGTCCGCTCCCCCGGCGGACCATGGCGCGTAAACGTTTAACCGTCTTCAGGCGCCAAGCAAGCCCCGCAAACGGCCCTGACCCATCCCGCGAGAGCAGCTAAGGAGGGTCCTGCATGCAGATACAGGTCACTTTCCGCCATCTGGAGCCGTCCGAGGCCTTGAAGGAATACGCCCATGACAAGGTGGGCAAGGTCCAGAAGTACCTGGATGGCCCCCTGGAGGCCCAGGTGACCCTGGGCGTGGAAAAGCACCGCCACATGGCCGACGTGGTCATCCACGCCAGCGGCGTCACCATCCACGGCCAGGAGACCACCGGCGACCTCTACAGCGCCATCGACCTGGTGATGGACAAGCTGGAAAAGCAGGTCAAGCGCTACCGCGAGAAGCTCAAGCGCATCAACCGCGCCGCGCCCAAGGATCTGGAGGTGGCCTATAAGGTCGACGTCTTCGATTCCGAGTCCCTGGCCGAGGAGCAGCCGCGCATCATCAAGACCAAGCAGCTCACGGCCAAGCCCATGGACGCCGACGAGGCCGCCATGCAGCTTGACCTTTCGCAGGGCGACTTCCTGGTGTTCATCAACGCCCGCAGCGAGGCGCTCAACGTTATTTATCGCCGGGCTGATGGCCATTTCGGCCTCATCGAGCCCCAGTAGCCGGTCTGCGAGGCGCTGCCTGCCATGAAGCTGACCGACCTGCTCAGCCCCCAGTTGATCCTCCCTGACCTCCAGGCCAGGGGCAAACGGGCGGTGATGGAAGAACTCTGCGCCGCCTTGACCCAATCCCAGCCCGGCCTGGACGCCGACCGCCTGATGGAGGTGTTGCTGGAGCGCGAACGCCTGGGCTCCACCGGCATCGGTGACGGCATCGCCATCCCCCATGGCAAGCTGCACCACCTGGACGACCTGCTGCTGGCCTTTGGCCGCTCGGTGGCCGGGGTGGATTTCGACGCCCTGGACGGCAAACCGGCCCACCTGTTCTTCCTGGTGGTGGCCCCCGAGCAATCGGCCGGCATCCACCTGAAGGCCCTGGCCCGCATCAGCCGGTTGCTGAAAAGCAACATCGTGCGCAAGGACCTGATGCAGGCCAAGAGCGCCCAGGAGATCTTCGACATCATCCAGGCCCAGGACGAGGAGTTTTAAGGCCGTTGCCCAACGCCAAGGCGCCTGCCAACGCCCGCTTCGTGGTCATCACCGGGCTCAGCGGCTCGGGAAAGTCCACTGCGTTGCGGGCCTTGGAGGACCTGGGCTTCTACGCGGTGGACAACCTGCCGGTGGAGCTCCTCTCGGCCTTCGTCAACCTGCCCCTGGAGCGCATGGGCGAGCCCTTCCGGGCCGCGCTGGTCATGGACGTGCGCGCGCCCAATTTCGTGGAAAACGCGCCGCCGGTCTTCAGCGAACTGGCCAACAAGGGCGTGTCCCTGGAGATCCTGTTCCTGGACTCCAGGGATGAAATCCTGGTGCGCCGCTTCTCCCAGACCCGGCGCCACCACCCCCTGGCCTGCGAGGGCGACACCGTCAGCGACGGCATCCGCCGCGAGCGCCTGCTCCTGGAGCCTTTCCGCCAGCGGGCGGTGCAGGTGATCGACACCAGCCGCTTCTCCACCCACGAGCTGCGCAAGGAGGTCCACCGCCTGTTCGCGGACCTGGCCCCGCCCGCGCCGTTGCAGGTGAACCTGCTCAGCTTCGGCTACAAATACGGCCTACCCTCGGAGGCCGACATCATCATGGACGTGCGCTTTTTGGCCAACCCCTACTTCGTCGAGGGGCTGAGCCAGCTTGACGGTCGCGACCAGAGGGTGGTAGATTACGTGTTCGAGGGCGAGGCCACCGAGGCTTTTCTTAGCAGGTTTAAGGCCTTACTTGATTTCCTCCTGCCGCGCTACCAGCAGGAGGGCAAAAGCCAGCTCACGGTGGCCGTGGGTTGCACCGGCGGCCGGCACCGCTCGGTGGTCATCGCCGAATGGCTGGCCAAGCAGCTCGACGGACCGGATTACCGCCTGAGCCTGCGTCACCGCGACATTAACCTGGAAAGCGCCACGTGATGATCGGCCTGGTGCTCATCAGCCACGCCCGTCTGGCCCGCGAACTGGTCAACGCGGCCGAGTTCATCCTGGGCAGGATCGAGCAGGTGGAGACGGTTTCGGTGGAGGCCAACCTGGACGCCAACCACCTGCGCCGCCTGCTCACCGGCGCGCTGGAAAAGGTCGACAAGGGCCAGGGCGCGCTGATCATCACCGACATGTTCGGCGGCACCCCCAACAACATCAGCCTGGCCTTCCTGGACCCGGGCAAGATCGAGGTGGTCACGGGCATGAACCTGCCCATGCTCATCAAGGCCGCCACCGCCCGCTCGGGCAAGAGCCTGGAGGACCTGGCCCGCGTGGTCTGCGACGCCGGCCGGGGGGCCATCTCGGTTGCCGGCGAAATCCTCTCCCAGTGAGGCCCTGCCCCGCCTGGTGATGGCGCCCCTGCGCGCCCTTCATCTGGACCAAATCCTGGCCATCGAAAACCAGAGCTTCAGCAATCCCTGGCCGCGGGTGCTGTTCGCCGGCGAGCTGCAATACCCCCGCGCCCTGTGCCTGGGCGCCTTCAGCCTGCCCAGCCAGCGCCTGCTGGGCTATATCATCCTGTGGTTGGTCGTGGACGAGGCCCAGATCCAGAACCTGGCCGTGGACCCGTCCGCCCGGGGGCGCGGGGTGGCCAGGGCCCTGCTCGGCGCGGCCCTGGCCGAGGTCAAGCGCCGGGGGGCCACCTGGGCCAGCCTGGAGGTGCGCCCCAGCAACGCCGCCGCCCGCCGGCTCTATGCCGGCCAGGGCTTTGTGCAGGTGGGCCGGCGTCCGTGTTATTACCAGCCCGAGGGCGAGGACGCCCTGCTGCTCAATGCCGACCTGACCGCCTGGCCGCCGCCGGGGCCGGAAACCGCTTGATTATGAGCCGGGCTGAGTTTACGATTAATTATTGCAAACAGACGGTTAACCCTGGAGGCCCTGACCAGCGGCCGGGGAGGGTATGGCGAAGCCGCGGCTAAAATCCAGGCTCGGCAACTATCTGTTTTTCGTTAGCCTTTGTCGGGGCCGGCGTCGTGACCGGACCAGATGGCAACCGCGTAACCTAGCCAAGGAGGCGACTCATGGCGGTTAAAGTGGGCATCAACGGCTTTGGGCGCATCGGCCGGCTGGCGGCCCGGATCCTGGGCGTGGGGCACAAGGACCTGGAGCTGGTGGCGGTCAACGCACGGGCCGATTCCTTCCAACTGGCCCACTTGCTGATCTACGACTCCGTGCACCGCACCTTTGCCGGCACGGTGGAATACGACAACGACTCGCTGACCATCGAGGGCCGCCGGGTGAGCATCCTGCGCCAGAACCGGCCGGCCGAGATCCCCTGGCGCGACCTGGGCGTGGACATCGTGCTGGAGACCACCGGCAAGTTCACCAACGGCGAGGCCTCCCGGGGACACCTCGAGGCCGGGGCCAAGAAGGTGCTCATCGGCGCGCCGGGCAAGCAGGTGGACGCCACCATCGTGCTGGGCGTGAACGACGGGGACTACAGCCCCGCCAAGCACGACATCCTGAGCAACGCCTCCTGCACCACCAACTGCCTGGCCCCGCTGGTCAAGGTGCTGGACCAGGAGTTCGGCATCGAGCACGGCCTGATGACCACCATCCACTCGGTGACCATGAGCCAGCGCATCCTGGACGGGTCCCACAAGGACATCCGCCGGGCGCGGGCCGCGGGGCTGAGCATCATCCCCACCACCACCGGCGCGGCCAAGGCCGTCACCGAGGTGCTCCCGGCCCTCAAGGGCAAGCTGGACGGCATGGCCTTCCGGGTGCCCACCCCGGACGTGTCCATCGTGGACCTGGTGACCCGCCTGGGCCGCGACACCGATGCGGCCGAGGTCAACGCGGCGCTGACCAAGGCGGCCGCGGGCCCGCTCAAGGGCATCATGGCCGTGACCACCGCGCCGCTGGTCTCGGTGGACTACACCTCCTGCCCCTATTCCTCGGTGGTGGACGCGCCGCTCACCCAGGTCATGGGCGGGCGCATGGCCAAGCTGCTGGCCTGGTACGACAACGAGATGGGCTTCACCCACCGCCTGGTGGACCTGGCCGCCTTCGTGGCCGGCAAGCTTTAGCGACGCTTCGGGCAACCCGCGGTTGCCGTTCACTCCGCCCGGCCGGGGACGGGCCGTGATGCAATTGGGCCGGCCCCGGCCGGTTGAAGAGAGGGGACTAACGTGCAATTCCTGAACGACATCGATCTGCGCGACAAGCGGGTCCTGATCCGGGTGGACTTCAACGTGCCCCTGGACGAGAACCAGAACATCTCCGACGACAACCGGGTGCGCGCCGCCCTGCCCACCATCAACCACGCCCTGGACGAAGGGGCCAAGGTCATCGTCTGCAGCCACATGGGCCGGCCCAAGGGCAAGCGGGTGGCCAACCTTTCCCTGGCCCCGGTGGCCCGCCGCCTGGGCCGCCTGCTGCACAAGGAGGTCAAGCTGGCCCCGGACTGCGTGGGGCCCGAGGTGCAGGCCCTGGTGGACGCCATGTCCCCCGGCGAGGTCATCGTGCTGGAAAACCTGCGCTTCCACCCCGGGGAGACCCTGAACGACGAGGAGTTCGCCCAGGAGCTGGCCGAGCTCTGCGACGTCTACGTCAACGACGCCTTTGCCGTGGCCCACCGTGAGAACGCCTCGGTGGTGGCCATCGCCAAGTTCGCCAAGATCTCGGTGGCCGGCTTCACCATGAAAAAGGAGCTGGAGTACTTCCGCCGCGCCTTCCTTGACCCGGCCCGGCCCTTGGCCGCGGTGGTGGGCGGGGCCAAGGCCATGACCAAGCTTCCGGCGCTGGAAAACCTGCTGGATCACGCCGACAAGATCATCATCGGCGGGGCCATGGCCAACACCTTCCTGATGAGCGTGGGCTACGACGTGGGGCGCAGCCTCTACGAGGAGGAGCTGGTGCCGGTGGCCAACGTGCTGTTGCGCAACGCCAAGCGCAAGGGGGTCAAAGTCTATATCCCGGTGGACTGCGTGGTGGCCGACCGTTTCGACGCCAAGGCCGAGACCAAGCTGGTCACCGCCCAGGACGTGCCCCCCAACTGGATGGTCATGGACATCGGCCCGGCCACCAGCCTGCTCTACCGCGAGGCCCTGAGCGACTGCAAGACCATCATCTGGAACGGGCCCATGGGCGCCTTCGAGATGGACGCCTTCAGCCGCGGCACCTACAACATGGTCAGCACCGTGGCCCAGAGCTACGCCATGACCATCATCGGCGGCGGCGACACCGACGTGGCCGTGGCCAAGGCCGGCGAGACCTCCAACATCAGCTACATCTCCACCGGCGGCGGCGCCTTCCTGGCTCTTTTGACCGGCGAGATCCTGCCCGCGGTGGAAGCCCTGGGCGGCATCAGCCTGAAATAAGTGAAAGCGAGGTATTCATGCAGCGCAGCCTGATGATCGCCGGCAACTGGAAGATGCACCTCAGCGTAGCCGAGAGCGTGGCCCTGGCCGGGGCCGTGGCCGATGGCCTCAAGCGCTCCGACCTGGCGGTGCTGGTGGCCCCCACCGCCCTGGCTTTGGCCGCGGTGGCCCAGCGCCTGGCCGGCGCGCCGGTGCTGGTGGCGGCCCAGAACCTGTTCTGGGAGGACCAGGGCGCCTACACCGGGGAGATCAGCGGGCCCCTGATCAAGGCCGCCGGGGCCAGCCACGTGATCATCGGCCACTCCGAGCGGCGGCAGTATTTCGGCGAGAGCGAGAAGACGGTCAACCTGCGCCTGGCCGCGGCCTTGCAGGCCGGGCTCACGCCCATCGTCTGCGTGGGCGAGACCCAGGCCGAGCGCGAGGGCGGGCGCACCGAGGGCGTGCTCGCCAGCCAGCTGGCCGGGGCCCTGGCCGGCTTCAGCGCCGGGCAACTGGCCGGGCTCATCCTGGCCTACGAACCGGTATGGGCCATCGGCACCGGACTGACCGCCACGGACGAGCAGGCCAACGCGGCGCACGCCTTTATACGCGCCTGGCTGGCCTGGCGATTTGACAACCAAGTTGCAAACTCCTGCAAAATCCTGTATGGAGGGAGTGTCAAGCCGGCCAACGCGGCCGGCCTTTTAAGTCAGCCCGAGGTGGACGGCGCCCTGGTGGGCGGCGCCGCGCTGACCAGCGCCAATTTCTTGGGCATTATCGCCGCCGCACCGGCGGCCTGATCGGGGTTCATACCGCTCATGACTACGGTTGTCATCATCGTGCACCTGCTGGCCTGCATAGGCCTGATCCTGGTGGTCCTGTTGCAGGCCGGCAAAGGCGCCGGCATCGGGGCGGCCTTTGGCGGCTCCAGCCAGACCGTCTTCGGCAGCACCGGGGCCGCCACCTTCCTGGCCAAGCTGACCACCGGCGTGGCGGTGGTCTTCATGCTCACCAGCCTGGGCCTGGCCATGTTCCTGGGCCGGACCAGCGCGCCTTCGGTGATGGACGAGCTGCCGGCGGCTCCCCCGGCCCAGAGCGCGCCCGCCCCGGAAGCGGCTCCGGCGCCCGCCGCCCAGCCCGCCCCGGCCGCGCCCGCGGGCTCTGGCGCGAGGTAGCCCGGCCGGCCGGAGCTTCCCGGCAGCCGACAACCATCAGGGGATGGAATTCAACAACTAGCCGTCGTGGTGGAATTGGTAGACACGCCGTCTTGAGGGGGCGGTGGGGCGACCCGTGCCGGTTCAAATCCGGCCGACGGCACCAAAAATACACCGACTGCCTGCAACTCAGGCAGGGCTGAAACACCTGGCTCCCAGAAATCGGTCCCTGGCGCGCTCACCCGAGCAGCGGGGCATCGACCATGGGGGCCAAGTGTTTTTTTTAGTCCGGCCACTCGCCTCCTGACCCGCCACAGCAGGCTTCTGCCAAGGCCCGCGCCTCCCCCTGGGCCGCCGGGAAGCCGTCTCTCCCTGCCCCGCCACGCCTGCTTGACCGGAAAAACCTTTGTACGGCTCTCTGAGCTTTTCCTGAGGCTGCGCCTGGGAGAATGCGGGAGACGGCGCGGCGATTGGCAGGGCCAGGCACTAGCGGACCGGCGCAAAACCGCCGGCCAGGCCTGGAGTCCGGCGGCCTGGCCGGCGGCAAGCAATGCGCCGAGCTATTCAGGGCTGTCAACAGAGGCGGTGGGATCGGGCTTGAGCGAGCCAGGGGCTTGCGCCCCCCTGCCCTACCCAGCCCTGCAGAGGCTAGGGCAAGGCCCGGTCCCGGGCTGGTTGCGCGCCTGGGACCGGGCCTGCCCTGGGAGGATCTCAGTAGTTGACCGCGTCCAGGCCCTTGAGGCCCAGGATCTCGCGGGCCTCGGCCGGGGTGGCCGGCTCGATGCCCAGTTCGCGGGCGATGCGGATCAGCTTGGCCACCTGCTCGCCGCTGTTCTTGGCCAGGACCCCTTTTTCCAGATAGAGGTTGTCCTCCAGGCCCACCCGGGCGTGGCCGCCCATGAGCAGCGCGTGGGTGGTCAGGGGGAACTGGAAGCGCCCCGCGGCGCAGACCGACCACTGAAAATCGTCGATCTGGCGGCGAGCGGTCTCCACCAGGTGCACCAGGTTCTCGATGGTGGCCGGGATGCCGCCCAGGATGCCCATGACGAACTGCAAATACACCGGGGTCTTCACGTGGCCCTCGCGGATCAGCAGGGCCAGGTTGTTGATCATGCCCACGTCGTAGACCTCGAACTCGGGCTTGGTGCCCTGCTCGGCCATGGCGGCGGTGAACTTGCGCATAGTGTAGAAGGTGTTGGGGAAAATGAAATCCTCGGTCCCTTGCAGGTACTCCTTCTCCCACTCGTATTTCCACTCGTCATAGTTCTTGACGATGTGGAACAGGGCGAAGTTCAGGGAGCCGGCGTTCAGGGAGGCCAGCTCGGGATGCAGGGTGGTGACCACCCGCACCCGGTTTTCCAGCGGCTCGCCCAGGCGGCCGCCGGTGGTGGGGCACAGGACGATGTCGCAGCGCTTCTTCACCTCGCTGGCCACCTTGCGATAGATCTCCGGGTCCGCGTTGGGCCGCCCGGTGTCTTCCTCGCGCACGTGCAGGTGGGCCACCGCCCCGCCGGCCTCGTACACGCTCATGATGTCGGCGATCAGCTCCTCGGCGGTCACCGGCAGATAGGGAGACATGGAGGGGGTGTGGATGGAGCCGGTCACCGCGGCGGTGATGATGGCCTTGTTGGCTTGCTTCGCGGGCATGGGATTTAACCTCGGTTGTTTAGCGGCCAGGGTTGCTGGCGCGGAAATCAGCGATGAATTGGCTCACCATGGAGGGCAGGTCATAGCCAGCCAGCCAACCCCACTCCTGGCGCGCCCGGGAATCGTCCAGGTCCAGTTGGCCCACCTGGCTCAGCATCCGATTGATCTCGGGATCGGGCGTGAAGCTCAGGCGAGCGCCCGGCACCTGCCTGGTCACCTCGTCCACCAGCTCCTGGGCGGAGAAGGACGGCGCCACGCCGTTGATGTTGTAAACCCGGGTCTTGATCCCGGCCTCGGGCGCCATGCCCAGCTCCCACAAGGCCCGGACCGTGTCGCGGTAGTAGATCACCGGGCAACGGGTCTGCGGCTCCACCAAAATCTGGTAGGCGTCGCCTTGCAGGGGCTTTTCAATGGCCCAGCAGTTGTAAATGGACATGTGGGGGACCTTGGAGCCGGGCCCCACCACCGAAGGCACCCGGATGGCCCGGAAATCCAGCCCAAAGCGGCGGTGGTAGTGGCGGCCCAACTGCTCGACGACCACCTTGCCCACGCCGTACATGCTGGCCGGGTGCTCCACGCTGCTCTCGTTGACCGGCCCGGCGGGCAGGTCCTGGCCGTACACCGCGATGCTGCTGGCGAAGACGAGGCGCTTGACGCCGCACAGGCGGGCCGCCTCCAAAAGGCGGAAGGTGCCGTTGATGTTAACCTCAAAGGCGGCCCAGGGGTCCTGTTCCGAGGGCACCGAAAGCAGGCCGCCCAGATGGAAAACCGTGTCCACGCCCCGTCCGCGCAACTGCTCGACCAGGGACGACAGGCTGTTGAGTGAGCTGGGCAGATAGTCCACCGCGGGCGCGAGGTCGGCCATGGCCGGTACGGGCGGAGCCGGGTCCAACAAAAGCGGGCGCTGCCCGTCGGCCACTGCCATGCGGGCCAATTGGGCGCCGATAAAGCCGGTGCCCCCGGTGATCATGATGGTCATGAAATTGTAAACCTCCCGATTTCAATGCCATTCAAAGCGGGTAAACCTGACGCTTCGGCAGCGGGGTTTCCTGCCATGGACCATTTTTTGTAAGCAGTAGGTGGCAGATTAATGGCTGGGTGATGCAGACCGAAGCAGCCAATAACCGCGCCTTTTCACGCGCCGCATAGTTGCGACTTCAGGCCCTCCCTGTCCGTCGCACAGTCCAAGCGTTTCAGCTCCACTCCGTTTTCGAGCACCACCACCGCCGGCGCGCGGTCTATGCCGTATTTCCGGGCCAGGTTCCGCTTGGTGGCCATGTCAACCGTCAATATTTTGTAGCTCTCAGCCAGCTCCTGGTTTACGCTTTCCACCAAGGCGCTAAATGCCAGGCTTTGGTTATTAAAAGCGTCTATGAAAAGGAGCAGAACTCTATTTTTGCCGCCCGGTAAAACCTGGGTATTGAAGGTGTTAAGTTCGTCAAGATACCGCTCGGCCACGACGGCCGCGGTGGCTCCGTCACTGGCGGCCGTGACCACTTGGCGAAGATATTTGACCCGGCTGTCTCCGGCCGCGTACACGCCTGCCAGATTGGTTTCCATAAAATCGTTGGTCTCAATGTAGCCGCACGGGTCAATCTGCAAACCACTGCCGGCCAGCCAACGCGTGGAGGGAACCATCCCCACAAAGAAGAACACACCCTGGCAGACTAAAGAAGTCGATTGGCCGGTCTTGAGGTTTTTGATCTTCACCGCCTTGACCGTATCGTCGCCGATGATTTCTTCCAAGGTAGAGTTCCAGACGAATCGCATTTTATCATGCCGTAGCGCGAGTTCACGGCTGACCTTGTTGCAATCCAAAATGCCTTCGTCGTGGAGCACGATCATCGTGACCTGCCGGGCATATTTGGCAATCACCATGCCCTCTTCTATGGCTTGGTCACCGCTGCCCACCACCACCACGTCCTCGCCCGCAAAGCATTCGGCGTCGCAGGTGGCGCAATATGAAACCCCGCTGCCGCGCAATTGCTTTTCTCCGGGTATATTGAGCGTGCGTGGCTCGCTGCCGACGGCGATGATCACCGCCTTGGCATAGATTTCTTTTTTCTTCTTGGTGATAACCTTTTTGACTTCGGATGTGATATCAGTACCGACGACCTCATCCTTGATAATCTCGGTGCCAAAGCTATTGGCGTGGTCAATAAAGTCACGCATGAGATCAGGTCCGGTGGTCCGGCAATGTCCGGGATAGTTGACTATCTCCTGGGTGGAATCGACTAAACCGCCCAGCGTGCCCTTGTTGATAAGCAGAGTTTTCAGCTTGGCCCTGCCGCCATAAATAGCCGCGGCAAGGCCGGCGGGACCGCCACCGATGATGAGCAGGTCATAGGTATTGTCTGTTGCTGCCAAGGCGCGTATCTCCGTCCGGTTTAGCCTGCCAATACACTGGCTATCTTATCCGCGACATCATCCTCGTCCACGTTGCCCACCTGCTTGCCGCGAAAATCTCCGTCGTTGAAATAGAGGATCTGCGGCACGCCCTTCAGGGAAAACCGCTGCTGCAATTGCGGGTCTTCTTCCACGTCCACGTAATAGAAGCCGAACTTGCCTTCGTAGTTGGGCTTCAGATCTTCCAGGACCGGAACCACCTGCTTGCAGACATGGCATCCCTGGCGGGAAAAGATGACCAGGCACGGGCCACCGTTGTCGTAAACGACTTCTTCAAACGAATTACCCTGAAGCTTTTGCAGTGACATTATCCGCTCTTTTTCGCAAATTTGATTTGTATGCCTTGGCGTAACTAAAAACGGAGGAATTGCCTGCCATGGCCCGGCAGACAATTCCTCCGTAGTTCTTATTCTTTAATGATCTGGTATACCGGCGCGCCCTCGCACTGGGCGGGCATTCTGACGCCGGTAAGCGTGGCGATGGTGGGAGCCACATCCACCTCTCTGATGACGCGTTGCGTTACGCAATGCTCTTTGATGCCAGGGCCAGCCGCCACGAAAATGGGGGAAACCGAAGTGTCGGCGTAGCCGCATTGCGTGGACAGGGAGTCGGCGTGGATTTTGTTGAAGCCCTCTTCGGTGAAGTAAATCACATCGCCGCACTCCGGCCCGTTCATGCCCAAAACCACCGCGTCCTTGTTGCGCATGGCTATGGAAATCACCCGGCGACCGGTCTTCGGGTCGCGGAAATTGTACAAGTCGGAGATAATTTGCATCTCCAACTCATACTGGTCTTTCGGGTCGACGATGCCATGCGGATTGCGACCTTTCAGGTTCACATAGATGTGATCGCCGCGCACCGCCACCGCCCTGGTCTTGCTCCAATCTATATCCTTGGTGTCGTTGCCGTTCTCGTCCTTCACCATGACGGTGTAGCCCAACTGAGCCATGACCGGAACGTTTACGCCGTGAATCTCGCCCAGGATAACGCCGTGGTATTCCTGGGTGATCAGGCCGTGATCCGAGGTGATGATGATAGTCCAGCCTTGGTCGAGGAAGGGCAGGAAGTTCTTCAGGTAACGGTCCGTCTGGCGGTAGGCTTCTTCCTGTAAGTTCTGGTATTCGACCTCGTCGTTTTCCTTCCACTCCTCTTGATTGCAGGCGTAGTGCCAGTAGTAATGGCCCACGCCATCAAGATTGTGCAAATGGGAAAAGATGATGTCGTACTTCTCGTTTTCCATGAAATAGGTCAGGCAGTTTGCCTGCCATTCGCAATAATGGTCCCACGAGGGGAGCATGGTTTGGCGCACCAGGGTCGCGTTGGATCCGTTGACCCGGAAGTTGACCGGGATGTTTCCGATTTTCTCCACCACCTCTTTGTACAGGCTCTTGGGATGGAAATAATCATCACGGCCAACCGGCGAGGCGTTATTGATAATAAGGTTGAACTTGGACCCGTCTTCGGCCAATTCCAGCAATTGGTAATTGCGGTTGCATGGCACGCTATTGCCTTCATTATCTTTGACGGTGTCACTGACGTCGAATCTGATCTCGCCTCTTTGCAAGGTTAGATAAGGGGCCGCATCTTTTTTGGATTTGTACAACTGCGCTGAATCGTATATGCCATTATCGTTTTTCAGCAGCAGTCCCGAACGCCGTTCCAGACCACTGGAAACGATAAAAACGAACTCTTTCGCGCCCTCGGGCAGGGCTTGAGGCCACCCGCTGGCAGGCTTGATCGCCGCCTTGCATGTGTCGCAAATCATATTGCCGAGCGCTTCAATTTCGCACTCATGATCCTCCATGATTGCAAAGGAGAATCCGGCGGCCTTGTCCCCGGCGGCGATGGCCTTTCGGAAAACTGACGTTCCAGCCCCCTTGCCGCTGTCTTCCATCAACTCTTCGGCGTTGTCGATGATGCAGCCTTGGCCCGGCGCCACATGGGAGGTGTTGGGCAGGTATTCGCTGTTGGTAATTTTGTCCGAGCCGGTGACCACCTTCAGGATATCGAGGAACGGGATGCCGTTGTTGATGCCGGAAGGTTGCGTGCCATCGACCACATGGAGATTGGGGCTTTCAGAGGTCGGCGGCCAGGACGAGCCGGGCCAGTGCCAGACCAGGGTCTTTTTGTTTGCTTCTTCGGCAAAAATGTTCCACAACGGCTCAGCCTTGGACTTCCTGGAATCCAGGTTGTAGTGCAGGGTGTCCAGGTGCACCGGATCTGATGCGAAAAAGCAGGTGATGCCGTGGGTGCCCGGATAGGCGCCGGTGGCCAGGGTCGTCCACATCGGGGGCGTGACGGTCGGAACGCCGCCCAACATGACCAAATCTTCCCTGGCGGCGCCCCGGACGGTGAACTCCTTCAGCGCGGGCATGTCGCCCTTGTCCATCATCTTTTTGGCGAATTTTGGATCAAATCCGTCCACGCCAAGCACTATCACTTTTTCAGTTAAGGCTTTTCTTTCCATGACTGCCCTTCTTGCTGATCTCGTAATAAAACGAGCGCTAAATTGCTTTTTGTTTGTCCTTACAGCATCCATTAAGGTGACTGATTCAGCGGCTGATAAGCATTGCCCTTTTGTCGTTCAGGCGCACTCCGCCACCGGGCGGCAGTGTAGCCACCCAAAATCCATCAGCCGTGACGTCTTTTACTTCATCAGGTCTGGTAAAAAGGTCGCGATCTCCGGGAAAATGGTAAGGATGATCATCAACAATATTTGCATCATTATGAACGGTATGACTCCCTTGAAAATCTTCACCATGGGAATATCGGGAGCGCAACCAGAGATGACGAACACGTTGATGCCAACCGGCGGAGTTATCTGCCCCATTTCCATCATTATCACCATCATCACGCCGAACCAGATGGGATCAAAACCTGCCTGGATGATCGCGGGATAAATTATCGGCAGGGTTAGAATCATCATCGGGATGATGTTCATCAAACATCCCAAGATGAGGTAAAGAATGAGGACGAGCAGCAGCACCCAGTACTGGGATAGCTCGTATGAGACGATAAAGCCTGGGAGCAGAAAAGGTATTTTGGTGAGCGCGATGAAGTAGGAAAGGATCTTCACGCACATCAGAATCATGAAAATCATAGCCGTCAGTTCGCCCGTGGCCAACAACGACTGCTTGATGTTTGCCCAGGTCAGTCGCCTGGTTGTCAACCCGATAACAAGAGCGCCGAACGCGCCCATGGCTCCCGCTTCGTTGGGCCCGAACACGCCAAAATACAGGCCGCCGATCACCACCACGAACAGAAGCAACATCTGCCAGGTGTTGCGCAGGCCTTGGATTTTCTGCCGCAGGTTGAATGCCGGACCGCATGGCCCCAAGTCAGGGCTAATCTTGCAACGGACATAGACCGAGATGAGGAAAAGGGCCATCAGAAGCATGCCGGGAATGAAACCCGCCATGAAAAGCTTGCCGATGGATTGCTCGGTCATGACACCGTAGATCATGAACCCGATGCTTGGAGGTATGAGGATGCCTAATGTACCTCCCGCCGCGATGGTGCTGGCGCTCAGGGAGTCACGATAGGCGAACCGGCGCATCTCCGGCAATGCAATAGTGGACATGGTTGCGGCCGTGGTCGTACTGCAACCGCAAATGGCGGCGAACCCGCCGCAAGCGGTGATCGTGGTCAGCGCCAAGCCACCGGGCTGATGACCGAGCCATTTGTAACCCGAATCAAACAGATCCTTGCTGATCCCCGAGTAAAAGGAGAACATGCCCATCAGGATGAACGCGGGTATGACCGCATAATTCCATTCGCTGGCGGCCATCCAGGGCCCCAGACCCATGAGCGGGAGCGTGGGTCCCAGGCCCTTGAGATACCAGAGACCTTGCAGGCCGGTGATGGCCATGCAGAAGGCAATCGGCATTCGCAGGAACATCAAAAACAGCATCAAACCAACGAAAAGCAGGCCTGTTGCGAGGTTGGAAAGGTCTGCTTCAAACAGGTCCAATATCCAGGGCAACAGAATCAGTAGCAATGCGACCAGGCCCACCAATGCCGTCCAGTAAAGGTAGGCATGACCAAGATTAATCGCTTCACTTATTGACTTTAACGACCTGGTCATAAGGACCAGCACCAACACCACGCACCCGGCGACGCCTATCATTATGGCCGGCCAATGAGGCAGCCCGAGGATGTCTCCGCTCTCCTCCGAAACGAACTGCTCCAGCCCATAGGAAAAAAGTCGCCAGGTGATGATGCTGATAACGTAAACGCTAAGCACGGTCGTTAAAACATCGGACATAGCCCGTGCACGTGGACCGAGGTGTTCGTAAATGAGATCGATGCCCACGTGGCGTTGTTCGACAGCCGCATATGCCACCGAGAGAAACACCACCAAAGGCAAAACAAACTCTGTCAACTCAACCGTACCCGGTATCGGGTAGTTAAGGAGATAACGCATGCAGACATCGGCCGCGATTACGCTGACGAATAGCAGGATTAGTCCCGCTCCGATGCGGTTAATGAAGGCCGCCAGAGGGTTGATGCTCTTTTCGAGCAACTGGGCCGCTTGGTTGAACATTGGGGGCTATCCTTACTACTTCCACCAGGAATCGGCAGGATAGGAGGTTTTCTCGTACTTGGTGGTCGCCTTCTCAAGGTCGCCGAGGATCTTCTCGTCGTTCAGGCCTTTCTTCTTGACCATTTCGCTCCACTCGTCGGCGATGGGCTTGACGGCCTTGACCCACTCGGCCCGTTCGCTGGCCGGGAGCAGGTAAATCTCCTCCTTGAGGGCTGCTTCCTCTTCGGCGATCTTCTCGCTGTAGTCTTCCAGGGTAACACCGCAATAGGCGGAAACCGAGTGAGCCAGCTCATCGAAGACCTTCTGCACGTCGGGCGGCAGGGAGTTCCACTTGTCCAGGTTCATGATGACGGCCACGGGCACCACGGCCATGTTGGCGGTGGTGTGGTAGGAGAGCAGGTCGGTCATTTTGAGGGACTTGAGAATGGCCCAGGGATAGTAGACGCCGTCAACCGTGCCTTTTTCCAGGGCGAGATAGGTGTCCGACAGGCTCGCGTTCTGCACCGGGGTCGCGCCAAGTTCCTGCAATACCTTGACGTCCAGGCCGGCCCCGCAACCGATGCGCAGGCCCTTCAGGTCGGCCAGGGTTTTCACGGACTTGTTGGTGGTGTGGATGTTTTTGATGTCACCGGTGAACATCATAATCGGCTTGACCTTGGCGTACTCGGCCTTCATCTCCGGCGAGCTTTGATAGAAGGTCCACATGGCCGCGCCGCCCTGCCGAGGCCCCTGGAACGTGAAGGGGATGTTCACCACCGAGCTCACCGGGAAAACCGCGGCCTGGTAGGTGGGGATGAAGGAGCCGATGTCGGCCGAGCCGGTCCGGACAATGTCATAGACCTCGGGCATCTTGGCCAGGCTGGAACCGTTGAAGAATGTGATCTTGACCTTGCCGTTGGTGCGCTTGTCTACTTCCGCAGCCCATTTCTCGAACACCTTGGTGACCAGGTGGGCCGAGCTGTAGAAGTTGGAGAAGTTCAACTCGATGGTCCGCGAGCTTCTCGCCTGCACAATGCTTGAGGAGAAAACCACCAAGGCCAACGCACACAACAGCACTGCAATACGCCGATTTTCCTTCTTCATCCCGCAACCTCCAGTTGTTAGCTCGTGCAGAAGCATCCTGCTGACCCCGATGTGCAGGCACGTCTCCGCCATCCCAAAAGTACCTGCCAACCGTTGTTGGCTCAGACCGGCCGCACCAGCAGAGAAGCTCACAGCCCTTCAATTAAGTGCACTTAAGCACTTTTTTCAGCATGTGTAGCACGGCCTCATTTGGGTGTCAATGCTTTTTATCGACCAGGGCTGACCATGGACCTCTCCCCAGGCATGGTTTACTGGCTCCCCCCTAAATCTAGGCCGTCTATCCAGTTAAAGTGTCGTTGCTATCGTCGGTTAAGGCTCCAGCTTGGGTTACGGCGCGGTGATGGTGAGGTGGTGGGTGAGGGGCCGGGAGGGTTATGCTGACCAGTTACATGCGCGCCAGGCCGTTGGCCAGTTCCGCCCAGTTGTAGAGGTGCGTCCTGAAGCCGGCGGCAGGCAGGGCTACGTGGCTAAGCCCCTGCTCGTTTACCAGTGTGGTTGCCTAAGCCGGTTCTCCCTGTCGGCATGTTGGGCCAATCTGCTCGGGATGATCTGTATTCGGGATTACGCCGGGAGGATGAATGGGAGGGAGTTTGGCGAGCTGGTCAGATATTAGTTTTTCGATGGCGACCCAAGAGAGCAAACGCGCCCAGGCTAACCATGCGGTTTGGTTGTATCGGCGTCCGGTCGCCCGGTTCGAAACGCCATCAGTTTTCAGTCTCGCGAATCCCCGCGGACCACATTCCGCCACTGCGCACCATCCTGATATGGAAGCGATACATGTCCCCCCGGTAGGCGGTGCGGCCGAAAAGTATCGGCTGTCCGTCTACCGAATAGTTGGTCCGCAACATAATCAGCAACGGGCTGTTTTCGGCAACACCAATCAGCGTTGCCTCCTCGGCAGTGGCCAGCGCCGCTTCAAAGTCAGCGTCAGCCTCGCCCAGGGTGATCCTCAACTTATTCTCCACGGTGTCAAATAAATTGAGGCTCAAATCGTGCTCTGCCAGACGCCTGCCAATATCATACTGCCAAAAGCTTTCCCATACCGCTATTGGCTTTGAATCAGCCTTAAGCAGTTTCTTGATTGTGTAAACGATGCTAGATTTGGATACTTCCAGTTTCTTTGCGATCAGGTCGTTAGCCTTCATGGTATTGATAGCCAGCACCTCGGTTTTTGGCTTCATACCAAGCAATTCCATTTCCTCTATAAAACTGTACAGCGGGCTGCTGTTGTTATCCACGTTAACCCGCCGGACAAAGGTTCCTTTCCCTGCTTTTCTATAAACATATCCGGATTGGACCAAGTGTTGCAGGGCGCGCCTCAACGTGGTGCAACTGACCCCATATTTATCCATCAATAGCTTTTCGGTGCCCAGGAAATCTCCCTGCGCATAATCACCCGAAAGTATCTGGGCCTTGATTTCCTTGAACAATTGATAATGCAATGGCACAAACGATTCGCTATTCATGAAAACCTCTCGCACACCATATAATTAAGTGCATTTAAGCCATTAACACTTACCATACGGCCATCTATCCGCAAAGTCGAATTTTTTCAGGGGTGGGGCTTTGGAACTGCTGGGACAAATCAGGCCATTTTCCGGCGGGTAGCTATTTCGCGCTCCGCGGTCCGGGTGTGCGCTATGCGGGCTGAGCCCGATATTTACAACCAGTTTGGCCGGCCTTGGCATCGCAGCGACCAATCCCGTCGCGCCGGTTCGCCATTACCCGAGGTTGACAGCCCCGGCCCGGCTTGCGTAGGCTGCTGGCGGCGGCCATGATGGCGGGTCCCTCCCCGCCCCGGCCGCGCGAGGAGGCCATGGCCAATCCCATCCTCATAAAACGCCTGGCGTGGCTGCTGTGCCTGGTGCTCCTGCCCCTGGCCCTGGCCAGCGTGGTGGAGCTTTGGCTCAAACATCCCCACGCCGGCCTGGTCCGGGCCGAGGTCATCGACTGGTGGGAGGAGTTCTGGTTCCGCATGTTCTGCCTGGCGCTCACCGGGGCCATGGCGCTCTTGGGCGGCTGGCTGTGGCAGCGCCGGCTGGACCAGCAGGTGGACATCCTGCTCTACTCCTGCCAGCGCATGGCCCTGGGCGAGCCGGCCGGCCTGCCCGACAGCCCGGAGCAACTGGACGAGCTGGGCCGCCTGGGTCTGGCCATCCAGGTGGTGCGCGAGGCCCTGGTGGACTACCTGAGCCTCTACCGCCGCTTTTTCGACACCGCCCCGGACATGTTCCTGGCCCTCAACCCGGCCAACGAGCAGATCCTGGACGCCAACCAGGCCTTCTGCCGCGCGGTGGGCCGCCTGCGCTCGGAGGTGGTGGGCCGGCCGGTGGGCGGGTTGGTGCGCCTGGAGCTGCCCTGGGGCGAGGCCCTGACCCGCGACAACGAGTTGCACGCCGGACAACTGGTCGCCGACTGCGCTACCATGGAGGTGGAGGCCAGCCTGTCGCTGGAGCACGGGCCGGGCGGCCAGGCCTGGACTGCCGGCGTGGTGCTGCGCGACATCACCCAGCACAAACGGCTGTTGGGCGCATTGATGCAAAAATCGGCCGCCCTGGAGCGGGCCCTGAAGGAGATCAAGGGCGTGGAGAACCTCAAGGACCAGTTCCTGACCACCCTGAGCCACGAACTGAAGACCCCCCTGGTCTCCCTCAAGGGCTTCCTGCAACTGATCATGCAGGAGCGCGGCAAGCCCGAGGAGCGCGACAACTACCTCCAGGTCTGCTGGCGCAACCTGCTCAAGCTGGAGAACCAGATCAACAATCTGCTGGAGCTGGCCCGGCTGAGCCACTTCAAGGACCAATACGACCTGGGTCCGGTGGACCTGGCCGCCCTGGCCCGCACCGAGGCCGAGAACATGCGCATCATGGCGGCCGAGAAAAAGGTGGCCATCGGCCTGGACGGGGTGCCGCAACAGCCGGTGATGGTGCGCGGCAACGCGGAAAAACTGATTCAATTGCTGGACAACCTCATCCAAAATGCGATCAAATATAATGTAACCAATGGCCGCGTGGACCTGGAGGTCTCCCAGCGCGACCAGGTGGTGGTCCTGGTGGTGGCTGATTCGGGCCTGGGCATCGCCAGGGAGAGCATGGCCAAGATATTCAACCGGTTCTATCAGGCTGACCTGACCGGGACCGGACGCCTGGAGGGCCTGGGCATCGGGTTGAGCCTGGTGCAGGAAATCGTCAGGCTGCACGAGGGCGACATCCGGGTGGAGAGCGAGGCCGGCCAAGGCACCACCTTCACCGTGATTCTGGAGGCTATTACTTGACCGCAGACCTGCCCCTCATCCTCCTGGTGGAGGATGATGCCGACACTGCCACACTCTACAGCACCATGCTCCTGTCCGAAGGCATGGAGGTGGCGCATTGCGCCGACTGCAGCGAGGCCTTGCGCTGGTGGCTGAAGGCCCCGCGCCGGCCGGACCTGATGGTGGTGGACATGCGCCTGCCCGATGGCGACGGCGTCGAGCTGTGCCGCACCCTGCTCAATCAGGAGCGGGGCATGCCCCCGATCTTGATCCTCAGCGCCCACGGCGACCCGCGCATGCCCAACATCTGCCAGCAGGCCGGCGCGGCGGCCTTCCTGGATAAACTCAGCGGGATGGATCGCCTGGTGAACACGGCCTGGGAGCTAATTCACAACCCACCCTGTTTTCGGGCTTGATTTCCCTATAAATCTCGCCTGGTTTTTTTTCGGGCAATTTAACCCTTTTAATTTCGGGTTAATTTGCCCACTTTAATTGCATGTCTAGCCTTATTACTCTAGGTTTATTTGCCTAAATGAAATATTGTACAAATACGAACCCAGCCTTAACCCGGCGACCGGTTTCGGTATCTGCTTTATTTTATGGCAATTTAATAGCCGAGGCCCGCAGGGGGGGGTGGGCAAAAAAGCGGTTGCGCCTCCACTTCTTCACCCTCCCTGCCTGCCCCTGTTGGGAGAGTTGCTGAATGTGAGGCGCAACCTGACCCAATACACTTGCAAGCCAGATGCCAACCACGCCGGTCCGTGCGAACGCCCCGGCCCGGCCCCTCCGACGCCGCAATTGGGCTTGGTATCTGTTTTTGTTTATAGTAGAAGGGGTCGTTAGTGGTATCCCCAAATGGCAACCTCCGCCGGTGTGGGGTGGCAGCTTGAGCCGATGCAGCCTAGATGATTGTTTTGCCCCGCTAACCGCCGAGTTGAGCGAAGGGGTGCTTATAATCCGCGATCAGGCCGTGTGGCGCTGCAACCCGGCCGCGGCGGTCATCCTGTCTGCGGCGGGTGCGGACCGAGCCAGTCCGCCCGACCTGACCGGCCGGCCCCGCTCCGAACTGCTGACGCCCTCCCCTGCCCTGCCCGCGCCCGGCCGGCCCGTGCCCTTCTGCGCCCGGCCCTATGTTGGCGAGGCCGGCCCAGCCGGCTCGGCCCGCCAGGCTGGCTCGGCCCGCCAGGCCGGCTCGGCCCCGGTGCAGGGCCTGGCCTGCGAGTTCAACGGCGACGAGTTGTGGCTGCTGAAACCCAACCAGTCCCTGGCCGAGCTGGGGGCCCTGGCGGCGGGCCTGCTGCACAACCTGGCCGGGCCGTTGAGCATCATCCGTACCACCGCCGAGCTTATGGCCCGTCACCTGGCCCCGCTGCTGGCCCAGGCTCCGCCTCCCGGCCTGGCTTACGCGGCCTGGCCCGTCTCCCTGGGTGCGGGCGCGGAGCGCATCATCGAGCAGGTGGACCAGGTGACCAACGCCGCCCGCGACCTCTTGGCCCGCCTGCGCGACGAGGCCGCCCAGCAGCAGGAGCCCCTGGACCTGAACCAGATCCTGCGCCGGGAGCTGCTGTTCCTGGAAAGCGAGCCCGTGTTCCGCAAGATGATCGCCAAACAGCTCGACCTGGCCCCGGACCTGCCGCCGGTCTGGGGGCTGTATTCGGACTTTGCCCAGAGCTTCCGCAACCTCATGCGCAACGCGGCCCAGGCCATGGCCGGCGCGCCCGAGCCGTTGCTGCAGATCAGCACCCGCCATGCCGACCACGAGCTGGTGGTGGATATCTGCGACTCCGGCCACGGCATCAGCCCGGCCGACCAAGAGCGCCTGTTCGAGCCCTTCTTCACCACGCGCACTGACAACGGCGGGGTCAGCGGCCTGGGCCTGTACTCGGTGGCCCAACTGCTCAAGCCCTACCAGGTGCGTTTCGGGGTGGAAAGCCGGCCCGGCCGCACCAGCTTTTGCCTGCACATCCCGCTCCGCCCGGCCCAGGGCCAGCATGCCTAGGTGTGTGTCGGAGAAGGCCATCCATGGCTTTCTCCTCTTGGAACTTGCCAAAAGTGAATTTTGGCAAGTTCTCGGAATGGCGCCAAAAATTAATTTGGCGCCATTCCGGGCGGGCCGTCCATGGCCCGCTCGGAAGCCTGTCGGAGGATCACTCCGACAGGCTCCTAG
>JAZDHW010000247.1:0-9359 GCA_043805555.1 Pseudomonadota bacterium
CCCCGCTGAAACCCGGCCGGGGCGCATCGCTCGCGCGCCTGGCGCCGCTCATCCGGCGGCCACGGGCTCATTCCGGCCGGCAGGTCGTCGGGCTCCCGGATCGTCCTACCGGCCGCGCCTTCCCGCCTCGGCTCCGAGGCAGTGGCTTGTGCTTGCGGCTTTCGTCCCCGGTCACAGCGGCGGGACCGCGACGGATTCGCACCGTCTTCCCTCTTGGGCCCGGGGGCGCGCCCCCAGGCACCGGCGGATATCTAGCCATCTCATAACCCCGGCGGCCGCGGCCGTCAATGACTTTCTGGCCCCGGCGCGCCGGCTGGCCGGCCCGGCGCCCTCAGGCGTCCTGGCCGTAGAGCTTTTTCCAGGGCGGTTCGGTGCGCCGGCGCAGGCAGTCGCGCACCGCGGCCTTGAGCACCGCCTCGGCCAGGGCCGCGCAGTGGCGGTGCTCGCGGTCCAGGCCGCCCAGCTCCTGCTCGATGTCCTCGGCCGCCACCGCGGTGAGCTGGCCCAGGGAGAGGCCCTTGGCCAGGCAGGTGAGCACGCTGCCGCAGGCCACGGTGTGCAGGCAGCCGTGGGGCATGAAACGCAGGTCGGAGATGGTGTCTCCCTCCAGGCGCAGGTAGAGCTCGATGCTGTCGCCGCAGGGCCCGGTGGCCGTGGCCATGCCGTCCGGCTTGGGCAGCATGCCCAGGTTGCACGGGGTCAAGGCGTGGGTGAGAAAGCTGTTCTTGTCCAATTCCATGTTGCCCGCATCCGTTGCCAGAGTTTCCGGCCACTTGGTCATAGAGGTCCCAGGGGGCGGGACCGGAACCCCGCCCCCTGGGTGGGCTTGGTTAACGGACCGCGTAGTGGGCCACGCCGTCGCGGTGGATGCGGCTGATGACCCCCTCGGAGACCATCTCGCGCAGGTTGGGCACCAGGAAGGCCTCGTCCTCCTTGAGGGCCTGGGCCAACTGGCCGATGGCCAGGGCCTCGGCCTGCTCCTTGAGCAGGCTGAACAGCCGGACCTTGGTGAATTCCTCGTGCACCACGCCCAGCATGTCCTGGTCATAGGCCAGGGCATGGCGCTGGTCGCCGGGGTAGACCTCTTCCCAGGGCCGGCGCAGGCTGGCGCCCAGCACCCAGCGCACGCGGTCGTTGTTCACGGTGTTGTAGAGGCCCACGAGCTTCTCGCGGGTGGCCTCGTCCTGGGGCAGCGGCCCCAGTTGGTCCATCAGCTTGATGAAGCTGCTCACGCTCTGGATGTACTGCTCGGGCTGGTTCAGGTCCACGTGGGCCAGGGCGATGCGGCGGCGGTCGATGCCGCACAGCGTCAGCAGCTTGCGCACCAGGGTCACGCGGCTCCAGGTGTGGTCCACGCCGTAGGAGTGATGGCAGTCCTCCGGCGGGCAGCCCAGCAGCAACAGACCCGGCGCGCCCTCCACAAAGGCCCGGGCCATGACGCTGGGGTCGAGCTGGCCGATGCAGGAAACGCGCAGGAGGTGCATGCGCGGATCGGAGGGCATGCCCTTGACGCCGGCGTTGTCGGCCGCGGCCAGGCCGCCCCAGGCGCAGCCGAAGGCCATCACCTCGCCCGGGGCCAGGGCCCGGGCCAGGGCGGCCACCCGCGCCTCGCGCTGGGCGGTGCTGTTGTTCTGCAGGGTCAGGGCGTGATAGGGGCAGGCCGCGGCGCAGGTGCCGCCGCCGGTGCAGACCATGGGGTCCACGTGGCGCACCACCGAGGGGCCCACCTTGGCCGGGGGCTCGATGCCGCCGCAATCGCAGATCTCGTTGCACAGGCCGCAGCCGATGCAGCGGTTGGGGTCCACCACGCAGACCATGCGCGGGGCGTAGAGTTCGCCCTGGGCGGCCTTTTCCACCATCTCGGCGGTCTTGATGCCCGCCCGCCGGCCCTGGCGCAGGGCCTCGTGCAGGTCGCAGGGATAGCGGGCCGAGCCAGCCAGGTAGGACTCGTCGCGGCCCACCATCTCCGGGCGCACCTTGGCGTGCTTGGCGTCCAGGAACTGGCCCTCCTGGTGCTTGATGCCCAGCACCTTGGCCACCCGGTTGGTCTCCATGCCCACCGAGCGCCGCGGGGAGAGGATCAGCTTGTCCCAGGGCATCTCGTATTCGGTGTGGTCCTCGGGCGAGAGATAGTTGAGGAAGCCCGCCTGCACGGTGGGGCGCAGACCGCCGTCATAGGGCACCCAGGTGACGCCCAGCTCGCGGCACAGCTTGCGCTCGCCGGCCGATAGCGGCACCGGCATGCGGTCGTTGTACATGATGGTGACCTGGCTGCGGGGCTCGCGGCTGCGCATGTAGCGGGCCATGGACCAGGCCGAGCGGGCCGCCAGGTAGGCGAAGTCGTCCTGGCCGCACTCGAAGTCGTTGATCCAGAACACGATGCGGCCGCTGGGCACGCCCTGGGTCCAGATCATCTCCTCGGCCTCGGTGTGGCAGATCACGGTGCGGCCGTCGTGACCGAAGTCGCTGCCCTGGTTGAGCATCTGGCCGTCCAGGCAGGCGATGATGGCCCCGGCCTGATACATGCGCGGCGGGCCTTCGTCGGGCATGGAGAAGGTCACGGTATAGTTGCCGGTACGGCCGGTCAGGCCGGTCAGCTCGCCCACCGAGATGCGCTTGATCAGGGGGGAGGACTCCACCTCCTCCATGATGGCTTCCATGCGGTCATAGTAGTGACGCTCGCCAGGATAGTGCTCGTGCAGCATGCGCAGCTCGTCCTGGTACTCGTCGGTGTTCATGGCGATGATGGTGTCGACCCCGCGGCGCAGGAGCTCCTGGGCCGCGGGATAGGTGGCGATGCCGCCGCCCAGGATCATCACCGGGCCCTGCATGTCCACCTTTTCCTTCTCGGTGGGCGCCAGGGCGTCCAGGCCGGCCACGGCCGCGCTGATGAGCTTGGCCGCCTTCACGGCCGCCTGCTCCGGGCCCAGGTCGTTGACCGCCGCCACGTGGCCGCGCAGGTTGACCATGTCGATCTGGCCCTGGTCCAGGCCGTTGGGCTCCAAGGCCTGCTCGAACTTCTTGAGCATGATGCGGGCCTCGCAGCCGGCCACCACCACGCGGTCCAGCTTCTGCTCCTCCACCGCCTGGCGCACCGCCGCCACGCCGGGGTTGAGGCAGGTGAAGGGCTCCACCTGCACGTGGCTGACCAAGCCATCGCCCTTGACCAGCTCCTGGAGCCGGTTGAGGTCGATCTTGGGCGCTATGCGGCGCCCGCACTCACACAAGAAAACGCCGATTCGACTCATTGCGCCCCTCCTTTCCTACTTGGCGTGGCGCTCGGCCGCCTGGCCGCGCACCGCGTCCAACCGTGCGGCCATGGCCCCGGTGGGGCAGACCGTGACGCATGAGCCGCAGGCTACGCAGGCGTCGGACATCTTGCCATAGGGCGAGCCAATCATCTTGTGCACGCCCCGGCCCACGGTGGAGATGGCCGAAACCCCGACCACCTCCTTGCACACCCGCACGCACAGGCCGCAGAGGATGCACAGCTCGTCGGGATCATGGCTGACGAAGCGGGTGGCGTTCACGCCGTATTCGGCCGCCAGGGCCTTGAGCTCCGGGCTGTTGGGGCACTGGGCCAGGAGCATCTCCAGGATCCAGCGCCGCACGTTTTTGACCCGGGGGCTGTCGGTCTTGACGTTGAGCCCCTCGGCCACCGGGTACATGCAGGAGATGACGACCTTGGACCAGGTCTCGTCGCCGATCTGGACCACGCATAGCCGGCAGGCGCCGCTGGGCTCCACCGCCTCATGGTGGCACAGGGTGGGGATGTGGATGCCGTATTGGCGCGCGGTCTCCAGCACCGTCCAGCCGGGCTGGGCCTGGAGTTCGCGCCCGTCGATGGTCAGATTGATCATGCTCCTTCTCCCTTTCGCCCTCAGGCCACCTGGACCGCGCCGAACTTGCACGATTCCATGCAGATTCCGCAGCGGATGCACAGGGACTGGTCGATGGTGTGGGGCTTCTTCTTCTCGCCGCTGATGGCCTTCTGGGGGCACTGGCGGGCGCAGGTCATGCAGCCGGTGCACTTGTCGGCGTCGATGCTGTAGGTGATCAGCTCCTTGCAGACCCCGGCCGGGCAGCGCTTGTCGATGATGTGGGCCAGGTACTCGTCCTTGAAGTAGCGCAGGGTGGTCAGCACCGGGTTGGGGGCGCTGCCGCCCAGGGCGCACAGCGAGCCGTCCTGAATGGCCTGGGACAGGCTGACCAGGTCCTCGATGTCCGCCTCGCTGCCCTGGCCGCGGCTGAAGCCGTCCAGGATCTCGCGCAGGCGGGTGAGCCCCAGGCGGCAGGGCACGCACTTGCCGCAGGATTCCTCCTCCAAAAAGCGCAGGAAGTAGCGGGCCACGTCCACCACGCAGTCGCGGCTGTCCATGACGATCATGCCGCCGGAGCCCATCATGGAGCCGGCCTTGGTCAGCGAGTCGTAGTCGACCGGGACCTCGCGCATGTCATAGGGGATGCAGCCGCCGGAGGGGCCGCCGGTCTGCACGGCCTTGAAAGGCGCGCCGCCGGGCACCCCGCCGCCGATGTCCTCGACGATGTAGGCCAGCGGCGTGCCCATGGGCACCTCGACCAGGCCCACGTTGTTGACCTTGCCCACCAGGCTGAAGACCTTGGTGCCGGTGCTGTGGGGCACGCCCAGGCCGGCGAACCATTCGCCGCCCTTGTCGATGATCTGGGCGATGTTGGCCCAGGTCTCCACGTTGTTGAGCACCGTGGGCCGGCCCCAGAGGCCTTCCTCCACCGAGCGCACGTACTTGGGCTTGGGCTCGCCGGCGCGGCCCTCGATGGAGGTGAACAGGGCCGTGGACTCGCCGCAGACGAAGGCTCCTGCGCCGCGGTTGATCTGCACGTCGAAGTTGAAGCCCGAACCCAGGATGTTGTCGCCCAAAAGCCCCAGGGCCCGCGCCTGGTCCATGGCGATGTTCAGGTGCCGGATGGCCACCGGGTACTCGGCGCGCACGTACATGTAGCCCTGGTTGGCGCCCAGGGCGTAGGCGCCCAGGATCAGGCCCTCCAGCACCGCGTGGGGGTCGCCTTCCATGAGCATGCAGTCCATGAACGCGCCGGGGTCGCCCTCGTCGCCGTTGACCACCACGTAGACCGGGTAGCCCTTCTTCTTGATGGCGGCCAGGGCGCTCTTCCACTTGCGGCCGGTGGGGAAGCCCGCGCCGCCGCGGCCGCGCAGGCCGGAGCGTTCAACCTCGACCACCACCTGCTCCGGGGTCATGGAGTACAGCGCCTTGGCCAGGGCCTGGTAGGCGCCGGCGGCGATGGAGTCGTTGATGTCGGTGGGGTCCACCGAGCCGATGCGGCCCAGGACCAGGCGCTCCTGCAGCTTGTAGAAGGGGATGTCCTCCTCGCGCGCGATGGGCTCGCCGGTCTGGGGGTGCTTGTAGAGCAGCCGCTCGACCACCTCGCCCTTTTGCAGGGTCAGGCCCACGATGTCCTCGGCATCGGCCGGGGTGACCTTCTGGTAGAAAAGGCCCTGGGGCTGGACCACCACCAGGGGCCCGCGCGAGCAGAAGCCGCGGCAGCCGGTGGTCTTGATCAGGGGGCGCACCTTGGTGTCCAGGCCGGCGGCGGCCACGGCCGCCTTCAGCGCGGCTTCCACCTTGGTGGCGCCGCTGGCCAGGCAGCCGGTGCCGTAGCAGACGATGATTTCCTGCTGCTCGGGATCCCGGGCGGCACGGATGGATTCGCACAGGCCGAGCAGATCCTCCGCGGAGTTGAGCCGGCCCGGCTCGATCTTCTTGGTGTCAGCAAGTGCCATTTTTGTCTCCTTGCGCCCGCCTGGGCTAGACAGCGAAGCGGTCCTTCAGCGCCTTGTCGAGCTTGCGCGAAGAGGCCTGGGCCATGTAGTCCTCATCCACCAGCACCACCGGGCTCAGGGCGCAGCAGCCCAGACAGTTGACCGTATCCAGGGTGAACTGGAGGTCGGCGCTGGTCTCGCCGGCCTGGATGCCCAGCTTGCGCTCCAGGTCCTCCACCAGGCGATCGCTGCCCTTGAGGTGGCAGGCGGTGCCCTGGCAGACCTTGATCTCGTGCTCGCCGCGCGGCTCCAGGCGGAAGGACTTATAGAAGGTGGCGGTGGCAAAGGCGGTGCTCAAGGGCACGCCGGTGTGCTGGCAGACCAGGTCCAGGGCCTCGGGCGAAACGTAGTTATAGGCGGCCTGGATGTCCTGCAACAAGAAGATGAGGTACTCCGGCTTGCCGGGGTAACGCTCGATAATCTCGTCAATGTCGATCAAGGGTTGCGCTTTGGACATGGCTCCTCTCCTTAACCGTGGCGGGTGCGTGGCAAAAATGCCATGGGGGCGCCCTCCAGCACTGCAAAGGCAGGGCCAACGCATAGGTGGCTAATTTACCGAGTGATTTGCTGAAGGGGCCTGGCCGGGCGCGGCGCCTGAAACAACACTGTTGCTAAAAATGACCCTCCCAACCGGGGATTGAGCCGGGTTCATTATGTTATTATGACGTTATTATTGCTTTATTAGCGATATAGCTAATCATGAAACATGTTCACGCATAACTTGTAACGTTTGGAACATCTGAAACAGGCGGGCACCCGGCGTGGCCAGTGGTGGCCGTAAAAAGCCAGGGGCCGGGTCGCTTGACCCAGCCCCTGGCTCAAATTTGGCAGTCCCAACGGGACTCGAACCCGTGTCTCCGGCGTGAGAGGCCGACATCCTAGACCGCTAGACGATGGGACCGCGTATGCGCGGCTATTTGGCTGGGGGACAAGGATTCGAACCTTGATAGGCAGATCCAGAGTCTGCAGTCCTGCCGTTAGACGATCCCCCAGCAGTCACCGGCAATGTTTAACGGATGATCCGCCGGTCGTCAAGGCCATTTTTGCCTTAGTAGCCGTTTGCCCCGCGCTTTTTGGCACCAGGTCCGGCCCGCGCCTAGGTGCGTGTCGGAGAAAGCCATCCATGGCTTTCTCCTCTTGGAACTTGCCAAAAGTGAATTTTGGCACGTTCTCGGAATGGCGCCAAAAATTAATTTGGCGCCATTCCGGGCGGGCCGTCCAGGGCCCGCTCAGAAGCCTGGCGGAGGATTACTCCGACAGGCTCCTAAACCTGAACTCGGTCAGGTTGTCGCCGGAGCCGATCAGGCGGTCCTGGTATCGGGCCGGCAGGGCGTGGGCCGCATCACACACCACGGCCGGGCCGCGCCGGGTGGCCAGGGCCCGGATGGGGTCCAGGTCGCAGGGGTGGCCGTGCAGGTGCACCGGCTCGATGTCCAGACCGGCCGGGGTTATGGCCGCCTCGATCAGGCCGGGGTCCAGGTTCAGGGTGTCGGGCTCCACGTCCACCAGGCGCGGCCGCGCGCCTCGGTGCTCGATGACGTGCAGGTTGGAGTAGAAGGTCATGGGCGTGGAGATGACCTCGTCGCCCGGCTCGATGTCCAGGCCGGCCAGGGCGATGAGCATGGCGTCGGTGGCCGAATACAACGCAAGGGCGGCTGGCGCGTCCAGAAAGGCGCGAAACTCATCCTCCAACTGGAGAACCTTGGGTCCGGTGGTGATCCAGTCCGAGCCCAGGGTGTCCACCACCTCGGCGCTCTCGGCCGGGCCGATGTCCGGGCGCGAATGGCCGATTTTACTGTCCAGAATGAACAGTGGCGTTTTCTGCTTTTGGCCTCTTGACCAGGCGATTTACTTGTAGATTAATCTGAGTCGTAGGCCAAGCCATTGCACCCGGCCTGAGCGATTGTGATCGCACCACCTTGTCCATGGCTGGTTCAGCGGTAGGTACAGATATCAATACGGTTAGAAACCCAAGTTTGCGTAATAGTTTTTCAGCTTCATCCAAGGGTAGCCCGGCTACGCTCGGAACCTTTTGTTGCCATTTGGTTTGGCGGAATTGTGGGTTTTGATACGCATATACAGTCACGGTAGTACCAGGTGTAACATATTGTCCAGGCCTTGGTTCCATTTTAAACACTTTGAACGGAGGCTGGTCAAATGTTGGGCCGAACAGAATTGTTTGGTATTTTATCCCGTGCTCAGCAAGATACCATTCAACATACATTAAAGGCTGACCCATAAAGTCTTTCGGGATTTTGGGCCCATCTGGCTCAAGAAATCCTGCTTGACGACTTATATCATTTCCAGCGCCATCATCTGATCCATCTGGCTGGGCGGTACGTAACGCCTCTAACCATTTAGCAACCTCTGGACTGATACGGCTTGTTTTAGCTGAGCCCAAATTTGCGTTTTGATCATTAGGTGGTTTCTGCTTTAATAAATCGGTGAAGATAAACATGCCGATGCCAGCCAAGACAAAGATCAAGAGCAATAAACTTGCGACTCCTGTCTTCCTGCTGATTGTCAGATTTTTGGTGGGCCGAGATAAGAAACGATGCCGGCAATCTCTGCAGCGTATTGGTGAGACACCACTAAGGTTATTTTGCCAAACCTCTTTAATGCCTCGTGTTTTGGACGGCCTTAGTCTATTTGAACCACATTTGGGGCATGTTCTAGGTGATACGTGGCCCGAATGAACTTTGGATTTTCTTAATTCTGGCATAGCTTCTTGCGCAAATTAAAAAACAGCGAATGTAGCCTTCAATGAAAAACTCATCAATGCAAGCATGGCCTCGCCCTTATTCAAAACCTCTGGGCCATAGAGCCGTAATATATCCTAACTGAAGCGCCCGCAATGTTACGACATGGCCGGAGTGCTATAGAACTGGAGAGCTGCAAAACTGTAGTGTATCGTAATTGCACAGCTTTATTGGCCTTTCCGGACAGTACCTAATCAACGCCAAGCCAATATAATCTGCGCACCCCCGGAAATAATCTCAAGTTTTAACAAGTACATTGCACCAAATGCCTAGCTGCCAGCCCAGTGTGCAACATAATCCGCGTTAGCAATCAGGAACGCTTGTCTATTAAAGTTGAAATATGACTCCCCAAATTTGCTGATCATGAGTTCGCCCAATATCAGAATAGCATTTAGAACCAGATAATCTAAACCTGCGCACGGGGTTTTCACCCATTACGTTCACACATTCAATGACGTCTTTGCTTATATCCTAACTTTAATTATCATGCTTCGTTTATTGAGTTTTTCTAGTCCATCAGTGCTCTTTGGAAACACCTACATTGCTATTATATACCTAATACTATTTACAGGCAAGACCAAGTAATCGATCTGTATAGCCTTGATGTTAAATGCAATGAAGAACTGAACCGCCCCGGGATTGGAGCTATACCCGAAAGTTGTGTATGTGCGGGATGAAATAAGGCGGCATATCCTGGTGAGTTGCGAGGCTCACCAACTTCACTGGGGAAGCGGAGGATACGCCGTGGATCAGAGTAACGTAGTCGCGCTGAAGAAGCCAGG
>JAZDHW010000248.1:0-35605 GCA_043805555.1 Pseudomonadota bacterium
CTGGGCCAGGGCCGCGAACATGCGCCCGGCCTCCTCCGGCCGGCCGGCCAGCAGGGCCGCGCTGGCGTCCTCATAGAGATGTAGCGCGCCGGCCGGCGGGCCGCCGGCCTCCAGGGCCCGGCCGGGGACGCCCGGCGCGGAGGGCTGGCCGGTGCCAGCGCAGCCGGAGCAGAGCAGGGCCAGGCCCAGGCCCAGCGTGGCCAGGGCGGGCAAGGCTTTCATGCCGCGGCCTCCGCCCCCGCCCCGGCCAGGGGCAGGGAAAAGTAAAAGGTGCTGCCCGCCCCCGGCGCGCTGGTTAGCCACATGCGCCCGCCGTGGGCGGTGATGATGCGCTGGGAGAGGTTCAGGCCCAGGCCCACGCCGTCCACCCGGTCCTTGACCGCCCGGCCGCGGTAGAATTTCTGGAACACGTAGGCCTGCTCCTCGGCCGGTATGCCCGGCCCCTGGTCGGCCACCGCAAAGACCGCCTCGTGGCCCTGGGCGCTGGCCGCCAGCTCCAGGCGGCCGGCCTCGGGCGAGAACTTGAGCGCGTTGCCCACCAGGTTCAGGAGCACCTGGCGCACCTGGTCCGGGTCGGCCAGCACCATGAGCGCCGGGCCGGGCGCGCAGGCGATCTCCACCCGCCGGGCCAGGGCGGCGGCGGCCAGGCGCTGGGCCGCGTCGGCCAAGAGATCGGCGGCGGCCACCGGCCGGGGGTTGATCTCCAGGTCGCGGGCCTCCAGGCTGGTGACCTGCATCAGCCGCTCCAGGAGTCCGGCCAGGCGCTGCACCTCGCCCTCGGCCACGCCCAAAAACTGCTCCTGGCGCGAGCCCACCGGGCCCAGCACGCCCTCGCGCACCAGGTTAACCGCCTCGCGGATGCTGGTCAACGGGGTGCGGATCTCGTGGCTCAGGGTGGAAATGAACTCGGCCCGCAGGCGCTCCTCCTGGCTGAGTTGCGCGGCCAGGCTGTCGAAAGCCCGCGCCAGCCCGCCCAGTTCGTCGCCGCTGGTCAGGTTCATGGGCTGGTAGTCGCCGCCCGCGCCCACCTGGGCCACGCCCCGGTGCAGGGCCCCCAGCGAGCGGCCCAGATACCAGGCCAGGGCCAGGCTGCCGCCCAGGGCCAGGGCGCAGGAGAGCAGCAGGCCGATCATGCCCAGGCGGCGGGCGTCGGTGCTGGCCTGCTCCAGGTCCAGCAGCCCCCGGGCCATGCCCAGGCGCATCTGGCGCTGCACCCCGGCCAGGATGTCGATCCAGGCGCTGATCTGGTCCTCGGCCACCGGCGCGCCCAGGGCCGGGGCGGGGCTGGCCTCCCAGCCCTGGTAGACCTGGCGCCAGGCGTCGTCGGGCTCGGCCTCGGCCTCGATCCAGGCGGCCAGCGAGCCGCCCACCCGCTGCCAGGTCTCCTGGGCCGCGGCCAGATCCTCGGGTTTGTGCAGGATTTGGAAGCGGCGCTGGGCCTCGATCAGGGCGAAGAGGTCCTCGATCAGGTCCTCGGAGTGGCTCAGGTTGCCGTAGCCCACCCGGACCAGGTCGCCGGAGACCTCGGCCAGGCCCTGCACCCGCCAGATGAGCGCGCCGATGGTGACGCCGAAGATGGCCACCAGGGCCAGGCACCACCACAAGAGCTTGCCGGTCAGTCCCAGACGCATGGGTCGGTGTCCATCCCCGTGGGGAGCCGGTTGCGCCAGGTCCGCGTGATCCCCCTCACCCCTTCCTCTCCCCCGGGGCGGCGAGGGCGAACGGCGGGAAAAGCGCGGCTGCCGCGTAACTTTAGCCCAAACCCTGCTCCAGGGCCAGGACCAGGCGGGTCAGCGTCTGGTTGACGGGGGTGGCCACGCCAACCGCGCGGCCGGCCTCCACCACCGCGCCGTTGATGAACTCCACCTCGGTGCGGCGGCGGTTGCTCACGTCCTGGAGCATGGAGGAGCGGTTGTTGGCCGTGCGTCGGGCCACGGCGGCCACGGCGGCCGGCATGTCCTGGTGCAAAAAGCAGATGCCCAGGGCGCGCCCCACGGCCAGGGCCTCCTCCACCGCCGCGGCCATGAGCTCCGCGGCCGGGGCCACCTCCACCAGGCGGCCGTTGGGCACCCGGAAGATGGCGGTGAGCGCGTTGATGCCCACGTTGACCACCAGCTTGGTCCAGATGAGGTTCTGCACCCCCTGGGCGGCCTGGGTGACGAAGCCGGCCGCGTTGAACAGGTCCACGACTTTCTGGCAAAAAGGCCCGATGGGTCCGGCCGCGGCGCCGAGGAAGGTCTCGCCCCGGCCGGCGTGGCGCACCAGCCCCGGCCCCAGCAGGGTGGCCCCCTCGCTGGTGATGCCGCCCAGCACCCGGCCCACGCCCAGGGCCCCGGCCAGGGTCTCCACGTTGCCGGCCCCGTTTTGCAGGGTGAGCGCCCGGGCCCCGGCCGGCAGGTGCATGGCCAGCACCGGGGCCACGGCCGCTGTCTGGTAGGCCTTGACGCAGACCAGGGCCAGCTCAACCCCGGCCAGGGCCTGGGCCGGGTCGGCGCTGACTTTGAGCGGCAGGTGCAGATCCTCGGCCTCCGGGGTCTCCAAGAGCACCCCGCGCTGGTCCAGCTCGGCCGCCCGGTCCGGGCGGTGGTCCAGCAGGTTCACGTCCGCGCCGGCCTGGGCCAGGCGCATGGCAAAAAGCAGCCCCACCGCCCCCGGCCCCACCACGGTTATACGCATGCCGTCACCTCCGGGTTGTCGGCCTGGGCCTCCGGCCAGCTCTGGGCCAGCCGGCAAGCCGTGCCTTTTCGGGTTCCCTCTCCCCCCGCCGGGGGGGACCCCCTCACCCCGGGCCTCTCCCCCATAAAAATGGGGGAGAGGGGGTTAAGAGGCGGAAGAGACTAAAGCTTCAACTGCTCGATCACCTGCGCGTCCATGGCGAAGCCGTGCTCCGGGGACGGGAAGGCGCCCGAGCGCACCTCGGCCACGTACTGGCCCAGGGCCGCGCCGGCCTGCTCCATGAGGTTCAGGTAGCGGCGGGCCATCTTGGGGGTCTTGCGGGTGGTGAGCCCCAGGATGTCGTGGAAGACCAGCACCTGGCCGTCGCAGTCCGGCCCGGCCCCGATGCCGATGGTGACCATGCTGGTGTGGGCGGTGATGGCCGCGGCCAGGGCGCTGGGGATGCACTCGAAGACGATCATGTCCGCGCCGGCCTCTTGCAGGGCCCTGGCCCCGTCGATGAGCTTCTGGGCAGTCTTCAGGTCCTTGCCCTGCACCTTGTAGCCGCCCAGCTTGCCCACGCTCTGGGGGGTGAGCCCGATATGGGCGCAGACCGGGATGCCGGCGTCCACGATGGCCCGCACGGTCTCGGCCATCTCGGCCCCGCCCTCCAGCTTGACCATGTCGCAGCCGGCTTCCTTGAGGAAACGGCCGCTGTTCATGATGGCCTGCTCGCGGCTGACCTGGTAGCTCATGAAGGGCAGGTCGCCGACCAGGAAGGCGCTGGTCAGCCCGCGGCGCACGGCCTTGATATGATGGATCATCTCCTCCATGGTCACCGGCACCGTGGAGTCCAGGCCCATGACCACGTTGCCCAGGCTGTCGCCCACCAGCACCACGTCCACCCCGGCGGCCTCGGCCAATACCGCGCCGGGGTAGTCGTAGGCGGTGATGACGCTGATCTTGCGGCCGTCGGTTTTCATCTGGTAGAGGTCCGGAATCGCAACTTTTTTTCGGTCCATGCTGATCCTCTCCTTGCGCGGAAAACAAAATGGCGTCCGGCCGGACGCACGCGGGCAGGCCGGACCCCTGGTCCGCCTCACTAGCCCGCGCGCCGTCTCGGCCCTGGTGGGGGTCCAAGCGGCCTTTCGCGCTCTTGGCCGAACGCCGATTAATGTGCATCACAACTAGCCCACCGGGCCGGTTCTGTCAAGCCGGCGGGGCCAAAGGCCCGGCCAAGCCTGTGCAAAAAAGCGTTGACAGTCCGCGCCCCTTGTGCTGTTTTGGGAGGCGCATGTCCCGGTCCGGGGCATGGCGCCAACAACAGCCAAGCAATCGATTCCTCTCGCATATCGCGGGAGAACCTTTACTGGGTATAGTCAAGAAAGGAGAGGGGCATGGCGGCGGAGCTTATCAAGGGACTGCCCATTGCCAAGGTGATCCGCGAGGAGATCGTCAAGGACGTGGAGGCGCTCAAGGCCAAGGGCGTGCAGCCCAAGCTGGCGGTGCTGCTGGTGGGCGACGACGAGGCCAGCGTGGTCTACGCCCAGTCCAAGGAGAAGGTGGGCGCGGGCCTGGGCATCACGGTGGAGTTGCAGGTCATGGCCGCCGACACCAGCCAGGAGACGGTGCTGAACCAGATCGAGGGCTGGAACATGGACCCCAACGTGCACGGCATCCTGGTGGAGCTGCCGCTGCCCAAGCACCTGTCCAAAGAGTCCGTGATGGAGGCCATCGCGCCCAAAAAGGACGTTGACGGCGTGCACCCGGTAAACCGCGGCTACCTCTTGGGCGGCCAGGAGCACCTGGCCCTGGTGCCGGCCACCCCGCTTTCGTGCATCGCCCTGATGGAGCGGGCCGGCATCAACCTGCGCGGCAAGAAGGTCACCCTGGTCGGCCGTGGCGACACCGTGGGCCGCCCCCTGGCCAGCCTTTTGATCAAGCGCGACGCCACCATCACCGTCTGCCACACCAAGACCGTGGATCTCGCGGCCGAGTGCAAGCAGGGCGAGATCGTGGTGGCCGCGGCCGGTTTCGCGGGCCTGGTCAAGAAGGAGATGATCGCCCCCGGCACCGTGGTTATCGACGCGGGCATCAACCCCACCCCGGACGGCAAGGGCATCTGCGGCGACGTGGAGGCCGACGTGGCCGACGTGGCCAAGGCCCTGACCCCGGTGCCCGGCGGCGTGGGCAGCCTGACCACCACCATCATCATGCAGAACCTGCTCAAGGCCGTGGGCCTGCAGGGCCTGGGCAAGTAAGCGAGCCCCTTGCAGTCAAGACATGGCTTCTAAGGGAGCAGACGAGGTTTACTAAGGGCTTGCCGCCGCCCGGCCCCTTCGGGGAGTCGCGGCTTGCACCCCCCGGCCCCCTCCCCCGGGGGGCGAGGGAGGGGAAAAGCGGCGGCGCGCACGAACGGAAACTACCCACCCTCTCCCCCCGGCCGGGGGGGGAGGGCAGGGTGAGGGGGGGCGGGCGAGGCCCCGTCCCCGCAAAGGAGTGAGCCCATGGAAGACAAAATCTACGGGATGAGCCTCAACGACTTCATCGCGGTGGCGGCCAGCAAGAGCCACACCCCCGGCGGCGGCAACGTCTCGGCGGTGGTGGCCACCCTGGCGGCCTCCATGGTGGCCATGGTGGGCAACCTCACCGTGAGCAACAAGAAGTACGAGGAGTTCCACGCCCAGGCCCAGACCCAGGTGGACCGCCTGATGGGCGTGATCGAGAAGCTCAAAGAGCTGACCAACGCCGACATCGCGGCCTTCGACCACTACATGGGCTGCTTCAAGCTGCCCAAGGAGACCGACGCGGACAAGAAGGCCCGGGCGGCGGCCCTGGAGGATGCGGCCCAGAAGGCGACCCTGGTGCCCCTGGAGATCTGCCAGTGCTGCCTGGAGATCATCAAGGAGGCCGACGAGCTCTCCAAGTACGGCAACAAGATGGCCATCAGCGACGTGGGCGTGGGCGCCATGGTGGGCGAGGCGGCCCTGCGCGCCTGCATGCTCAGCGTGGACATCAACCTGCCCAGCATCAAGGACCAGGCCTTCGCGGCCAAGGTGCGCGCGGCCCGCGAGAACCTGTTCGTGCAGGCCGAGGAGCACAAGCTCCTGGCCCTGGCCCGGGTCAAGGAGAAGATGGGCTGAGAATCAGCCTGATCTGAGCGCCTCTACGAGGGGGCGGGGCCTGGCCCCGCCCCCTTTTTTGTGGCCCGCGCCGGGAGGGATGAGAGGGGCGGGAAAAAGCGGGAAGAGATTGCCGCGTCGCCCTGCGGGCTCGTCGCGATGACAGGGAAAGGGATGGGGAGAACCAGCAACGAAGCGTGCAGCCGGCTCGGCGCGATTGCTTCGTTTCGATTTAAAGAGACATGAATGAAGGAGTAGGGGGTGGCTCATCGCTGGCCCCGCTCTTTTTCCCCTCCCTGCCGTTCCCCCGTTCCCCTGCCTAACCTAAACCCGCCCCCCGCGCCTTAGCCGTCAGCTCGACGTGGTGGCGACGCGGCCGATCGGCGCGAGGCCGGGAGCCAAGAGCGGATATGGGCAGTTATTCTGATCGATGCGGGAGGCAAGGCCGCCCTGCCGCCGGGCCGGCCGGCCATCCACGGGGCCGGTTGCTGACGGCGCGGGCGCGCGGGGGCCTGGGACAGCCCGCTCCAGATGGAGACGAACTACCAAGCCGGCCGACGGCCGGAAGAGCCCCCCGCCCCTGCCTATTGCGCTTGGAGAGGGAGGGGGGCCAGAAAAGGCAACCGGCTACGGGTCTCGGCTTGATCGGGCAGCCACGCGCCGGAACCTCTTGTCGCTGACGCGACCCGGACAACACGTTGTCCGGGCCACCCGGAAAAAGTCAGAAGGCAGAGGAGATTGCCGCGTCGCCTGACGGCTCCTCGCAATGACCAAGGGAAGGGACGGCTCCTCGCAATGACGCCCGCTCTCCCAAGGGCGTGGGGCCAGGGCGCGGCGTGCAGTCGGCTCACCTCCGGCCCGGCCGGTTATTTGGCCTTGACCTGCGTCACCGGCCGCACCAGACTGAAGAAAATCATTCCCAGGAGGGGTGCGTGAACACCAGCCAGATCATCGCCAGGGCCAAGTCCCTGGCCGAGGCCTTCGTGGGCCAGGGCCGCGACGAGGTGCGGCTGCCGGTCTTCGATTACGAGGATTGGCGGGTCATCTACCGCAAGCCAGCCCAGGGCTCGTCGCTGAGCGAGTGGCGCGAGCAGGCCCGGCTCAACTGGTACCTGATGCATTTCCTGCGCGGCATGAACGCGGAGGTGACCCCGGTGCCGGTGCGGGCCGAGACCTTCCAGACCTGGGCCGCCGTCGGCCGCCACGACCTGGCCGACGGCCACGAGCTGGCCCACGCGGTGGGCGAGTACGTCAACGACCCCCTGGTGCTTCCGGCGGCCTGCCGCCACTCCGACCCCGAGGACGGCGTGGCCCTGGGCCAGGGTCCGCCGCTGGCCACCCTGACCGTGTTCGGCGAGAACGGGGAGGAGCCCGAGGCCATGGCGGCGGCGGTGCACCGGCCCGACGGCCAGGTGCTGGCCAGCCTGGAGGTCCTGGCGGCCGAGCACAGCCCCCAGGAGGCCTGGGAGCAGGTGGACCGCTTCCTCAAGCGCTGGCAGCCGGCCAAGGTCTTCCATGACCAGACCGTGCGCCGGCCCGAGTTCTGCACCGACTGCAACTCGCTGCTGCTGAGCATCGCCTCGGCGGCCGATATCGAGGCCGCGGCCGACAAATAGGGTGGGCGAAGGGCGTTCACGTCCGCTCCGGCGCAGCCAGGTTGTTTTGGTCATAACTGCACGGGCGGGGTTTATCCCCGCCCGCGTTTTTTCTTCTGCCGAAAACCATCCCCATGAGGCGAGATCGCGCTCAGGCCGCGCTCCACAACCCGGCGTAGATGAGCGCCAGGACCTGGGCGTCTTTGACAATGGCGTCCAGGTCCACCCATTCGTCGGGCATGTGGGCGCAGTCGTTGGCCGTGGACCAGACGGCCACGTTGAGCCCGCGCTGGCGGAAAAACGCCGCCACGGTGCCGCCGCCGATGCCGCCGGGCCCGGCCTGAACCCCGTGCACGCGGCGGATGGCGGCCATGAGGGCGGTGACCACCGGCGCGTCGGCCGGGGTGGCCGGCGGGGCCTGCAGGCGCTGGATTTCGGCGAAGCTCACCCCGGCGCCCTCCTCGGCCGCGATGGCCGCAAAACGCTCGCGGAAGGCCGTTGCCACCTCGGCCAGGGGTATGGCGGGCAGGATGCGGCAGTCCAGGTAGAAGACCGCGCGGCCGGGGATGGTGTTGACGTTGGCCACGCCCTCCTCGATGCGGGTGGGCTGCATGGTGGAGATGGGCGGCCGGAACAGGGCGTCGGTCTGGGGGAAGCGGGCGGCCACCTCGCGCACGGCGGTCATCATGCGCGCCGCGGCCATGAGCGCGTTGACGCCCTTGTGGGGCGTGGAGCCGTGCACCTGCTTGCCGGTCACCTCCACCTTGAGCCAGTAGATGCTCTTCTCGGCCACCTCGATCAGGCTGGCGTCGGGCCGGCCGGCGTCGGGCACGATGATGAGATCATCGCGGCCGAAGGCGTCGGGCCTGGCTTTTAGCACATGGTCCAGGCCGTAGCCCGAGCCGGTTTCCTCATCGGCCACCAGCACCAGGCCGGCCGGTCCGGGCGGGGTGATGCCCAGATCGATGAGGGCCTTGACCGCAAAGAGCGAGGAGACCAGGCCGTGCTGGTTGTCCTCCACCCCGCGGCCCATCAGGCGGCCGTCGGCCACCCGCAGGGTCCAGGGATCGCCGGACCACAGCCCCAGGTCGCCCGGGGGCACCACGTCCAGGTGGCTCAGCACCCAGACCGCCGGGCCCTCGCCGCCGGGCAGGCTGGCCAGCAGGTTGGGCCGCAGGCCGGAGGCCACCCGCTTATCCGGCGCGTCCACCCGCTCCAGGTCGAGATTCAGGCCAGCCAGGAAGGGCATGAGCGCATTGAGCTTGGCCAGCTCGCCGTCGCCTCCGGCCTCCGGGCCCAGGGCCGGCACGGCGGTTATGGCGCGCATCAGTTCGACCATCTGCGGGGCGTATTCCGCCACCCGCGCAATCAGCTTTTCGGCCGCAGACATGGCTGCCTCCTCAATATGTGGTGCCCAGGCAAGCCTAGCCAGGCTCATGGCGGGCGTCAAGGTGGATTGACACCCACCGCATCCCAGTTTAGATTACCAGCTTTACGGGCCAGTCTCTTTTTTGGGTGGGTCGGCGCTCCCGGCCCAGGCGAGGGCGGCATGCAGGGCGCGAGGGTAGGTTTGCCCCCCGAGGTGCGGCGCTTTTCCGGGCTCTACCGCTTCATAGCCCCGGAGCGCTTCGCCGAACTGGGCATCGACCCCGAGGACGTCCCCCTGGGAACCTTCCCGGCCGAGGACCACCCGCCCTTTTTGCCCGACCGCTTCGGCGGCAACGCCTACGGCCTGGGGCTTTTCGAGCAGGCCGTGCTCACCGAGGACGAGGCCCGCCTGCTGGACAGCCTGGAGCTGACCAAACCGGCCCAGGTGGCCGAGCACCACGGCGCCCTCAACGACGTGCTCAAGCGCCTGGGGCTCTTGGTGCGCTACAGCGCCCTGGGCCGGCCCTTCTACCTCATCCCGCGCCAGTTCGTGGCCCACTTCCTGGTGGAGGTGCGGGCCAAGGCCGACCTCATCGCCCATTTCCTGGGCGAGCTCATGGCCCGCCGCCTGCGCGAGACGATGCGGGTGGCCCTGGTCAGCAGCGACAGCGAGCTGCTTTTGCCCGAGCTGCAAGGCCGCCTGCCCCACCTGGACCTGGTGGTCATCGACAACCTGGAGGCGCTCACCGCCCGGCGCAAGAGCCCGTTCGCGGCCGTGGTCATGGTGGGCGATCCGCGCAATTTCGCCCTGCGCCAGCTCAGCCGGGCCGGGCTGGAGCAGCCGCGCGACCGCGCCCGGCGCGAGGCCTACGGCTACTTCATGGCCGGCCGCTTCTACGACCTGCTGGAGGAGGAAGGCGAGGTCCTGGCCCTGGCCGACCGCCCCCTGGGCTCCAGCCGCGAGACCTTGAGCGTGCAGTTCCGCGGCCAGGACGAGTTCAAGCGCTTTCTGCTGTTCAGCCACGTCTACCGCACCCGGCGGCGCTACAAGAGCGCCGAGGGCCTGACCATGCTGATCAACCGCTTCGACTTCAACGCCTTCCTCACCGGCCTGGGCGTGTACCACGAGACGGTGGAGGGACTGTTGGGCGGGCGCAGCATGCCCCGGGTGGAGCCCAAGGAGATCGACGCCCTGGACTACCAGGACCTGCCCCTGCCCCGGGGTTCGGCCCCGCGGCTCTTGGCCGCCTGGCGGCGCTGGTTCGGGCCCTATTTCCACGGCCTGGGGCTCACCACCGTGCTGCCGGACATGCAAAAGCGCGAGTGGGAGGAGCGCTACCGCACCGACGGCGAGTTCCCGCCCACCCAGGTGGTCTATGAGGGCCGCCGCCGCCGGCCGCCCATGAGCCTGATCAGCCTGGAGACCCAGGCCGGCCGCCGCCACCTGGTGGGCTGCGACCGCCTGCTGCTGGCCGACTATAAGAACTCGCTGGACTACGTGCTCAAGGTGCTGGCGGTGCTGACCCAGGTGCGCGACGGCGCCTTCACCAGCGTGCCGGGCCTGGAGCTTTCGCGCCTGCGCAAGCCTTTCGAGACCGCCCAGCGCCACCCCCAGACCCTGGACGTGCTGGCCTTGATGGACCTGGCCCCGCGCCTGGCCCGCCTGGGCCAGCGGCTGAACCCGGACCGCCTGATGGGCTCCCGCACGCCGGTGCTGGAGAACCTGGAAAAATTCTCCCTGCTGGGCCTGGAGGAGGGCCACCTCAGCCAGCTTTACCTGATCGTGCTGGGCCACTCCACCATGACCAGGGTGACCTTCGGCAAGCTGCCGGAGACCACCCTGCGCCCGCTCACCGACCTGTCGCGCTACCACAGCCTGGAAGAGGCGGTGGCGGTCATCCGCCTCTACCGCCTGCTCTCGGTGGCCGAGGCCGCCGCGGCCAGCGACAACCGCCTGAGCAGCGAGCAGGTGGAGGAGATGTTCAGCCTCTACGACAACGCCATCCGGGTGGTGACCGACCAGGAGCTGGATTGGAACGACATTCTGGACGACCAGATCAGCCGCATGGGCGGGGTGCAGGCCAAGGCCGCCCGCAAGATGCTCAAGCTCTTCGACCTGTTTGAGTTCCTGGAGCGCTGGCGCGACCTGGAGCAGGCCGGGCCGCGGGCCAAGGAGGCCATGGCCGACTACGACCCGGCCAAGCTGGCCCGCATCCAGGAGGTCATCGAACTATTGATGCAGGGCCGGCGTTTCGTGGGGCGTTTCTACGCCGGTGATTCCTCGGCCCGGCCCTACTTTTTCCGGGCCCTGCTCAACTGCGAGCTGCACGGCACCGGCCGCCTGCTGGCCCGCCTGGGCACGGCGGCCGGCTTCACCCTGCTCTGGATCTGCGTGCACACCAGCGAGCGCCGGCTGATCAACATGAACCGCCTGCTGGAGGTGGAGCCGGGGCTGATCGAGGCCCGCCTGGGCAAGCTGCGCCGGGCCCTGGCCGGCCTGCCGCCGGATCTCCTGAGCCCCGAGTGGCTGTCCAGCCTGCGCGATTCGCTCACCCGCCAGGGCGAGGCCTACGTGCGCGACTCGGGGCTCTTCCTCTCCCTGGACCAATCCACCGGCGCGCTGACCCCGCGCTTCGTGGACGTGCTGGAGGAGCTGGCCCAGCTCAAGCGCGAGCTGAACCTGACCCTGGGCCTGGCCCTGACCGAGGTGCCCGACGAGCGCCTGGCGGCCATGGACCGCCGCGCCCACGCGGTGGGCCGCTTCATCCGGGCCCAGGAGGGCCAGGGCCGCGGCAACGGGCCGGGCAATGGCCTGGGGCCGGGCATCGCCCAGGAGCACAGCGGCCTGACCCGGCAGTTGGAGCACTACCTGCTGGACGAGCTGTTCATCCTGCCCACCTTTGCCGACAACTTGCGCCGGCTGGTGGAGCACTGCCCCCACCTGCTGGACCGCCTGCTGCCCCAGCCCACCGGCCACCCCATCACCGCCCAGCGGCTCTCGGCCGCCGCCAAACTCAGCGCCCTGTACCAGCGCCGCCTGGACGGCTTCCAGGACATGGCCATGAGCCACGACCTGGCCCGGGCCGAGTTCGGCCCGGCTGCGGCCGGCATCGTGGGCGTGTCGCCCTTGCAGTTCCAGACGCTCACCGCCAGCCTGACCCAGCTTTTGGCCACCCAGCCCCGGCTGGAGATTCTCCTGATGCTGGCCGTGCTGCTCTACAACCCGGAATCGCCCCACCAGCGCGGCCGGCCCGACCTGGCCTCGCCGCTGGCCCACCGCCTGGAGCTGGCCCGGGCCCTGCACCTGGACCTGGATTTCCTGCTGGCCTACCTGGACCGGCCCCGCCAGGTCATCACCGGCGAGGCCAGCCTGGTGGCCCTGGACCCGCTCCTGAGCGCCCAGGACCCGCCCCTGGTGGAGGCCCTGTTCCTGCTGGCGGTCATCGCCACCGCCGCCCGCCAGGAGGGCCTGGTCACCGAGGATCTCCTGGAGGCCCTGTTCCACCTGCAAAACCGGGTGCGCGGCCTGACCCGCAACGGCCACAACGCCCGCTGGGCCCAGGAGCGGGCCATCGAGGACGGCGCCCGCCAGCAACTGGCTTGCGAGCACTACCTGGAGATCCAGCGCGGCGACGCCCCCACCGCCAGCCTGCGCCAATTGCTGGAGACCACCACCCTGCCCAGCCGGGAGCCCGAACGCGGCAACCTGCTGGGGCAGGGCCGCTTGAACACCGGCCTGGAGCGGCTGCTCAAATTGCGCGGCCTGCCCTTCATCACGGCCCTGGACCTGACCCTGCTCAGGGCCGACGTGCCGGTGCCCTACATCTACCGCCTGAAGAACCTGCGCTCGCAGGGCATCACGCACTTTGAGCGCGATCTCTACGAGGGCCTGCGCCTGTACCGCGGCCTCTTGTCGCTGCCCAGGCAATACCAGGGCTTCGTGCTCAACTCCCTGGCCGACCCGTCCCGCGGGGTGCGCCTGGCCGGGTTCGCGGCCGCGGCCGAGCGCCTGACCTATCCCAACCAGGTGCGCCTGCTGCTGTTGGGCCTGGCCGCGGCGGCCAAACTGGAGCTGGGCTCGGGCGGGCTGATGACGGTGAGCTTCACGCCCCTGGCCCGGGTGATGGAGACCAAGTTCGAGATGGTCAACGAGGCCTTCAGCCAGTTGGAGCCCGGCGCCATCCTGAACAGCCCCCGCGCCCTGGCCCGGCTGCTGGGCGCCCGCGAGGGCCTGACCCTGCACCCGGACCCCCTGGCCCGCACCATCAGCGTGGACATGGCCGACCTGGCCCGCTTCGACCGCAAGATCGAGGCGGTGCGCCGGGCCTCCACCCCGGCCAAGCTCAAGCGCATCTACCACGAGGAGCTGCGCCGGCTCAAGCTGACCACCTACAGCACCCTGGACTACCAGCGCCGGCTGGCGGCGGCCTTTGCCGAGAACCTGGTCCGCCTGGGCGAGGCGGCCATGGAACGCGCCCGCCAGCGCATGTCGGCCGAGGACGACCTGGACCGCCTGGAGGCCCTGTTCCAGGCCGTCTGGGAAGAGGGCTTGGAGCTGCCGCTGGGCCAGGACCGCCAGCAAAGCCTGCGCGACCTTTTCGAGATGAACGTGGAACGCCTGCGGGCGCGGCTGCTGGAAACGGTCAGCCAGCGCCTGGCCGGCCTGGAGAGCTTCGCGGAGCTGGACCAGCTCTGGCAGGACGTGCGCCCGGCCCTGGCCCAGCACCGCCGCCACTTCGGCAAGGACTTCGACCTGCTCCTGGCCGCGCGCTTCGACCAGCGCGCAAGCGAGCTGCGCCACGAAACCGGCGCGGCGATCTAGGAGCCTGTCGGAGAAACAGCTCCGGCGGGCTCCTAGGCGGGCCATGGACGGCCCGCCCGGACTGGCGCCATTCCGAGAACTTGCCAAAATTAACTTTTGGCAAGTTCCAAGAGGAGAAAGCCATGGACGGCTTTCTCCGACACACACCTAGGCCCCGCCGGCCGCTGCTCCCGACCGGGCATGCGCATAAACAAAGGGCGGGGGTGAACCCAGCCCTCCCGGCTGCAATGCGTCCGGCCCTCGGCCCCGTCTTCAGCCGCCGTAGCGGTTGTGGTGCAGGATGCGCCCCAGCGCCCGCTTGGGCACCAACTGGCGGCCGGCGTCGTCGCGCCAATACTTGATCACCTCGCGGCCGTCCTGGTCCGGGGCGAGATCCACCAGGGCCGGCTCCTCGGCCGGAACGCCCAGGGCCAGCACCGTGTCCACGTCCAGGCCCTCGGGCACAGCCAAGAGTTTGCCCAGGCGCGGGATGTTGATGGATTTCAGCCAGCAGGAGGCCAGGCCCTTTTCCTGGGCCAGCAGCATGGCCGACATCAGGGCCGCGCCGATGTCATAGGCCGCGCCCACCGGGGCCTTGAACTCGCCGCGCACCAGCACCGCGAGGTAGGCGGTGGGGCGTTGGCCGGGGCCGGGGGTGCCCACCGGATGGGTGTAGGCCGCCCATTTGAGGCAGTCGAATACCTGCTCGCACAGGTCGGGATCGTTGACCGCCACGTACTCCAGGGGTTGCAGGTTGGCCGCCGAGGGCGCGCGGCGGGCGGCTTCCACCAGCTCGGCCAGGGTCTCGCGGCTCACCGGGGCCTGGCCGAAGGCGCGCACCGAGCGGCGCGGGTTGATCAGATCCCACAAGGGCATGGCTTCCTCCTTAGCGCCGCCGGCGGCGGCGGGCGGCCGGGCCGGCTGGGTGTTGTGCGTCTATTTTAATGATGGGCCATGGCGGCGGCCGGCGTCGGGATTTTTTGGCCGGGCGGCCTAGAACCAGGCCCAGGCCAGGGCCACCAGGCCGGCCAGCCAGAAATTGAGATCCACCAGGCCCTCGGAGTGGGCGCCGGGCAAGAGCCAGGCCCGGGTCAGCGCCACCTGCATCACGGTGAGCCCCGCCAGCGGCGCCAGCAGGGCCCAGGCCAGGCTGGACACCGGGGTGAGCAAGGGGGCCAGGGCCAGGGCCATGGCCAGGCCGCCCAAGATGCCGCCCAGCAGGCGCTGGGTGCGGGCCTCGCCCAGCACGATGGGGATGGTCTCCTTGCCCACGATCAGGTCGCCCTGCACGTCCAGGATGTCAAACAGCGCGCAGCGCACGAAGAGCAGCACCAGGGTGTAGCCAAAGGCCAGGGGCGTGGCCCAGGGGCTGAACTGCTCCTCGGCCACCGCCGGCAACAGCGCCACGATGAAGGCCCAGGCCAGGGCGGCCGAGAGGGTCTTGGAGCCGGGGATGTCCTTGAGCCGCTCCACGCCGAAGCGCTGCTCCAGGGCGGCGGGCATCACCGGCACCGAATACAAAAGCCCCAACGCGCTCATCACCAGCACCAGGCCGAAGGGCCAGGGCCCCAGGAGCGCGCACAGCGCCAGGGCCGCGCCGGCGGAGACCACGCCGCTGGTGATGAGGAAGACCTGGTGCTTGGCCAAAAACTGGGCCCGGTCCGGCTCGTTGTACTGGCCGGCCTCCTTGTCCAGGAAGTGGTTGAGGATGTGCATGGCGTAGATGTAGCAGAAGGCCACGCCGACCAGCTCGGGCCGGGGCGCCAGGCCCTGGAGCAGGCAGGCGGCCAGGGTCATGCCGGCCGCGCCCAGGGCCACCAGGAACTGGCTGCGCACCAGGAAGCGGAAAACCCGGCGCAGCCAGAAGGAGAGCCCGTCCTCGGCCTGGCCCCGCATGGCGGCCAGCTCGCGCACCACCTTCTTGATCATCCAGTTGGGGGTGCTGGCCCCGGCGGTGACCCCCACCACGCCCAGGCGCGACAGCGCCGCGCGGTCCAGCTCGGCCTCGGTCTCCACCAAAAAGGCCGGCTTGCCGGTCTGGGCCGCCAACAGGGCCAGGCGCTTGGTGTTGGCGCTGTCGCGGCCGCCCACCACCACCACCCCGTCCACCTCGGCCGCCAGGCGCAGCACCTCGCGCTGGCGGTTGTGGGTGGCCTCGCAGATGGTGTCGTGCACCTCCAGCTCGCCGAAGCGCTGCTTGAGCGCATCGACCACATCGGCGAAAAGCTTCTCGCTCTGGGTGGTCTGGGCCACCACCACCACCGGCCCCAGCTCGGGAAGACTCGCGACCTCCTCGGGCCGGCTGACCACGTGGCCGCGCCCCTCGGCGTGGCCCATCAGGCCCACCACCTCGGCGTGGTCGGCGTCGCCCACGATGACCGGGCTCATGCCGCGCCGGGCCGCCCGGCGGATGATGGCCTGCACCTTCACCACCCGGGGGCAGGTGCCGTCCACCACCCGGTCGAAACCGGCCCGCTTCAAGCCGTCCTTGGCCTCCGGCGGCACCCCGTGGGCGCGGATGACCACCGTGCCCCCGGCGTGGGAGCCGGCCGGCGGCATGGCCTCCAGGGTGGTGAGGCCCTTGGTGGCCAGCAGCTCGCGCACCTGGGGGGTTGTGGATCAGGGGGCCGTAGCTGCACAGGTCGCCGGATTCCTGGTGGGCGGCCAACAGGCTCAGCTCCATGGCCCGGCGCACGCCCATGCAAAACCCGGCGGTCCTGGCCAGGCGCACCCTCATGCGGCCGCCTCGATTTGCTGGGCGAAGAAATCATCCACCAGGGCCTGCAGGCTGGCCAGGTCGGCGGCCATGCCCGCCGCCCGCCGCAGATCCACCACGCCGGGCAGGCCCTTGGTGTACCACATCAGGCTGATGCGCAATAAATGCATGGCATGCCCCTCGCCGCCCAGGTCCAATGCGGCCTGGGCGTGGTCCATCAGCGCCTGGCGGCGCTCGGCCAGGCCCACCTGGCGCGGGGGCCGGCCGGCCAACAGATCGGCCGCGCGGCCGAAGATCCAGGGATCGCCCAAAGTGGCGCGGCCGATCATCACCGCGTCGCAGCCGGTGCGCTCCAGCATGAAGATGGCGTCGCGGGCCGAGCGCACGTCGCCGTTGCCGATCACCGGCAGCGGGCACCAGGCCTTCAGCCGCGCGATGGCCTCCCAGTCGGCCGCGCCGGCAAAGCCCTGCTTGACCGTGCGGGCGTGCAGGCAGATGGCCGCCGCCCCGGCCGCGGCCAGGCGCGGCACCAGCTCCTCCAGCTCGTTGGCGCTGTAGCCCAGGCGCAGCTTGGCCGTCACCGGCAGGCCGGCGTTCTCCACCACCGCGGCCACCACCTCGGCCGCGCGCAGGTGGTCGTCCAGGAGCGCCGAGCCCGCCCCCTGGCGGCGCACCTTGCGCACCGGGCAGCCCATGTTGACGTCCACCAACACGAAGGGCAGGCCGGCCAGACCGGCCGCGGCCCGGCCCATGGTCTCCGGGTCGCCGCCGAAAAGCTGCAACGCAGTTGGCTCCTCGCCGGCCAGGGTGCGCATCAGGCGCAGGGTCTGGGGCTGGCGGCGGATGAGCCCCATGGCCGAAACCATCTCGGTGTAGACCAGGGCCGCGCCGCCCCGGCGGGCCATCAGCCGCCAGGGCGCACCGCTCACTCCGGCCATGGGCGCAGCCACGAAGGGTGAATCCAATTTGAGACCAGCTAGTTGCATGGCGCAAAGTCTACCGGAGGCGGCCTTGCCTGTAAACCAAACGCCACCACCCACCCCCTTGACAAGCCCGTGGCGCTGACACATGCTTTTGCTAGTGGTTGTCGAATAAACCCGCCGGCTTGAGGTGTCCGCTTGAGCAGTCCGGTTTGCCAGGATCAAGCAGTTTTCGGGCCGGTGCCCAGCCGCCGTCTGGGCAGAAGCCTGGGCGTGGACCTGCTCATCCCCAAGACCTGCTCGCTGGACTGCGTGTACTGCGAGCTGGGCCCGGGCGGCCGGCCCCCCACCCGCACCCGCAGCCCCCAGCGCGACGCGGACCAGGTTCTCGGCGAGGTCGCCCGCCGCCTGGCCGAGCTGGACGCCCCGCCGGATTTCATCACACTGGCCGGCTCGGGCGAGCCCACCCTGCACGCCGGGCTGGGCCGGGTCATCGCCGGGCTCAAGGCCCTGTGCCCGGCCCGGGTGGCGGTGCTGACCAACGCCACCCTGTGCCCGGACCCGGCCGTGCGCGCCGAACTCCGCCTGGCCGACGTGCTGGCCCCCAGCCTGGACGCGGCCAGCCAGCCCGTCTTCCGCCGCATCAACCGCCCCGCGCCGGGGCTGGAGATCGCGGCCATCATCGCCGGGCTCATCGCCCTGCGCCGGGAGCACCGGGGCGAGTTCTGGCTGGAGGTGCTCCTGGCCGCGGGCTACAACGACGCCGATGACGAACTGGAGCGCATCATGGCCGCGGCCCGGCGCATCGGGCCGGACAAGGTGCAGCTCAACACCGTGGTGCGCCCGCCGGCGGTGCCGGGCGTGCTGCCGGTGGATGACGCGCGGCTAAAGGCCATCGCCGCGGCCTTCCCGGTGCCGGCCGAGGTCATCGCCCCGCCCCGGGCCGCCGGCGGCGGCGACCGCGGCGCATTGGCCGACCAGGTGGTGGAGATGACCCGCCGCCGGCCCTGCACCATCCACGACATCATGGCCATGGCCGGCCTGGACCGGGCCGGGGCCGAGGCCCTGGTGGCCGGGCTGAGGGCCCAGGGCCGGCTGCGAGAGGAGGCCTTCGGCACAACCCAATACTATCGCGGCGTCTGAACACCCGGGCCGTGGCCCCCAGGGCCCAGCCAAACCATTACGTTTGTCGGGGTCGAGAGAACAATGGCAAGCCTGACGGCAGGGCGGCAAGGGCTTTATCTGGGCATCGACGTGGGTTCGGTCAGCGTGGACACGGTGGTCATCGACGCCGCCGGCCGCCTGGTCTTCAGCGACTACACCCGCAGCAAGGGCCGGCCCCTGGCCTGCGCGGCCGAGGTGCTGCACCGGGTCTTCGCCGAATTTCCGCGCGCGGGCTTCGTTGCCGCGGCGGCCACCGGCAGCGGCGCGGCGGCGTGCGCCGGGCTCATCGGCGCGGAGCTGGTCAACGAGATCATCGCGCTGGCCCGCGGCGCGGCCGAGCTGCACCCCGAGGCCCGCTCCATCATCGACATGGGCGGCGAGGACGCCAAGCTGATCCTGGTCTCCCCTGACGGCCGGGGCGGGCTCAAGATCGACGACTTCGCCATGAACACCATGTGCGCGGCCGGCACCGGCAGTTTCCTGGACCAGCAGTCCCACCGCCTGCAACTGACCATCGAGCAGTTCTCCGAGGTGGCGCTCAAGAGCAAAAACCCGCCCCGCCTGGCCGGGCGCTGCTCGGTTTTCGCCAAGAGCGACATGATCCACCTGCAACAGGAGGCCACCCCGGACTACGACATCGTGGCCGGCCTGTGCTTCGCCATGGCCCGCAACCTCAAGAGCAACATCGCCAAGGGCAAGACCGTGGTGGCCCCGGTGGTCTTCACCGGTGGCGTGGCGGCCAACCAGGGCGTGCGCCGGGCCCTGGTGGAGGTGATGGGGTTCACGGCCAAAGACCTGATCGTGCCGGCCCAGTTCGCCTGCGTGGGCGCGCTGGGCGCGGCGCTCACCGCCCGCGACCTGGGCCTCGACCGGCCGGTGGCCGAACTCAGCGACCTGGAGCGCCGGGCGGCCGAGACCGGCCGCGAGACCCAGCGCCTGGCCAGGCTGGTCCTGGACCAGCGCCACCTGGCGGACAAGAAATCCATCAGCGTGCCCGAGGGGCCGCTCAAGGGCTACCTGGGCGTGGACGTGGGCAGCATCTCCACCAACGTGGTGGTCATCGACGAGGACTTCCGGGTGCTCAGCCGCCAATACCTGGCCACCGCCGGCCGGCCCCTGGAGGCGGTGAAAGAAGGCCTCAGGCTGGCGGGCCAGGAGATCGGCGACCGGGTGGAGATCCTGGGCGCGGGCACCACCGGTAGCGGCCGCTACCTCACCGCCGACTTCATCGGCGCGGACATCGTGCGCAACGAGATCACCGCCCAGGCCACGGCGGCGGCGGCCATCGACCCGGAGGTGGACACCATCTTCGAGATCGGCGGCCAGGACTCCAAGTTCATCTCGCTTAAAAACGGCGCCATCGTGGACTTCATGATGAACAAGGTCTGCGCGGCCGGCACCGGGAGCTTTTTGGAGGAGCAGGCCGAGAAGCTGGGCATCCAGATCCGGGGCGAGTTCGGCCAAAGGGCCATCAGCGCGGCCGAGCCGGTGCGCCTGGGCGAGCGCTGCACGGTCTTCATGGAATCCGACCTGGTGGCCCACCAGGCGGCCGGCGAGGGCATCGACGACCTGGTGGCGGGCCTCAGCTACTCCATCGTCTACAACTACCTGAACAAGGTGGTGGAGGACCGGCCGGTCGGGAAAAAGGTCTTCTACCAGGGGGCCACCGCCGCCAACCAGGGCATCGTGGCCGCCTTCGAGGCCGTGCTGGGCCGGCCCATCACGGTGCCGCCCCACCACGACGTGACCGGGGCCATCGGCGCGGCCATCCTGGCGGCGCGGGAGCGCACCTGGCCAAAAAGCGGCTTCAAGGGCTTCGCCATCAGCGAGGTGGGCTACGAGATCACCACCTTCGAATGCAAGGGCTGCCCGAACGCCTGCGCCATCCGCCGGGTGAAGGTGCAGGGCGAAAAGCGCCCGCTCTTTTACGGCAGCCGCTGCGAGAAATACGACGTGGACAAGGACGCGGCCGCGCGGGGCGCGCATCTGCCCGATCTGTTTGCCGAGCGCGAGGAGCTGCTCACCTCCTACGTCCAGCCGGTGGCGGACAAAAAACGCCGGGGGGTGATCGGCATCCCGCGCACCATGTTCTTCCGCGAGCTGCTGCCCTTTTTCAGCGCCTTCTGCCAGCGCCTGGGCTTCGATGTCGTGGTCAGCGGGCCCACCACCAAGCGCGTGATCCACCGCGGGGTGGAGGCCATGGTCAACGAGCCCTGCTTCCCGCTCAAGGTGGCCCACGGCCACATCGCCGAGCTGATGGAGCGGGGGGTGACCCGCATCCTGCTGCCGGCGCTGGTCAACCTGGCCGCGCCCAACCACGAGCTGGGCTACGGCCAGGTCTGCCCCTACGCCCAGACCCTGTGCTACACCGCGCCGGCGGCCCTGGACCTGGCCGGGGCGGGGGTGGAGCTGGTCAGCGGGCCGGTGCGCTTCGGCTATGGCCCGGACGTGCTGCGCCGGGATTTGCGGCTCTTGGCCGAGCGCCTGGGCGGCCGGGGCTGGGAGGTGGCGCCGGCCATCGCGGCCGGACACCTGGCCCAGGGCGATTTCAACGACCGCCTGCGCCGGCGCGGCCGCGAGGTCTTGGGCCAGATGGGCCCCGGCGACCTGGCCATGGTGGTGGTGAGCCGGCCCTACAACGGCGCGGACCCGGGCATCAACCTGGGCCTGCCCCAGAAGATGGCCCAACTGGGGGTGCAGGCCCTGCCCTTGGACTACCTGGACCTGGAGCCGGAGATCGGCCGGCCGGAGATCGCCGAGATGTACTGGCGCTACGGCCAGAAGATCCTGGCCGCCGGGGCCATCGTGCGGGCCAACCCGCAGCTGCACGCGGTCTACCTGAGCAACTTCGGCTGCGGGCCGGACAGCTTCATCGAGCACTTCTTCAACCAGGTCATGGCGGGCAAGCCCTACCTGCAGATCGAGATCGACGAACACTCGGCCGACGTGGGGGCCATCACCCGGCTGGAGGCCTTCCTGGATTCGATCAAGAACGTCAGCCCGCCGCCGCCGGCCGCGACCCAGGTGCGCCGGCGCAGCGTGGCCGCCAAGAACCGCGTCATCTACATCCCGCCCATGACCGACCACAGCCATGCCGTGGCCGCGGCCTTCGCGGCCTGCGGGGTCCAGGCCCACGTGCTGCCGGAGAGCGACAGCCGCACCCTGGAGCTGGGCCGCCGCCACACCAGCGGCAAGGAGTGCTATCCCTGCGCGCTGACCACCGGCGACTTGCTCAAGCTGTTGATGGACGAAGGCGCCGACCCGGAGCGCGCCGCGTTTTTCATGCCCGGCGGCACCGGCCCCTGCCGCTTCGGCCAATACCACCGCTATCACCGCCTGGTCCTGGACGAACTGGGCTTTGAGCAGGTGCCCATCTACGCGCCGGACCAGTCCGAGGTCTTCTACCAGGAGCTGAACATGGTGGGAGGCAAGGACTTCGTGCGCCTGGCCTGGCAGGGCGTGGTGGCGGTGGATCTATTGCAGAAAGCCCTGCACGAGACCCGGCCCTATGAGGCCCGCGCCGGCGACGCCGACGCGGTGTACCAGCAATACCTAGCCCACGCGGCCGAGGCCATCCGCACCCGGCGCGACCTGGTGGAGGTGATGCGCGGCGCACGCCAGGCCTTTGCGGCCGTGCCGCGCTCGGGCGTGAACCACCGGCCCCTGGTGGGGGTGGTGGGCGAGATCTACACACGGGCCAACCGCTTCGCCAACGAGGACGTGGTGCGCGTGATTGAGGAGCTGGGCGGCGAGGCCTGGATGCCCACCATCGGCGAGTGGGTGCTCTACACCAACTTCACCAGCGCGCGCAGGGCCGAGGTCCTGGGCAAGTACGGCAACCTGGTCGGCACGCTTGTGGAGAACTACTTCCAGCACAAGGACGAGCGCACCCTGGGCCGGCCCTGGGAGGGCATGTTGCGCAGCCTGCACGAGCCGACCATCCCGGCGGTGCTCAAGCTGGCCGCGCCCTACCTGCACCCCACCTACGAGGGCGAGGCCATCCTGAGCGTGGGCAAGAGCCGCGACATGTATGGGCGCGGGGCCAGCGGGGTGGTCAACGTCATCCCCTTCACCTGCATGCCGGGCACCATCGTCAACGCCCTGATGAAGCGCTTGCGCGAGGACCACGGCAACCTGCCGTTTTTGCCCATGGCCATGGACGGGCAGGAGCAGTCGGGCAGCCGCATCCGGCTGGAGGCCTTCATGCACCAGGTGAAGCAGTTCATGGAGGACCGCCAGGCGGCGTAGGGAGCCGGGACAGCGATGGTTTCTTGTCGCTGACGCGACCCGGACAACGAGTTGTCCGGGCCACCCGGGAAAAGAAAGAAGAGATTGCTTCGTCACCTGGCGGCTCCTCGCAATGACAGGGAAAGGGAGCGCCTCTGTGGCGGGTAGTGCAGGCGGCTCGGCGCGATTGCTTCGTCGCCCTGCGGGCTCCTCGCAATGACCCCCTCACCCCGGCCCTCTCCCCCAAGGGGGCGAGGGGGAAAGAAAAAGGACGGGGAAGAACCCCGCCCCTTTCATTGACGCAACGTATCGCCTATCACCCCCAGGCCAAGCGGCGCAGCCGCTTGGCCGCAGCCTTTTGGGGGGCGGGGGGTTGGGGCGCGGGCCCCCGGCCGGCCCCGGCCGGCCGGGGTGCGGCGAACCCAATTTTGCGCAGCAAAAAGGGTTCTCCCAACTCTTCTCTCCCCCGCGCCCTACCCCCGCGAGCCCAGGCGCAGGCCGCCGTGGATGAAGAAGGTTTCGCCGGCCAGGGCCTCGTTGCGATAAGCTTCGCCGACCAGCGAGGCGACCTCTTCGGGCTCGATGAGGCGGCCGATGGGCACGTCGGCCACGATTTTATCCAGCGCGGCCTGGTTCATGCCCTTGACCATGTCGGTGCCCACGTAGCCGGGGGCCACGGCCACGCAGCGGATCTGGTTAGAGAGGCCGCGGCGGAAGAACTCGGCGGTGATGACCTTGGGCCAGACGGACATGGCGGCCTTGCTGGCGCTGTAGTTGATCTGGCCGGCGGTGCCCAGGCTGCCGGTGGAGGAGACCAGGCAGATGAGTCCCTTGCACCCGTTGTCGATCATGCGCTGGGAGCATTCGCGCACGGTGAGGAACACGCCGGTGAGGTTGATGTCGATGACCTTGCTGAAGTCGGCCAGGGCCATCTTCTTGGCGACCTTGCCGGTGGCGCGGTCGGTGGCCACCAGGAGGCCGTCCCTGATGATGCCGGCGAAGGGGGCGATCAGGTTGATGGCCCCGAAGCGTTCCATGGCGAAATCGGCCAGGCGGGCGTTGTCGTCCTCGCTGGTTACGTTGCAGGCGAAGGTGGCGACCTCGCCGGTGAGCCCGGCCGCGGCCTTGTCCAGAAGCTCCTGGCTGATGTCGGCCAGCACGGCCTTGCCGCCTTGGCCTAGCCAGTAGCGGGCCAGGGCCAGGCCGATGCCGCCGGCCCCGCCGGTGATGACGGCCACTGCGTCCTTTATTTGCAGCATGATCGCGCTCCGTTGTTGGGGTGGGGGATGCCGCGTGGAGGCAGGGGCCTACTCTACGCGCTCGGGGGGGTTATAGAACAAAGCGGCGGATCAGTCCACCTCGAACAGCCGGCGGGGGGTGAGGCTGATGTACTCGCTCATCTCGGGGCCCACCCAGAGCATGTCCTCCATCTTGAGCCCCAGGCCGGGGCCGACCAGCACGTGCATCTCGATGGCCAGCACCGCGCCGGCCTTCATCGGGCCCTGGTTGCGGGGGGTGATCTGGGGCGGCTCGTTGAGCTCCAACCCCACGCCGTGGCCGATGTAGTTGAGCCTGCCGCCGCCGGGCAGGGCCTGGAAGACCTCGCCCAGGCCCAGGCGGGCGGCCTCGTCGTGCACGGCTCGCCAGGCTTCGGCCCAGGTGCGGCCGGGGCGGATGGCCAGGGCGGCGAAGTCGAAGACGGCCTCCAGGGCGTCCTGGGCCTGGCGCAGCTCGGGCGTGGCGCGACCGACGAGATAGGAGCGGGCGAAGTCGGCGTGGTAGCCGGCCACCTGGGGCGGGATGTCGATGAGCACCGGCTGGCCGCGGGCGATGATCCGGCGGCTGGCCCCGGCCGGCACGGCGGGCGAGAGACCCTGGCCGGTGATGGAAAAGGCCACACCGGAGTTGTCCAAAAAACCCGCGCCGCTGGTCATCAGGCCGCGGGCCATGAAGAAGTCCGGGTGGCGCATGAAGAAGACGCCCTCGTGGCCAGCCCGGCGCTGGGCGTCCTCCACGGCGGCCGATAGCTCCAGCTCGGTGATGCCCTCGCGCAGCGCGCCCAGGGCGGCCAGGTGGCCGGCGTGGGCGGCGCGGCAGGCCGCGCGCATGGCCGCCACCTCCCCGGCGTCCTTGACCATGCGCTGATCCAGGACCAGGGGCGAGGCGTCGCGCCATTGCCAGGCCGGGGCGCGGCGCTGCCAGCGTTGCCACCAGGCCACGGGCAGCATGTCCAGCTCGGTGCCGACCACGGCGTTCTGAGGCAGCAGGTCCACGGCCGCGGCCAGGATGAGCTTCTGGTCGCGCTGGGCCGTGAGCACGTCGGGGGCGAGCCAGGTCTCGGCCTGCACGCGCTTCTGGTTGCCGCGCACGAAGAGCCGGCAGCCGCCGGGCCAGACCAGGAGCGTCCCCGGCTCGGCGCTGCCGGTGTAGTAGAGCAGGTCGCGCGAATACCAGATGAGGGCGGCGTCCAGGCCGGCCCGGTCCAGGCGGCCGGCCAGCCCGGCTATGCGCGCGGCGCGCTCCATGGCCGCCTACTGGCCCTGGACCAGCTCTTCGTAGAGGTTGCGCTGGTCCACGATGCGCTTGGCCTTGAACTCGGTGCGGGCCAGCGTGCCGGGGGCCATCATCTGCACCACGGTGCGCAGGCCCTTGGCCTTGAGCTTGTCGGCGAGCTGCCTGGCGATGGCCTTGCCGCCGGCCTCATCCACGCCGGCCACGGGCTCGGCCTGCACGATCAGCTCGTCCATGGTGCGCTCGCGGGTGATGACGATGCGGTACTCGTCGCCGAAGCCTTCGATGGCCCGCAGCTCGTCCTCGATGGCGCTGGGGTAGACGTTCTCGCCGCGCACCACGAACATGTCGTCGGCGCGGCCGTAGATGCCGCGCGGCAGGCGGGGATAGGTGCGGCCGCAGGCGCAGGCGCCCGTCTCCCAGCGGCTGATGTCGCCGGCCAAAAAGCGGATCATGGGCTGGCTGTCGCGCTCCAGGTGGGTGTAGACGGTCACACCCTCGGAGCCGTAGGGCACGCGCCGGTTGGTCTTCAGATCCACCAGCTCGGCGTAGACGATGTCCTGCCACAGGTGCATGCCCCGGCGTTCGGAGCATTCGCCGTCGGTCATCCAGGGGCTCATCTCGCCGGTGGAGCCGCTGTCCATGCACAGGGCGCCGTAGGTTTCCTCGATGCGTTTCTTGGTGGCCGGCACGCCCGCGCCGGGCTCACCGGAGAAGAACAGGATGCGGAAGTTGAAGTCCTTCCTGGGGTCCACGCCCATGGACCGCGCCCGCTCGGCCAGGTAGAGGCTGTAGCTGGGGGTGCCGTAGAACACGGTGGGCCTGACCATCTGCATCCACTCGATGGCCCGCTCGGTCTGGCCCGGCACCCCGGCCCCGAAGGGGAAGGCGGTGGCGCCCAGGCGCTCGGTGCCCACCAGCGCCCCCCAACTGCCCCAGTAGAGGCTGAAGAAGCTGCCGATGAAAACGATGTCGTCCTGGCGGATGCCCATGCCCCACATGATGCGGGCGTGGGCGTTGGCGATGCGCACCATGTCGGCCTTGCTCACGCCAAAGGCGGTGGGCCGGCCGGTGGTGCCGCTGGTGCCCAGCACCCGGCCCATGCTCATGGGATCTATGCAGACGTTGCTGCCAAAGGGCGGGTGGGCGGCTTGGTCGGCGCGGATCTCGTCCTTGGTGACCAGAGGGAACTTCTCGAAGTCCGTCAGCGAGCGCATGTCGGCGGGATTGACGCCGGCCGCGTCCCATTTCTTCTTGTAGAAGGGCGAGTGCTTGTAACAGTAGTCGAGCTGGGCCTTGAGCTTGGGCAGGATGACCGTCTGTTCCCGCTCCTGGTCGTCCATGGTCTCCACGGCCCGGTTCCAATAGGGCTCGTCCGGGGCGGGATGGTAGGTGGGGTCATATACGGGGGGCCACGCGCTCATGACGACTGCTCCTTGCCTGCTGCGGGGTTGCTGGTTTAACTGGCGGCCGGGACGGCGGCGCCGGTGACAAAGCCCACGATCTCCTCGCGGCCCGAGCCGGGCGGGAAGACCCCGGCGAAGCCCAGATCCTTGAGCCTGGCCGCGTCGGCCGGGCTGAAGACGCCGCCGATCATGAAGACGGTGTCGCTGGTGAGCCCCGCCTCGGCCGCCGCGGCGATGAGGGACTGGCCCAGGGAGAGATGGGCCCCGCCCAGGGAGGAGACCCCCACCACGTCCGGGGCCTCCTGGCGCGCCGCCGCCACGATCTCCTTGGGCAGGGCGTTGCCGATGTAAACCACCTCCATGCCGGCGTCGCGCAGCTCCTTGGCCACGGTGATGACGCCCCGGTTGTGCACGTCCAGGCCCAGCTTGGCCAACAGCACCTTGATCCTGCGCTCCATGGTTTTGCTCGCTTTCCTCGTCCGGCCTACCAGAGCACCGGCGGCTTCCACAGGCCGAAGGCCCGCTTGAACACCTTGAACATCTCGCCTTCGCTGCACAGCACCCGGGCGCACTGCACCGAGGCCGGCAACAGGTTCTGTCCGCCCCGGCAGGCGTCCTCCAGGCCCTTCAGAGCCGCTTCCACCGCGGCGTTATCGCGCCTGAGGCGCAGCTCGCCCAAACGGGCGGTCATGCGCTCCTCCACGCCCCGGGGATATTCGAAGACGCTGATCTCCGGCAGTTCGGCCGCGCTCTTGTAGGCGTTCTCGGCCACCACCTTGATCTCGCCCTTTTCCAGGCGCTCGCGTTCGCGGTGAAAATAATCGCTGATGCGCCCCTGCAGCCAGCCGGTCTCCACCGCGGCCACGTAGCCGCCCTTCTTCTCGATCTCCTCCAGCTCGTCCAGGATGGCGGCCTCCAGGCGGTTGGTCAGCGCCTCGATGTAGAAGGAGCCGCCCAGGGGGTCCACCACCTCGCAGGCGGCGGTCTCGGACTCGATGATCTGCTGGGTGCGCAGCGACAAGAGCGCCGCCTCCTCGGTGGGCACCGAGTAGGCCTCGTCAAAGGAGTCCACGTGCAGCGACTGGGCCCCGCCCAGCACCGCGGCCAGGGCGTGGAAGGACGCGCGCACCACGTTGTTCATGGGCTCGGAGCGGGTGAGCGACACGCCGGAGGTCTGCACGTGGCAGCGCATCCAGGTGGCGCGGGGGTTGGTGGCCCCGAAGCGGTGGGTCATGATGCGGTGCCAGAGCCGGCGCACGGCCCGGATGCGGGCGACCTCCTCGAAGAAGTCGTTGCCGATGGACCAGAAGAAGGCGGCCCGCTCGCCGATCTCGTCGGCGCTGAGCCCGCGGCGCATCAGCTCGCTGAACGAATCCACCGCGTTGGCGATGGCCACCGCCATCTCGGTCACCGCGCTGGTGCCGAACTCGCGCAGGTTGTAGCCGTTCAAGGTCTGGAAGTTCCACAGCGGCACGTTTTTGCGGATGAACTCCATGTTGTCGCACTGCACCCGGAAGCAATCCCTGGGCGGGATGTACTCCGGGCCCGAGCGCACGACCTCCTCCAACGTCACGTCGTTCTGGATGCTGCCCTTGAGCGCGCTCCAGGGGATGCCGCGTTTCTCGGCCAGGGCCAGGTACATGGGGAAAAGCAGAGCCGAGTTGGAGGGGTAGTGGGTGACCAGGCTCACGGTGACCTGGTCCAGGGGGATGTCGGCAAAGAGCCGGTCCATGTCCTCCACGCTGTCCACCGCCACCCCGCTCATGCCCACCTGGCCCTGGGACACCGGGTCGTCGGAGTCGTACATCTGGATGGTGGGCAGGTCGAAGATGATGCTGATGCCGGTGGCGCCGTGGTCCAGCAGGAACTTGATGCGCTGGTTGGTGTCCTCGGGCTTGCCGAAGCCGGCCAACTGGCGGCGGGTGAAGCGCCGGCCCCGGTACATGTTGGGGTGCACGCCGCGGGTGAAGGGGGCCTGGCCGGAGTGGCCCAAGTGGTGGGCGTAGTCCAGCTCGGCCACGTCCAGCGGCGTGTAGAGCATGTTGCGGGGGATGTCCGAGCCCAGCACCGTGGCCGGCGTCTGTTGCCAGTTCTCGCGGTCGGCCGGGCGCACGGCGGATTCGCGCCAGGCGCTGAAATCGGCCGCGATCTCCTTCAGCGCGTCGGGGTTGTATAGCGGCGTGGCCGGGCCGCCCACGGCCCCGGCCAGGATCTCCTTGGTGGTGGGCTTAGTTGAGTCCATCGAACTTCTCCCCGGAGACGGTGAGCAGGTTTTCCTTGAACCAGCGCTCGGTGTTGTTCAGGTGCTTGCGCATCAGGCGCTGGGCCAGCTTGGCGTCGCCGTCGGCGATGGCCTGGTAGATGGCGCGGTGCTCCTCGAAAAGGCTCAATTGGTCGCGGCGGGTGGCGAAAATGCGCTCGTGGCTGACCTTGGTGATCTGGGCGAAGAGGTAGAAGATGGTCTTGGCCACGTGGAAGTAGACCCGGTTGTGGGCCGCGCGCGAAAGGATCAGGTGGAACTCGGCGTCCTCCAGGTGCACCGGCTGTTCGCGCTCCACCTTGGCGGACATGCGGGCGATGACGTCGCCCAGGCCGGCCAGGTCCGCGGCCGCGATGGATTGGGCGGCCTTGCCCGCGGCCCAGGACTCGATGACGGTGCGGAACTCGGCCAGCTCGGCCAGGTTGGTGCGCGATTGCCGGATGAGGGTGCACAGCGGGTCCTTCAGGGACTGGGCGGCGATGTCCTGCACGTAGGTGCCCGAGCCCTGCTGGCTGCTCACCCAGCCGTCGCTCTCCAGCCGTTTCAGGGCCTCGCGCAGGGCGTTGCGGCTCACGCCCAGCTCGATGGCCATCTCGCGCTCCGGGGGCAGGCGGTCGCCGGGCTGCAGGTTGCCCTGGCCGATCAGCTCGGTGAGCTGGGCCACGATCTCCTCGGTGACGCGGCGTGGCTTGACGGCCTTGAACATGCTCGCTCCTCGCGATGGGCGCGGGGCGCCGGTATGATGTCCAGTCATCGGGTGGTAGGACCAATCTATAGCACGGCCTTCCGCACCGTCAATGCCAAAAATGAATCCGGCCCAGAATTTTTCCCGCGCGCCCGCCGCGCCCAGGCGACGGCTTGGCGACTGGCCGGGGGCGGGAGCGGAAATTCCTTGGGCGCGCCGGGTTTTTGTATGAGACTAGAGGGAGAAACCACGCGAGGAGGCCCATGCCCAGCCCGGTGTTCATCGCCGGGGCGGCCCTGACGCCCTTTGGCCGCTCCCGGATGAAACTCATGGACCTGCTGGCCCAGGCCGCCGGCGCGGCCCTGGCCGAGGCTGGCCTGAAGCAGGTGGACGCCCTGTATCTGGGGGTGATGAACGCCGAGGAGTTCACCGGCGAGGGCAACCTGCCGGTGGCCCTGGGCGACCGCCTGGGGCTCATGGGCGCGGCCGGCTTCCGGGTGGAGACGGCCAGCAGCACCGGGGCCGGGGTGCTGGAGAGCGCCTTCTACGCCGTGGCCAGCGGCTACAAGGAGACCGCCCTGGTGGTGGCCGGCGAGAAGATGACCGGCCTGGGCACCGCCGCCGCCACCCGCATCCTGGCCGAGGTCATCGCGCCCAGCGAGCGGCGCTACGGGGCCTCCATGCCGGCGCTGGCCGCCCTGGTGGCCCAGGCCTACGCCCGCGCCCACGGCGTGGAGCCGGACCAGTTGCGCGCGGCCCTGGCCGCGGTGGCGGTCAAGAACCACGCCCGCGGCGCGCTGAACCCCCTGGCCCAGTTCCAGAAGCCCATCACCATCGCCGACCACCACGGGGCCCGGCCGGTGGCCGATCCGCTCTGCCTCTTTGACTGCGCGCCCATCACCGACGGCGCGGCGGCGGTGGTGCTAAGTAGCCGCCGGGGCGCGGTGCGCATCGCCGGGGTGGGCCACGCCACCGACAGCGCGGCGGTGACCAGCCGGGGCAGCCTGGTCAGTTTCAACTCCACCCGCCAGGCCGCCCGCGAGGCCTACGCCATGGCCCGCGTCAACCCGGCCCAGGTGGACTTTGCCGAGGTGCACGACGCCTTCACCATGTTCGAGATCATCGGCAGCGAGGACCTGGGCTTTTTCGCGCCCGGCGCGGGCTGGCGCGCGGCCCTGGATGGCCGCACCGGCCCCGACGGCGAGCGGCCCATCAATCCCTCGGGCGGGCTCAAGGCCCGCGGCCATCCGGTGGGGGCCTCGGGCCTGGCCCAGGTGGTGGAGGCCTGCTGGCTCATGACCGGCCGGGTGGACCCGGCCCGTTGCCTGGCCCGGCCGCCCCAGGTGGCGCTCACGCAATCCATCGGCGGGCTGGGCAACAACAACCTGGTGACCATCCTGGTGCCGGCGGAGCGGCCCTGGTCGGCCAAGGCGGCCTGGAGCCCGGCCTATGACCTGGCCCTGGCCCCGCCGGCCCCGCGCCGGCCCGAGCCGCCGCCGGGCGAGGTCATGGGCAAGGTCCTGGCCGCCACGGTGCTGCACAGCCCGCCCGAGGGCTTCAGCGCGCCCCTGGGCCTGGCCCTGGTGCGCTGCGAGCACGGCTGGCAGAGCCTGGCCCACGCGGACCCGGCCGCCCTGCCGGCCCCCGGCGCGGTGGTGCAGCTCCGGCTGGTCCACGGCCTGTACCAGGCCCGGCCGGCCGGGGGGCTGGCCGCGCCCTGGCTGCGGGCCCGCAGCGCGCTGGTCAAGCTGCCCACCCGCTACCGCCTGCTGCGCCGCCGCCTGGGCCGCTAACCTGGCAGAATCACATGGGGATGAGGAAAATGCATGGGTTGCCACGCCGAATTTGGCCCTAATCAAACTTGCAGATATATTAGCTCGCCGAAATTAGAAGGTCTTCTTTAGCTTATCGACGACCTTGTCATTTTCAGTCTCATGCGCTTTTATTCCCGCTAGCCGTTCAAGTAAAAAGTAATCTGTGAGTTTGGCGTACAAATAGGTATGCTCTTTCTTGTCAGCACTAGACCGGCTGGTTTCAACGATAAACTCAAATATTACGTACCGTCCTTTATATTTAATAAAATAAGCTGGGAAAATTACATCGTTAAAATTAACAATGCACTGTTCACTGTTTGCCGCCAATCCCTTTTTCCCATATTTATCAATAAAACTATCAATTATAGCTGTGGTGTCGTCGATGGGGTCTTCAATTGCAAGGCACTTCACAATGGTGGTAAGCCTGCCATCTGCAAAAGTTGCTTGGGTAAATCCAGGTTTAACCGTAATTGGATCAAAATCAAAACGTGGCACACCAATTAAATTTCTTTGTGGAACACGTGCGCATTGTGGATTTACCCAAAGCTTTGCGTCGTTACTGTATGAAAAGCCATAAATAGATTGAGCCTTACTCTCTGAGATATCCACTTCGTATCCTTCAGCATTAAGCCAGTTAATGAGCGTAGAATTTTCTTTGTATGATGATGGATCGTTCGGGTCTATCTTGTCCGTGCAACCGAATAGGCATGACATGGAAAGAATAATTGTTATCGCTAAATACCATCTAAGCTTAAAGCAGTTTAACAAGTCCCTGCACATATTTGCCCCCAACCAATTTATAAAATAATTTGCTTTCATGGCACAGCATGGCTAGCTATGTATCTGTTTCAATGCATCCTTGGGCACCGCTTGAAGATTATTTAACGGGGCTTTGAATGTCAAGCGACATCTGCGCGGGAAAGAGCCAATGGTTGGCCATGATCATGAGCGATAAGTAACTTAGCAAACTATATCTTGGTAATGGTTGGCTGGGCGGCCCAAATGTAGTATGTATAGGGCCTCTGATCAACTCCCCCCGCGACCGGAAGCCATGAGCCGAACGACGCCCCCCACCCCCCTGCCCGTGAACCTCGGCCAGAGCAACTTCGCCCGCCGGGCCTGGTGGCGCGGCTTCGAGCTCACCCCAGGGGTGACCCTCAAAACCAGCGCCCGCCTGCGGCCGGCCCTGGCCGATTCGGCCGACCGGCCCCGCGAACTGCTGCTCAGCGTGGCGGCCGCGGCCAGCGCGGCGCTTTGCCTGCATCCGCACCTGAACTTCTACACCTTCTGGGGCCGCCTGGTCTGGGCCGGTGAGCCGGTGCGGGTGGGGTTGGTGCTGGAGCGGCCTGATTCCTCCTGCGTGGTTCCGGCCGTGGCCGACGCCCATTTGCGCCCCCGCCAGGAGGTCTGGACCGAGGCCCGCGCCGCCCTGGCCCGGCCGGCCCCGGCCGGGGCCTACGCCCGCCTGCGCGAGGGCTGGCCACTGGCCTGCTACGCGGCCGAACGCCTGAGCGGGGTCTTCCAGCGCCGCTACGTGCGCGAGAACGCGCCGCTTTTCATCTCCATGCTGGCGCTCAGGGGCATCGAGGACGCCGCCTTCGCCCCGGCACACTCCATGGCGCTGTTTCCGGGCTGGCCCGTGGACGGCCGCCTGCCGCTGACCCTGTGCTTCAACCACCAACTGGCCAACGCCCGGCCGGTGGCCCGCTTCCTGCTCACCATCCGCGATCTGCTGGAGTGAGCCGGGACCCGGGTACGCTCGGCCATAAAAAAGCGCGCCGCCCGCCTCATCGGCGGCGGCGCACCCGTGACCTGGTTCAGGCTGGAACGGTCTACTTGGCGCGCTTGAGTTCCGCGAAGCCGGCGCGCGGCTCCGCGCCACCCGGCACGATGAAATACATGGTGATCGCGTCCGCGCCTTCCAGGTGTCCAATGCGCACACCCTCGCCATGGCCTGCTATGTAGATGGTCTTGTTGTCCTTGGCGATGACCCCGGAAAAGCGATCCTTGCCTTTGTGGGACTTGCCTTTCACATCCCATTCCACCGAACCGTGGATGATTCGGCCCTGCTGCTTGTCGAACTTCCAGACCGCCGAGGTGCCGCTGCCCAGAAAATCCTTGCCTTTGACATGGAACTCGCTGGTGGCGACGTGCCAGGTCCCCTCCAGGTTGGGAATCGCCTCCTGGGCCAAGGCCGGTCCCGCGCAGAACGCGAGGGTCATTGCCAACAGCATTAGGATGCGCCGCATTGTCATCTCCTTAAGTTTTTCGCTGTGACCAGACTAGCCTGCCTCTCGACCATTTATCACGTGCATCCCAGCGCCTATTCCTCCAGCCGGCGGCGGCCGGCCAGGGAGCGGCCCAGGGTGACCGGATCCATGTACTTGAGGTCCGCGCCCACCGGCACGCCGTAGCCCAGGCGGGTGACGTTGACGCCGCAGGCGGCCAGGGACCTGGCCACCAGGTCGGCGGTGGCCTCGCCCTCCACGGTGGGGTTGGTGGCGATGATCACCTCGGCCACGCCGCCGGCCTTGACCCGGGCCACCAACTCGGCCAGGCGCAGCTCGCGGGGGCCGATGCCCTCCAGGGGGTTGAGCGCCCCGGCCAGGACGTGGTAGCGGCCCCGGAAGCTGTGGGCGGATTCCAGGGCGGCCAGGTCGGCCGGGGTCTCCACCACCATGATCTGAGCGGCGTCGCGGGCCGGGTCGGCGCAGATGGGGCAGGGGTCGCTCTCGGCCAGGTTGCCGCAGAGGCCGCAGGCGCGCACCTCTTCCTTGACCCGCAGCATGGCCGTGGCCAGGCCGCGCACCTCCGCCGCCGGCAGGCGCAACAGGTGCAGGGCCAGGCGCTCGGCGCTTTTGGGGCCGATGCCCGGCAGCCGCCCCAGGGCGGCGATCAGCGCGCTGAGGCCCTTGGGGTACACGGGCTAGATGAGGCCCGGTATGTTCATGCCGCCGGTGACCTTGCCCATCTCCGACTGCACCATCTCCTGGGCCCGGCGCTGGGCCTCGCCCACCGCGGCCACGATCAGGTCGCTGAGCATTTCGGCGTCGTCGGGGTCGATCACCTCGCGTTCCAGGCGCAGCTTCAGCAGCTCGCCGCGGCCGTTGACCGTGGCCTCCACCATGCCGCCGCCGCTCTGGGCGCTGACCTCGCGGGCGTTCAGCTCCTCCTGGAGCTTCATCATCTGCTGCTGCATCTTCTGGGCCTGCTTGACCAGGCCGCCCATATTGCCGCCCATGCCTTTGGGGAACATAATCCTGTCATCCTTCCTTTAGCGCCAAACGCAGTGCCGCGACCAGGTCGGGCAGGTCCAGTGCGACGGTGTCCCAAATCTGGCCTAAATCTACATCAAAATAGGCGTGAATGAGGCGGTTGCGCATCCCAATCATATCCAGCCAGGGCAAGCCGGACATGGCCTGGCGGGTTGGGCGTGAGACCTTGGCCGCCGCTTCGCCGACGATTTCCAGACAGCGGCAAATTCCCATAAGCAACAGGCGATCTTTCTCAAGATCGTCCCGCGCCTTGCCCTGGACGAACGCCAGCGCCTCCGCGGCCGCCTCCAGCATATGCCGCAAGCGGACGCGATCCGGTTCAGGGATATTGGGGCACACTTTGCCTAACAACCTCATCACGGAAATAGCGGCTCAATTCGGCTGGCGTGCGCAGGTCAACCTGCCGTCCCAGCAGCTCGGTAAGCTCGCGCTCCATACGGGCCATGGCGAAAAGGCTTGCTCCATGGCCGGGCTCGAACTCCACCAGCAGATCGATGTCGCTCTCCGGGCCGAAGTCCGGGCCCAGGATGGAGCCAAAGAGTGCCAGGCGGCTGATGTGGTGGCGCCGGCAGAACTCGGCCAGGGCCGCGCGGGGCAGGGTTATGCCGTGGTAGTCCATGGCGCGCCTCCGGGAATCAGCCTGCTTTCAACGGGTTGAGTTGGACCACCTGGGCCTCGAAGACCTCCATGGCCTCCAGCACGGCCGGGTGCTCGGCCAGACCCTGGGCGGCGGCGATCTCGGCCTGGCGGTCGCGCTCCGGCGCGGCCTCGGCCGCGGCGCGCTTGAGGCGCACCGCCGGTCCGCCCGGCCAAAGCTCGCTGGCCAGGATGCTAAGCTTGCGCTCGTTGTCCGGGGTGCAGACGTCGGCGTTGAGCCCGTTGCCCGGCAGGTTGATTATCAGCGCGCCGTCGTTCCAGTCGGCCTGGCCCTGGCCCAGGCGGGCGCAGAGCAGGGGCTCGCCCCGGGCCAGGTAGTCCATCAATTCCTTGAGCGCGGCCGGGGCCTGCACCGGGGGCTTGCCGCCGCCCCTGGCCGGGGCCGGGGAAGCCGCTGCCGCCGCGGGCGCGGGGCTGACCGCAGCCGGG
>JAZDHW010000249.1:0-13568 GCA_043805555.1 Pseudomonadota bacterium
TTAAGGCCGCTTGCGCCGCCGGCCTGGGCCTCCCCCTTCTTGGGTGGCCCGGACAGCTCTGCTGTCCGGGTGCCGCAGGCACAAGAAACCCAGTCGGGTGCCCGAACCAAACCGGGCTGGACGTTCGCGGGCGCGGGCGATGTTTCTTGCTGCTTCGCAGCCCGGACAGCGAAGCTGTCCGGGCCACCCGGAAGGAAGAAGGAACAGAAATGAAAAGATAAAGACGGGCGGGGATCGCGTGCCGCGACGGCCGCATACGGGTCGGGTGCCGCCGGCTCCCGCAGCGGCCATGGCGCAATAAAAAAACGGGCGGGGTTTATCCCCGCCCGCGTCATACTTTCGTCGCTCGGCCGGCTAGTTCACGATGCCCTTCAGGCGCACGTAGAAGATCTTGCCCTGGGACTGGATGCCGATCTTGTCCTCAAAAGGACCCTTGGGCAGCTTGTCCTGGCGGGGGCTGACCACCAGGAGGAGCTTGCTCTCCGGCTCGGCCCAGCGCTCCTCCACCTTGAACCTGTCGGCGTCGTAGATGAGCTTTTCGATCTTGAGCTTGTCCACGCAGGTCTTGATCACCTGGATGGAGCGCTGCACCTCGCCCTTCATCTGCTGGCTGAGGCCGCCGAAGTAGACCTCCTGGGGCGAGACGGTGAAGGGGCCCTTGATGTCGGCCACCACGTAGAGGCTGATCTTGGAGGAGCCCGGCACCACCAGGTAGAGGGGGCCGGCGAACTCCATGGGCTCCTTGGCCTTGCTGGTGACGGTCAGGGTGTAGCGCCGGCCGTCGGCCTGGCGCGACAGCACCGCGTCCAGGTACTCGCTCATGGGGTTTTCCACCCCGGCGATGATCAGCGGCTTGCCCTCGGGCTCGGTGAGCCCGGTGCTGACGCTGACCGGGGAGCCCAGGCAGCCCACCAGGTCCAGGCGGCGGCCCTGCTCGACCTTGACCCGGCTGCTGGTCTCGCCGATCATCACCAGGGTCACGAAGGGGTTGGCCGGGTCGTTGCTGGCCACCACGGCCGTCTTGCGGAAGGCCCCGGTGATGCCGCTGGTGTCCAACTCCAGGTTGATGACGCCTTTTTGCCCCGGCGCCGCCACCTTGTCGAACTTGGCCACCTGGCAGCCGCAGGAGGGGGTGACGCTGTCGACGATGACGTTCTGCGCGCCCTGGTTGGTAAAGGTGAACTGGGCGGCCAGCGTCTGTCCCTCCTTGGCGTTGGGATAGACGATCTCGGTTTTGTCGAAGACGATCTTGGGGCCTTTTGCGGCGGCGGCCAGGGCCGGCGCAGCCCAGACCAGGGCGGCCAGGGCGGCCAGGAGCCCAACGAGGCGAAGCGGCCTGGACATAGTTCCTCCGGATGAGGCATGTTGGGGGCGGGGGCGTTATTATTAGGCCCGTGAATCGAGCTTACCACTACTGCCGGCCCAGGCAAGGGGGCCGGTCCCGCGGTGAACCATGCAGACCAATAAGATCAAGTATACGCGCATTTATCTTTGGCGGCACCCGGAGGTGATGGGGGTCGGCGACGGCCTGTTCTACGGCCACACCGACATCGGCCTGAGCCGCCAGGGCAAGAGCCAGGCCAAGAAGGTGGTCAAGCGCATGAGCCAGGAGAAGCTGGGCGGAGTCTACGCCAGCGACCTGTCGCGCGCGCGGGTGGTGGCCGAGGCCGTGGCCCGCAAGCAGTCGCCCCGGCGCAAGGTGCAGACCATGCCCGAGCTGCGCGAGCTGAACCTGGGCCAGTGGGAGGGGCTGAACTACAAGCAGATCGCCGACCGCTATCCCGTGGAGCTCAAGGCCCGCTACGCCGACCTGGCCAACTTCCGCATCGCCGGCGGCGAGTCGCTGATCGACCTGGCCGAGCGGGTCATCCCGGCCTTTTTGCAGATCGTGGGCGAGCACGAGGGCGAGTCGGTCTGCGTGGTGGGCCACGCCGGGGTGAACCGGGTGATCCTGGCCAAGCTCATGGGCGTGCCGCTGGACCGGGTCTTCCGCCTGGAACAGGAGTACGCCTGCCTGAACGTCATCGACGTCTACAGCGACGGCACCCCGGTCATCAAGCGCCTCAACGCGCCGGTGATCGAGGAAGAAGACGAGGACTAACCCCCGGTGGACCCCTGGCGCATCCTGCACACCGAGTGGTCCAACGGCTGGGGCGGCCAGGAGATCCGCATCCTGGCCGAGTGCCTGGGCCTCATGGAGCGCGGCCACCGGGTGGAGCTGTGCGGCTGCCCGGAGGGCAAGCTGCGGGTCCGGGCCGAGGCGGCCGGGCTCACCTTCCACCCCCTGGCCATGGCCGGCCCCTGGGATATCATGGCCCTCCTCCGGCTCATGGCGCTGATCCGCCGGGGCGGCTTCTTGATCGTGCACGCCCACTCCTCGGTGGACGCCTGGCTGGCGGGCATGGCCTGCCGCATCACCGGCGCGGCCGGGGTGCGCACCCGGCACCTCTCGGTGCCGGTGAGCAAGAACCCCCTCAACGTGGTCTACCGCCTGCCGCGCATGGTCATCACCACCGGCCGGGGCATCCGCCGCCATCTGGTGGAGGACTACGGCCTGCCGGCGGAGCGGGTGGTGAGCATCCCCACCGGGGTGGACATCAAGCGCTTCGCGCCCGCCCCGCCGGACGAGGCCCTGCGGGCCGAGCTGGGCCTCGCCCCCGGCGCGCCGGTGGTGGCCATGGTGGCGGTGCTGCGCTCCTGGAAGCGCCACGACATTTTTTGCGAGATGGCCCGCCTGGTGCTGGCAAAACGGCCCCGGACGCGCTTCCTCATCGTGGGCCACGGGCCGGGCTGGGAGCGGGTCAACGGCTATTTGGACCAGATGGGCCTGCGCCCGGCGGTGGTGATGACCGGCCACCGCGAGGATGTGGAGCGCATCCTGCCCCTGTGCGACATCTGCGTGCTGACCAGCGACCGGGCCGAGGGCGTGAGCCAGGCGCTGCTGCAACAGCTCTGCATGGAGCGGGCGGTGGTGGCGGCGGCGGCCGGCGACAGCCCGGAGATCGTGCGTCCGGATGAGACCGGCCTCCTGGTCCCGCCCGGCCAGGCCGGGCCCCTGGCCCAGGCGGTGCTGCGCCTGCTGGATGACGCCGGCCTGCGCGCCCGCCTGGGCCGGGCCGGCCGGGCCATGGTGCTGGCCGAGTATTCGCGCGCGGCCATGCTGGACGCCACCGAGGCGGCCTACGCCCAGGCCCTGGGGGGGGCGGCGGCATGACCGGCTGGCTGGCCGGCGCCACGGCCTTGGCCGGGCTGGGCTTCTCGGCCCGCTACCACTGGTGGCGGCCGCGCCTGCCTGGCATCCCGATCCTGATGTACCACCAGGTCACCGACCGCCTGGCCGGCACCCCCCTGCCCAAGCTTCGGGTCAGCCCCCGGCGCTTCGCGGCCCAGCTCGACCACCTGGCCGCGGCCGGCTACGCCACCCTGACCCTGGGCCAGGCCTGGGCCGCGGCCCAGGGCGGCAGCCAGGCCGGCAGCCTGGGCCGCTTTGTGGTGCTCACTTTCGACGACGCCTACCTGGACTTCTACGAGACCGCCTGGCCGCTGCTCAGCGCGCGGGGCATGACCGCCACCGTCTTCGTGGTCAGCGGCGAGATCGGCGGGGTCAACGCCTGGGACCTGGCCAAGGGACTGCCCCAGGAGCGCCTGATGAGCGCGGCGCAGATCCGGGAGCTGGCCGCGGCCGGGGTGGAGTTCGGCGGCCACGGCCACCGCCACCTGGCCCTGACCGGCCTGGACCACCTGGCCCTGGCCGAGGAGCTGGAGGCCTGCCAGCTCGGGCTCACCGGCCTGCTGGGCGCGCCGGTGAACACCTTCAGCTATCCCTTTGGCCTCACCGACGCCAGGGTGGCGACGGCCACGGCCGCGGCCGGCTTCGGCCTGGCCTGCTCCACCCGGCCCGGCATGCTCAGCGCCGCCGACGATCCCCTGGCCCTGGGACGCATCATGATCAAACGCGCCGACGACGGCCTGGACTTCCGCCTGAAGATCAGCCGCGCCCGGAGCCGCTGGTAGGCCGGCCCCGGGCACCCGCGGCCTGGACCCGGTTTCATGCCGCTGACGCGGCCCGGCCAACCAGCTCTCCGGGCCCCCGGAATCGGCCACCCGGCCTGGCAGCCCGCCCCTTGCCGGCTTTCCCAGCCTTACCCCTTGCGCGAAACGCCCCGCTCTTCCACAATGGTGGCGACGCGGGGCCATCCCCCGCGCGTCAACTCCCGCCCGGCGCGCGCCGCCGTCCGGGCGGCCAGCCGGGAGAGCGAGCCATGACCGTGACCGCCGACGCCCCCCTGAAAATCTGTGTGGTCGGGGCCGGCAGTTGGGGTACGGCCATTGCCCAGCACCTGAGCGGGGCGGATCACGACGTGCGGTTGTGGGCCTATGAGCCCGAGGTGGCCGGGGCCATCAATGAGCGCCACGAGAACACCCGCTTTCTTTCCGGGGTGGCGCTCAACCCCCGGCTCACCGCCAGCGCCGACATGGCCCAGGCCTTGAAAGGCGCGGACCTGGTGGCGCTGGTCATGCCCACCCACGTTTTCCGCGCCGTGCTGGGCCAGGCCGCGCCCCACCTGCCCGAGCGCGCGGCCCTGGTTTCGTGCTCCAAGGGCATCGAGCAATCCACCGGCTACACCATGCTGGAGGTGGCCGAGGAAGCGCTGCCTAAAAATTTCCACCGCCGCCTGGCCTGCCTCTCCGGCCCCAGCTTCGCCCGCGAGGTGGCCAAGGGCGTTCCCACCGCCGTCACCGTGGCCAGCCGCAGCGACGAAATCGCCCGTTTCGTGCAGACCGCCTTTGCCACCGCCCGCTTCCGGGTCTACACCAGCTTCGACCTGCCGGGGGTGGAGATCGGCGGGGCAGTCAAGAACCCGCTGGCCATCGCCGCCGGCATGGTGGCCGGGTTGAAGCTCGGGCACAACACCCTGGCCGCGCTCATCACCCGGGGCCTGGCCGAGATGACCCGCCTGGCCATGGCCCGCGGGGCCCAGATGGCCACCCTGGCCGGTTTGGCCGGCCTGGGCGATTTGGTGCTCACCTGCACCAGCCCCCAGAGCCGCAACTACCTGGTGGGCCAGCGCCTGGGCCTGGGCGAGAAGATCGGCGACATCACCGCCAGCCTGGCCGGGGCGGTGGCCGAGGGCGTGCACAACACCCGCACCGTGCTGGAGCTGGCCGAGCTCTCCGGCGTGGAGATGCCCATCATCGCCGCGGTCCACGCGGTGATCTACCAGGACCAGCCCCCCCAGCAGGCCCTGGACGCCCTGATGACCCGCAGCCTCAAGAGCGAACTGGCCTTCCCCAGCTCCTTCCCACGGGCGTGACTTCACCGCTATTCGCCTAATTTCGACCTGATTTACCCCATGGCAAATCCGAGAATAGTCTCTATTATTCACTTTTCACAATCCTGTTGCGCCTGATTGTGAACTATGTTCAACTGGCAGGAGCCTGCCTTCAGACCCATGCATGTCGGTCAGCACGCCCACCCGCTGCACCGTGCGCGCCCTGATGCGCGCCGGCAGAGTTTTTCTCGGCTGGTCCCCTCCCCTGGTTTGGCGCAGGTTTATCTGTGAACACAGTCGGTTACCGCAGCCAGGACTTCACCGAGATCTACCAGGCCGAGATCCTGCGCACCCATCGGCGCGATCTGCGCAACCGCTGGTGGTTCGCCGGCATGCTGGGCCTGTTCCTGGCCCTTTGCCTGGCCTGGCCCGGCTATCGCCGCTATGCGCCCGTACTGGCGACGGTTTCCGGCCTGGTGCTGGTCTACAACCTCTGGGTCGCCAGGGTGCTGCGCCGGGGTTTGCCCCCGGCCTGGTTCGACTATCTCACCACCACCATCGACATGCTGGCCGTGATGGTCTATCAACTGGCCATCGCCTATGCCTACTCGCCCTTCCACCTGGCATCCTCGCCGGCCCTGATCATCTATCCCTACATCCTGTTCCATGTGGCCCACCGCCTGAACTACCGCCTGCTCATCTACGCCCTGATCCTCACCATGATCTGTTTCAACCTGCCGTTCTGGCTTACCTATCCAGAGATCACCCCGGCCGAGCTGGCTACCGTGCCCACCGCCGGGCCCATGGGCCAGGTCATCAAGTCCGTGCTGCTCCTGGGCCTGGGCCTGCACTACCTGCTCATCCCCATGGACACCATGAAGATGCTGTCCAAACAGGAGGTGGCCTTCCAGACCCGCCGCATGCTGGCCGAGAACTACCAGCGCGAGCTGGAGCGGGAGGTTGACGCCCAGACCAAGGTGCTCTCCCTGGCCAACCAGGAGCTGCAGAAGGCCCTGGACGACGTGCGCACCCTGCGGGGCCTATTGCCCATTTGCTCGCGCTGCAAGAAGATCCGCGACGAAAACGGCCAGTGGCAGAACATGGAGACCTACATCTCCAGCCGCACCCCGGCCAGCATCACCCATGGCCTGTGCCAGGACTGCCTCCGCCTGCTCTATCCCGACATCTCCGCGGAGGTCCTGGCCGAGGCTGAAAGACTCAAGGATCGCTCCTGATCCTTTGCTTTGCCCTCCCGGCCGGCCCGGCGCCGGCGGGAGCGAAAGAGCCCATGGCGTTCCTGGTCGCCCGCAAACCGCCCGACCCCGGCACCGCGGCCCAAGTGGAGGCGGAGGCCCGCCTGGCCCTGGGCCATCTGGTGATGGCGCGCTGGGCTTTCCTGGGCCTGGCCCTGGTGCTGCTGCTGCTCTGGGCCGGGCCGGGCCACGACCTGCGGGTGATGCTGGCCGGCCTCTCCCTGATCGTGCCCTTCGCGGCCTACAACTACTGGCTGGCCCGCCGCCTCAGGGCCGGGCGGGTGGCGCCCTGGCTCAACTACCTCAACGTCACCAGCGACCTGGCCCTGGTGACCCTGTACCTGCTGCTGCTCTCCCAGCGCACCTCCCCCCTGGACATGGTCACCTCCTCCCTGAACCTGGGTTACCCCCTGATCATGCTCTACGCGGCCTTCCGCCTGGACCAGCGCCTGCTGCTCTACAGCCTGGCGCTGGCCCTGGTCCTCTACAACGGCCTCTACTTCCTGCGCGCGGGCGGCATCGCCCCCGAACTGTTGACCATGGCCCCCACCTTGGGCGGATGGGGCCAGGTGGCCCGCTCCCTGATCCTGACTCTCTTTGGCCTGGGCCTGATGATGATTCCCCAGACCGTGCGCCACCTGCTGGGCCGCCAGCAGGAGCTTTTCAACGCCCACCAGGCCCTGGAGGAGCGCTATCGCCAGGAGCTGGAAACCGAGGTGGAGCAAAAGACCCAGGTGCTGCGCCAGGCCAACCGCGAGCTGGAAAAGGCCCTGGCCGACGTCAAGACCCTGCAGGGCCTGCTGCCCATCTGCGCGCGCTGCAAGAAGATCCGCGACGAGGGCGGCCAATGGCACAGCATGGAGAGCTATATCGCCAGCCGCACCACCGCCAACATCACCCACGGCCTGTGCCGCGACTGCCTGAAAATCCTATACCCCGATTTCTCGGAAGACGTCCTGGCCGACCTGGAGCAGCCCGACCCCGAATCATGATGTCGTCCCCGGGCCATGGACCTTGACCCTGGGCGGCCGAGATGCTACCAATTGCCCAACCATCCCTTTGGGCGCGGCCAGCCCGGTCCGGCCTGCTCACCGACCTCCAGCGGGGCTACATGGATCGTAAGCCCAATGAGGCCATCGCGGACGACCGCCTGACCGCCCAGGTGGAGGCGGAGGCCCGCGTGGCCCTGCGCCGGCTCGTTCTCGCGCGCTGGGCCTTCCTGGGCCTGTGCCTGGCCATGCTGGGGGTTTGGGCCGGTCCGGGCCAGGGGCCGGGGGTGCTGCTGGCCATGGTCAGCCTGCTGGTCCCTTTCGCGGTCTACAACCTCTGGCTGACCCGGCGGCTAAAGCGCGGGCGCATCGCGCCCTGGCTCAACTATGTCAACGTAACCATCGACCTGCTGCTGGTCAGTCTTTACCTGCTCTCGCTGTCCTACCGCAACTCGCCCCTGGACATGGTCACCTCCTCGGTGAACCTGGTCTATCTGCTGGTGCTGCTCTACGCCGCCTTCCGCCTGGACAAGCGCCTGCTGCTCTTCACCCTGGCCCTGACCCTGGCCTGCGCCAACACCCTGTACTTCTGGCGGTTGCACGGCTTGGCGCCGGAGCTGCTGGCCGCCGCCCCCACCCTGGGCCCCTGGGGCCAACTGGCCCGCAGCCTGATCATGCTCATCTTCGGCCTGGGCCTGTGGCTCATCCCCCGCACCGTGCGCAACCTGCTGGGCCGCCAGGCCGAGCTTTTCAGCGCCCACCAAAACCTGGAGGAGCGCTACCGCCAGGACCTGGAGCGGGAGGTGGCCGAAAAGACCGCCGAGCTGAGCCAGGCCAACCGCGACCTGCAAAAGGCCCTGACCGAAGTCAAGACCCTGCGCGGCCTGCTGCCCATCTGCGCCCGCTGCAAAAAGATCCGCGACGAGGCCGGCCAGTGGCACGCCATGGAGACCTACCTGTCCGCGCGCACCGCGGTCAACATCACCCACGGCCTGTGCGAGGACTGCTTCGCGGCCATCTATCCCGAAATCACCCAAGAAGTGATGGAGCATCTCAAGGAATTGGAGAAGGGCAAATGAGCCTGTTCACCATCGACCCCGCCAAGTGCAAGCGCGACGGCATCTGCGCCGCCGCCTGCCCCTCGGCGCTGATCATCGCCCCCGCCGGCGACCACCTGCCCCAGCCCATCCCGGAGGCGGCCGAGCTTTGCATCAACTGCGGCCACTGCGCGGCGGCCTGCCCCCACGGCGCCCTGGAGCTGGCCGCCATGCCCCTGGCCGCCATGCCGGCGTTAAAGCGCGAGCTTAAAGTTTCCGCGGAGCAGGCGGACCAATTCCTGGCCGGCCGCCGCTCCATCCGCAACTTCAAGCCCGAGGCCCTGGACCGCGATACATTACAGCATTTACTTGAAGTAACCGCCTACGCCCCCAGCGGCCACAACATCCAGCCGGTGGCCTGGCTGGTGCTGCAGGGCCGCGAGCGGCTCGACGCCCTGGCCAAGCTGGTCATCCGGTGGATGCAGGGCCTGGTGGCCGCCGGCCACCCCCTGGCCGGGCAGATGCACATGGCCCGGGTCATCGAGCGCTGGCAGGCGGGCAAGGACGTGATCCTGCGCCAGGCCCCGGCCGTGGCGGTGGCCCACGCGCCCAAGGACGAGCGCACCGCCCCGGCCGCCTGCACCATCGCGCTCACCTACCTGGAGCTGAGCGCCCATGGCCAGGGCCTGGGTGCCTGCTGGGCCGGGTTCTTCAACGCGGCGGCCAATTTCTTCCCGCCCATGCAAGAGGCCCTGGCCCTGCCTGCCGGCCACGCCGCCTTCGGAGCCATGATGCTGGGCCGCACGGCCGAGCGTTACTGGCGGCTGCCCCTGCGCAAGGCCCCGGATGTGATCTGGCGTTAGGCGTTGAGAGGCAAGAAGGCCAGGGCTGTTCGCCAGCCCTGGCCTACTTTTTCTAGAAACCGTAGCTCAACGTCAGCCCGGCTTCGCTGCGGTTGAGGAAGTTGCCCATCACGCCCAGGCTGAGCGCCGGGCAGATGCGCCAGTCCACCCCGGCGGTCAGGCCGAAGATGTCGGCGCTCTTGCTGGCAAAGTCATAGTCGATGATGCTGCCGTCGGGGTTGTAGGCGTCGCGGTCGTTCTCCTTGAACTCGGCATAGGCCAGGCTGATCCCGGCCCAGGGGGTGAAGGCGCCCCAGGACTTGTAGACCACCGCCCCGCCGGTCAGACGCCAGTAGTCCACCTGGCCGGTGGCGTCCGAACCGTTGGCCTCCGAGGAATACCCGGCGGGGTCGATCCAGGTGGCGATGCCCCGGTTGTCATAGCGCAGGTACTCCGCCCCGGCCCGCACCCCCCAGCCCTGGGGGCCTTGCCAGACCAGGCCGCTGAGCCCGCCGCCATAGACCAGGCCCGGCCGCAGCACCGCGTGCCAGGAGTCGGCGCCCAGGGTCTGCCAGAGCCGGCCGCCCTCCACCTGGCCCAGGGTCAGGTGGGCGGTGAGCCGCGGGTGCAGGCCGTAGGCCACCCGCACCAGCCACCAGCGGTCGTCCTCGAAGTGCAGGTCGCTGGCGTTGTTGCGGTAGGCGAGGTCGCCCGAAACCGCCGCGGTCTGCACCGAGTCCTTGAACTTCTCCTCCCAGACCCAGGCCCCGCCCAGGCTCATTGCCACCCGGCCCGGCGCGGCCACCGGCCACGGACCGGCCTGGGCCGCCGGCCCCGCCGCCGGGGGTTCTGCCGCCAGGGCCAATCCCGCCGCCAGGATCCCGGCCGCCAGGGCCGTCATCGCCACCAACTTGGGCAGACGCATCATCAAACCTCCCGTGAAGACCCTTGCGCAGCGCCCACTATTGCGCCGCGGCTGGGTTACTTCGTTTAAAAATCGTAACTCAGCGACAGGCCAATTTCCTCGCGGGCCAGGAGCATCCCCTGCACCAGCAGGTTCAGGCCCGGCATCAGCTCGGCCTCCAGCCCGCCCAGCAGGCCCCAGCGGTCCTCGCTCTTGGTGGAGAAGTCGTACTTGCTCCAGGTGCCGTCGGGATAGCTCCAGCGGTCCTCGTCCTTCAGCTCGGAGTAGGCATAGGCCCCGCCCACGAAGGGACGCCAGCGGCCCAGGTCCCAGTGCAGGCGCACATCGCCCTGTACCCGCCAGTAGTCCACCCGGCCGTCCACGTTCACCCCGCTGTCGGAGGTGTTGCCGGTGCCGGGGGTCGGGTACTGCCAATACTTGATGCCGCGGTCGTCATAGCGCAGGTAGTCCAGCCCGGCGCTGAGGCCCAGGCCGGACGGCCCCTGCCAGACCAGGGCCCGCGCGCCCAGGCCCCAGACGAAGTTCGACTTGAGCTTAGCCTCCCAGTCGCCGTTGCCCAGCGTCTCGTGCAGGGAGCCGCCCTCGACCATGCCCAGGCCGGCGCGCAGGGTCAGCCAGCGGGTCAGGCCGTAGGCCAGGTTGATCATGTAGGTGCGGTCGTTGCGGATCTTCAGGTTGGTGGAGGCCTCGGACCCGGTGGAGCCATCCGCCTCGCGGAAGCTCTCGCTGGTGTCCTGGAAGCGCTCCCGTGAGAGCCAGCCCGCCGCGAGCCCCAGCTCGAACCCGCCGGCCGGGGCCAGGCCCGGTCCCGCCCCCCGACCGCCGGCCGCCGCCACCGGGGTCGGCCCCCAGGCCAACATCAGGGCCAGCAACCCCAACGCCCCCAACCATGCCGCTCTTGCCCGCATGCCCACTCTCCCCTGCGGCCCGGCGGCCGCGCTTGACCAGCTTGCCCTTCCCTGCCACCCGGCCTCGGGGCCGGGGCCGGGTCCGCGTTTCTCTTGCCCTTTATTTTGATGTAACATAAGTGAGAAATGGAACCTATTAAATAGTTGGGTTCTGGCGGCGAGCCTCATCGGCCTACATACCATTTGTTGTAATTAATCATTATAATATAACAACATATTGTATCATGTCACCTGCAACGCCAAAGGATCCGTCATGACGGCCGAGTCCGGCGCCATCGCCCACACCGCCGACCTGGGCCTCTGGGTCAGCGCCGACAGCCTGCCCGAGCTTTTCAGCGCCGCGGCCGTGGCCCTGGCCGAGCTGATGGTCAAGGGCCCCCGGGACGGCGAACTGACCTGGCTGCCCCTGGAGCTGACCGCCGGCGATTACGCCGAACTCCTGGTGGAGCTCTTGGGCGAGGTGGTCTACCGCTGGGACGGCGAGGGCCTGCTCTGCGTGGCCCTGGAGATCAGCGAGCTGCGCCCGGCCAGCCTGCGAGGCCGGCTGGGGGTGATGGCCCGCCGGGACGCGCACCGCCCCGGCGAGCCGGTCAAGGCGGTGACCTACCATCAGGCCCGGGTGGAGCCGGCCGGCTCGGGCTGGCGGGGCCAGGTCATTCTGGACGTCTGACGCCTGGGGGAGCAACCGTGACCAGCAATAAGGGCGATATAATAAAAATAGATGACTACCGCTGGCGCATCCCCCGCCAGGTGGACATGCTCTGCGAGGGCCTGGTCCTAGCGGACGCGGCGCTGCTGGAGCGCCTGGCCGGCGACGGCAGCCTGGACCAGTTGCGCGGCGTGGCGGCGCTGCCCGGCATCGTGGGCCCGGCCCTGGCCATGCCCGACGCCCACCAGGGCTACGGCTTTCCCATCGGCGGGGTGGCGGCCTTTGACCCGGAGGCCGGCGTGGTCTCCCCCGGCGGGGTGGGCTACGACATCAACTGCGGGGTGAGGCTGATGCGCAGCAAGCTCCTGGCCGACGACCTGGGCCCGGAGCGACGCCTGCGGTTCATCGACGCCCTGGCGGCCGGGGTGCCGGCCGGCGTGGGCGAGGGCGGCGCGCACCGGCTCAAGGACGCCGACCTGGCCGCGATCCTGACCCAGGGCGCGGCCTGGGCGGTGGGGCGCGGCCTGGGCTCCGGCGAGGACCTGACCTTCTGCGAGTCCGGCGGCTGCCTGCCCGGCGCGGATTTGGGCGCGGTGAGCCAGCGGGCCCTGACCCGGGGCCGGGACCAGGCCGGCAGCCTGGGCGCGGGCAACCACTTCCTGGAGCTGGGCCGGGTGGAGGAGGTCTACGACCCGGACGCGGCCGCGGCCTTCGGCCTGTTTTTGGGCCAACTGGTGGTCTGGATCCACTCCGGCTCCCGGGGCCTGGGCCACCAGGTCTGCGACGACTACCTGCGCCTCTTATCCAAGGACCCGCAGGCCGTCCACCCGCCGGACCGCCAGCTGGTGGCCACCCGGCCGGGATCGGCCAATGGCCGGGCCTATCTGGCGGCCATGGCGGCGGCAGCCAACTTTGCTTTCAATAATCGCCAATTGTTATCGCAACAGGTGCGCGAAATCGCCATGCGCGCCCTGGGCCTGGGCCCGGCCACCTTGGGTCTGGGCCTGGTGTACGACGTGGCCCACAACGTGGTGAAGCTGGAGACCCACATGCCCGAGGGCCGGCCGCGCCCGCTCTGGGTGCACCGCAAGGGCGCCACCCGGGCCCTGGGGCCGGGCCATGCCGAGCTGCCGGAGCGCTACCGGGCAGTGGGCCAGCCGGTGCTGGTGCCCGGCGACATGGGACGGGCCAGCTATGTCCTGAAGGGCACGGCCAGGGCCGAGGCCGAGACCTTTGCCAGCAGCGCCCACGGCGCGGGCCGGGCGCTCTCGCGCACCCAGGCCAAGAAGCAGGCCGGCGGTCGCCGCCTGGTGGAGGAGCTGGCCAGCCGGGGCATCCTGGTGCGGGCCCGGAGCCAGGCCACCCTGGCCGAGGAGATGCCCGAGGCCTATAAGGACGTGAGCCAGGTGGTGGGGGTCATGCACGGCGCGGGCATCGCCACCCTGGTGGCCCGCACCCGGCCCCTGGCGGTGGTTAAGGGTTGATTTAGCTATCCGGTATCACATCGGCGGCAGAATTTCCCGCCCGGCGTTCTCGTCCCGGCCCCCCCATATATAATAATGATAGTCCGCGCCGCGCGGGCCGGGGCCGGGGCCGGGGCCAGGCCTGGTGGCTGGCCGAGCCGCCGTGCCAGCGCGCCAGGGCCGCGCTATGCACTCCCACCGCGGGCCGCTCCACCTGGTCCGGCCCGCG
>JAZDHW010000250.1:0-27496 GCA_043805555.1 Pseudomonadota bacterium
TCCTAGGCGGGCCATGGATGGCCCGCCAAATTGGTAGCCCCCAACGGGGGCGAGCAATTTGCGTAACTTGCCGGAATTCACTTCCGGCAAGTTAGCGTCGGGAAAAGCCATGGACGGCTTTTTCCGACAGACACCTAGGCCAGCTTGGCCAGGCCCTCGGCCAGGCGGTCCATGCCCTTGGCGATCAGCTCCATGCTGGTGGCGAAGGAGAAGCGCACGCAGGCGTCCTCGCCAAAGGCCGCGCCGGGCACGGTTGAAATATGGGCCTCGTCCAGCAGGTATTCGGACAGGGCCACCGAGCCTTCGATCACCTTGCCCGCGCCGGTCTTGCCAAAATAGGCCGAGAGGTTGGGGAAGACGTAGAAGGCCCCGCCCGGCTTGGGGCAGGTGACGCCGGGGATGGCGGCCAGGCGGCCGACGATGTAGTCGCGCCGGCGCTGGAACTCCTGGCACATGGCGACCACCTCGTCCTGAGGCCCGCTCAGGGCCGCCACCGCCGCCTTCTGGGAAATGGCGGCGGGATTGCTGGTGGACTGGCTTTGGATATTGTTGCAGGCCTTGATGATCGGGGCCGGCCCGGCCATGTAGCCGATGCGCCAGCCGGTCATGGCATAGGCCTTGGACACGCCGTTGAGCGTGACCGTGTGGGCCAGGATCTCCGGGCCCAGGCTGGCGGTGCTGACAAAGGTGCGGCCGTCAAAAAGGATCGGCTCGTAGATCTCGTCGCTGATGATGATGACGCCCCGGCTGGCGCACAGCTCGGCGATGGGCTTCAGCTCCTGGGCCGTGTACACGCTGCCGGTGGGGTTGCTGGGCGAATTGATGAAGATGGCCTTGGTCTTGGCGGTGATGGCCTTTTCCACGTCGCCCAGGCGCAGCTTGAAGCCGTCCGCCTGGCGGGTGGGCACCTCCACCGGCGTGCCGCCGGCCAGGATGACCATGGGCGGATAGCTGACCCAGTAGGGGGCCGGCACGATCACCTCGTCGCCGGGCTCCACCAGGGCCTGCATGAGCAGGTAGCTGGAGTGCTTGCCGCCCACGTTGATGATGATCTGGTCCAGGCCGTAGTCGAGGCCGTTGTCGCGTTTGAATTTGTCCGCCACCGCCTTTTTCAGCTCGGGAAGTCCGTCGGCCGGGGTGTAACCATGGTAGCCATCGTCGATGGCTTGTTTGGCCGCCTGACAGATGTGCGCGGGGGTGCGGAAGTCAGGCTCGCCCACCCCGAAGCTGATCACGTCCACGCCGGCGGCCTTGAGGGCCTTGGCCTTGGCGTCGGCGGCCAGGGTGGGGCTGGGCTGGATGCTGGTTACGCGGCTGGCTAACTGCATGGATCCTCCTGCCAGTCTGATGGGTGGGGCTCTAAGGCGTCACACGGCGGACAACCGGAGTTTGATACCCGGCTGGGACGGCTTTGTCAAGCGCACATAATTGGCGCTAGGAGCCTGTCGGAGAAACAGCTCCGGCGGGCTCCAAGGCGGGCCATGGATGGCCCGCCAAATTTGGTAGCCCCCAACGGGGGCGAGCAATTTGCGTAACTTGCCGGAATTCACTTCCGGCAAGTTAGCGTCGGGAAAAGCCATGGACGGCTTTTTCCGACGGACACCTAGTCCAGCACCTCGAAGGCCGGTGTGGTGAACTCCTGCTCGGCCTGTTCCGGATCCTCGGCGTTGAGTATCACCAGGTTGCGCAGGTGCCGGTAGGTCTCGGCGTCCATGGAGACAAAATCAATGGCCGAGCCCTCGGCCCCGGCCCGCACCACCCGGCCCTCCATGCGCAGCACCGGCACGTCCTCGCCCTCGGCCGGCAGGTGCACGGTCAGGGTGCAGGACTGGCCGGATTTGAGCGGCAGATCGCCCAGCACATAGAGGCCCTTGTGGCTCAGATCCCGGGTCTCCAGGTCCAGCAGGCGGGCCCCGGTGGTGTGGACCTCGACTCGGGTGCGCAGGTTCACGCGGGTGCGGCGGCGGCGGTTGGCGTCATCCATGGGTTTCCTCGTCAGGCTATCTACCCCTGTAAGCCCTCAATATAGCAGCCCTGCCCAGGCGGCACAATCATCTTGCGCCGCCTGGGCTTCCGGCGGTTGACAAGCCGCGGCCCGCGGCCTAAGCTGGGCTTAATTCGAGCAGGCATGCTGGGGGAGCCTTCCCAGGCTGAGAGTACGTTCGATCGGCGGACGTAGACCCCTTGAACCTGTTGGGTAATGCCAACGCAGGGAAGCAGCCGCCGCGCCTTAATCCAAACGGGGCCGGTTTCCCATGCGGGAGCCGGCCCCGATGCTTTCGGCGGCCGGCGGAAAGGAACGCGAACATGCTGGACGAGACGATCATCACCAAGGCCATCATCAGCCGCTACTTCGAGAAGCTTAACGACCACCTGGAGATAGACGTGTCCATCGTGGGCGGCGGCCCGGCCGGGCTGGTGGCGGGCTACTACCTGGCCAAGGCCGGGTTCAAGACCGCCATGTTCGAGCGCAAGCTAAGCATCGGCGGGGGCATGTGGGGCGGCGGAATGATGATGAACGAGATCGTGGTGCAGGAGGAGGCCAAGCGCATCCTGGACGAGTTCGGGGTGCGCACCCGGGAGTTCGAGCCCGGCTACTACACCGCCGGCAGCGTGGAGTGCGTCAGCACCCTCACCTCCCAGGCGGTCAAGGCCGGGCTGACCGTCTTCAACCTCATCAGCGTAGAGGACGTGATGGTGCGCGACCAGCGGGTGGTGGGCCTGGTCATCAACTGGACCGCGGTGGAGATGGGCGGGTTGCACGTGGATCCGCTGACCATCCGGTCAAAGTATGTCATCGACGCCACCGGCCACGCGGCCGAGGTGGTCAACGTCATCGGCCGCAAGGTGGACGCCGAACTCTTCACCAAGACCGGCAAGTTCGTGGGCGAGCGCTCGCTCTGGGCCGAGGTGGCCGAGCACCACACCCTGAACAACACCCGCGAGGTCTTTGGCGGAGTCTTCACCGCCGGCATGTGCAGCAACGCCTCCTTTGGCTCCTTCCGCATGGGCCCGGTCTTCGGCGGCATGCTGCTCAGCGGCGAAAAAGCCGCCCAAATGGTGGGTGAGCGCCTGAAAACCGCCTAACCGCCTGCCAAAACCGCCAGCTTCAGCCCCCGTCAATCTGGCGGGGGCTGATTTTTGGCATGGCGAGTCCGATTACGGTATGCTGGGCCCACTGCCCCGCCCTGCGGGAGACGCCAGCATGCTCTACACCCATCGCATTGACGCCGACGGCCGCATCGTGGCCGTGGATGCCGCCTGGATCGCCTTTGCCCAAAGAAACTGGCGGCCGGACTTCAAGCCGGCCCTGGTCCTGGGCCGCCCCTTGGAGGATTTCATCGACGGCCTGGACACCCAGGCGGTCCACCGCCTGGCCGCAGCCCGGGTGCGGGTCCGGGGCCGCGGCTTCACCCTGCCCTTCCGCTGCGACAGCCCGGACCTGCGCCGGTTCATGGAGATGACCATCACCCCCCTGGCCGACGGCGGCCTGGAGTATAGCTGCCTGCTGTTGCGCGAGGAAGTGCGCGCGCCGGTGCCCTTCCGGCCCTGCGGCCCCTGCGCGGTGGAGCGGAAGCTCAAGGCCTGCAGCATCTGCCTGCGCCTGGAGCGGCCGGCCTGGGGCCTGCTGCGCGGGCAAAAACCGGCCCCGGCCGGGGATGCGGCCGGGACCTGGCTGGAGGCCGAGCAGGTGCTGCCCCTGGTGGCGGCATTGGAGGAAGGCTATTTCCCGCCCCTGACCTATGCGGTCTGCCCGGACTGCCGGCGGGCCCTGGGGGTGGAGAAAGCCTAGGTGCGTGTCGGAGGATTACTCCGACAGGCTCCTAGGCCTGGCCCTCCGGCCCTCGCCCCGCGGCCACCTCCAGGCGGCACCAGGCGTAGAGCGCGTCATAGACCACCCACTGGCGGGCCAGGTTCTCGGCGTCGTCCGGGTGGACCAGGCCGAAGCCCTTGGCAATGGCCTCCAGGCCGGCGGCAGCGGGATGGTCGGCCAGCCGGTCGGTGTCGGCGGCGCGCACGATCCGGGCCAGGAGCAAGAGGGCCGGATCAGTGAGCCCGTAGCGGGCGATGATGGCGTCGAAGGTGCAAAGCTCGCCCACGTGGCCCAGGGGCGCGCCGGGGCTGTCGAAGGCCAGGGCCTCCTCGGCCTCGGCCACCGCCAGCACTGCGGACTTGGGTGCGAAGATGAATTCGGCCCGGCTGTCCACGAAACGCCGGATGAGCCAGGGGCAGGCCACCCGGTCCACGTGCAGGCGCGAGCGCGTCACCCATTTCATGGCCTTATCCCTTGAAGTAGCCCTTGGGGATCACCGTGATGCCGCGCTCGGTCACGGTGAAGCGCTTGCGGTCCTCGTGGGGATCGTAGCCGATGCGGGTGTCCTCGGGCAGGTAGTTGTGCTTGTCGATGATGGCCTTCTTGATCTTGGCCCGGCGGCCGATGACCACGTCGTCCAGGAGCACGCTCTCGTCCACCTCGGCGTAGGAGCGCACGATCACGTTCATGCCCAGCACCGAGTTGCGCACCACGCCGCTGACGATGCAGCCTAGGCTGACCAGGGAGTCCAGGGCCTTGCCCACCCGGGGCGAGTCGCCGCGCTCGGACTGGAAAATGAACTTGGCCGGCGGGAACTGCTGCAAGTGGGTGCGGATGGGCCACAGCTCGCCGTAGAGGTTGAAATAGGGGTCCACCCCGCACAGGTCCATGTTGGCGTTCCAGAACGAGTCCAGGTTGCCCACGTCGCGCCAGTAGCCGCTGTCGCGGGTGCGCTCCTCGAAGATGCGCTCGCGCTTGCCGTCGGCCTGGGTCACGTAGGTGAAATCGTGGATGGCGTTCATGCCCCGGTAGGGGTAGGCCTTGACCTTGTAGCGGCCCAGGAGCGCCGGGATGATGTCGTGGCCGAAGTCGGTGCCGGCCGCCTCATTGAGCACGTCCAGCATCACCTCCTTGCGGAACAGGTAGATGCCCATGCTGGCCAGGGTGCGCTCCGGATCGCCGGGCATGGCCGGGGGATCCTCGGGCTTTTCCTGGAAGCCTTTCACGTTGAAATCACCGTCCACGGCCAGCACGCCATAGGTGCGCGCGGCCACCCGGCGCTCCACCTCGATGACGCTGATGGTCACGTCCGCGTCGGTCTGCTCGTGGTGGTTGCGGAAGGCGGCGTAGTCCATCTTGTAGACATGGTCGCCGCTCAGGATCAGGATGTGGTTCAGTTGGTGGTCGCGCTCGATCAGGTAGGCGTTCTGGCGCACCGAGTCGGCGGTGCCCTTGTACCAGTGCTCGCCCATGCGCATCTGGGGGCTGACGATGCGCAGGTAGTGGCCCAGGTCGTAGGAGAAGATGTTCCAGCCCGCCTCCAGGTGGTCCACCAGGGACTGGCTCTTGTACTGGGGCAGGACCATCAGCTTGTAGATGGCGCTGTTGATGCAGTTGCTGAGCGTGAGGTCGATCAGGCGGTAGTGGCCGCCGAAGGGCACCGAGGGCTTGGAGCGGTCCAGGGTGAGCGGGCTTAAGCGCTCGCCCTTGCCGCCCGCCATGATGATGGCCAGGATGTCCTGCATGGTCTATCTACTCCCGCGAGTCAGGCAGGGTTTAAACTTCATCATACTCTGGAGGAGCCGCCTGCGTCTGCCCCGGCGGCAGGGGTTCGCAGACCACTGGCGTTAAAAAATAGCGCTGGTAGACGTCCACCAGCGACAGCAGCATGGCCAGCACCAACGGGCCCAGGATCAGGCCCACCATGCCGAAGGCGGCCAGGCCGCCCAGCACGCTGAAGAAGGTGAGCAGGGGGTGGATGCTGCCCGCCCCGCCCAGGAGCTTGGGCCGCAGGATGTTGTCGGAGATGACCCCCACCACCAGGCTCCACGCCCCCACCCCGATGGCCTGGCCCCAGGAGCCCAGCACCACCAGATACACGCAGGCCGGCGCCCAGACCAGGGCCGTGCCCACCATGGGCACCACCGAGGCGAAGACCATCACCGTGCCCCAGAAGGGCGCGTTGGGCACCCCGAAGACCCAGAAGCCCAGGCCGCAGCCCACGCCCTGGATGAAGGCCAGCACCACGGTGCCCTTGAGGGTGGAGCGCAGCGAGGTCAGGAAGTCGTCGCGGATGCGCTGGTTGAGCTCCACCGGCAGGGGCGAGAGCGCCAGCAGGCTGTCGCCCATGCGCTGGCCGTCCATGAAAAGGTAGAAGGTCACGAACAGGATCAGCACGAAGTTGATGAGCACGTTGGTGAAGCCCTTGACCAGGGTGGCCAGGTTGGAATAGAGCAGGTTGCTCACTTCCTTCACCCACTCGCCCACGTGCTTGACCACGTCGGTCTCGTCAAAACCCAGGTGCTGCTGCAGGTAGGCGATGTAGGGGTCCAGCCGGCCCATGCCCTGGTCGAAAAGCTTCTGCAACTGGGCGGTGCTGAGCTGGTTGCTCACCGTGTTGTACAGATCCAGGGCCTGGGCGGTGATGACCCCGGCCATGAAGAAGAAGGGCAGCACCAGGATGACGAAGATTATCAGGCAGGACAGGGCCGAGGCCAGGGTGCGCCGGCCCCGCAGGGCCCGGGCCAGCAGGCTGTAGAGCGGGCCGGCCACCACCACCAGCACCACGGCCAGGAAGATGGGCACCAGGTAGGGCTCCACCAGGCGATAGGCCAGGTAGAGCACATAGAGGATGCAGGCCGCGAAAAACCAGCGGCTCCAGGTGGTGGTGAAGGTGAAGCTTTCGGGTCCGGGCGCCATGGGCTAGCCTTTCCGCCAGGCCGCTGGCAACAGCCGGGCCAGGGCGGCGGTGTCCAGGGTGGCCCGCACCGCGGCCACCCGCTCCAGGTCCACTTCGGCCAGGGCCAAGCCCACGCCGTCGGGGCAGCAGGCCAGGGTTTGGCCCCAGGGGTCCACGATCATGGCCGCGCCAAAGCTGGCCCGGCCCCCGCCGTGCTGGCCCCATTGCGCCCCGGCCAGCACATAGCACTGGTTTTCCACCGCCCGCGTGCGCAACAGCAGCCCCCAGTGCGCCTGGCCGGTCCTTTGGGTGAAGGCGCTGGGCGCGGCGATCAACTCGGCCCCCATGAGGCGCAGGCGGCGGTAAAGCTCGGGAAAGCGCAGGTCGAAGCAGATGCTCATGCCCAGCTTACCCCAGGGCGTGGCGGCCACGGTCAGCCGCCGGCCCGGCGCCACCAGGCGCGATTCCAGCCAGGGCGGCTGCCCGGCCAGGGCCAGGTCAAAAAGATGAATCTTGCGATACGCCGCCACCAGCCGGCCCTGGTCGTCCACCAGCGGGCTGGTGTTAAAGGTGCGCCCGCCGGGGGCGGCCTGGGCGAAGCTGCCGCCCACCAGCCACAGCCCGTGCTGCCGGGCCTGGCCGGCCAGAAAGGCCAGGGTGGGCCCGCGCAGGGGCTCGGGATGGGGATGGGGCTCGCCCTCGGGCACCAGACAGCCGAAATGCTCGGGCAACACGGCCAGCCGGGCCCCGCCCGCGGCGGCCCGGGCCAAAAGCCCGGCGGCCTGGTCCCAGTTGGCCCGGCGGTCGCGGCCGGAGTTCATCTGCAGCACCGCGGTGATCATTGGGCCATTATAGTGCCAAACCGCCGGCATCCAAAGCACAAAGCCGCCAGAAGGTTGCCGCTGGCCAAGCGCTGTGCTAGCATGGGCGGCGGCCGGGTTTCCCGCCCGGCAGGCATGTTACTGCCCGAATCCCGATGCGGACGATTGCAATGCTTTCCCGGCAGGAAGTGGCCGAGCTCCTGGAGCAGGCCCGGCGCAACGAAGAGATTCAGCAACGCCTGGACGAGGTGGAGGAGTTCCTCCTGGCCCACCGCGACCTGGCGAGCCTGCTGCGCCATTTCGGCCGCCGGGTGGCCCAGGTCTACCAGCTCGAAGCCGTGACCCTGGTGCTGGACGCCGATCAGGAGCGCCTGCGCCAGGCCATCGAGGGCTATCCCCAGGCCGAGCTGCCGGAGACGGTCTTCACCCAGTCGCGCAAGGAGCTGCGCCTGATCCTGGCCGACCTGGAGAGCCCCTTCCTCAGCAACCGGCCCACCCCGGAGCTTCGCCAGTGCTTTTTCCCAAAGGGGCCCTTTGTGGCCTCGCTGGCGGTGGTGCCGCTGTGGATGCGCGGGGAGTTCCTGGGCGCGCTGAATCTGGGCTCGGCCTCGGCCCTGCGCTACCAGCCCAGCCTGGAGACCCATTTCCTGGCCCGCCTGGGCAAGAAGACCGCCTCGGGCCTGGACGCGGCGCTCTTGCTGGAGCAGGCGCGCATGATGGAGCGGCGCGAGGCCGCGGTGGAAATGGCCGGCGCGGCCTGCCACGAGCTGGCCCAGCCGCTCACCACCCTCACCTTGCAGATCGAGATGCTGCTCAGGAACCTGGCCGACGACGACCCCCTGCGCGAGAAGCTTTTGGCCGTGCGCGAGAACGCCGAGCGCCTGGGCGAACAAGTCCAGCGCATCGGCCAGGTCAGCCGCTACGTCACCCGACCCTATGCCCAGGGACTGCGCATCATCGACATGGACGCGGCCTGTCAGGGCCCGGACCCCATCGGGGAGGAGGATAGACCATGAGCGACGATTGCATCTTCTGCCAGATCGCCAACAAGAAGATTCCCGCCTATCGCGTCTATGAGGACGAGCGCAGCCTGGCCTTCGCCGACATCAATCCCCTGACCGAGGGCCACGTCCTGGTCATCCCCAAGAACCACGCCACCAACCTGCTGGAGATCACCCCCGGCGACCTGGCCGCGGTGCACCAGGCCAGCCAGAAGGTGGCCCAGGCGGTCATGAGGGCCCTGAAGCCGGCCGGCATCTCGGTGCTCCAGCTCAACGGCACCGGCGCGGGCCAGGTGGTGATGCACTACCACCTGCACATCATTCCCCGCAATCCTCCCAAGGACAACATCAAGTTCCTCAACTGGGAGATCAGGCCGGGCGACATGAAGGCCATCGAGAGGGTGCCCAACAAGATAAAAGAAGCGCTATAGCAGGATGTTGGAAAAGTCCATCCATGGACTTTTCCAACCCAAGTTGGCCGAAGTGAATTCGGCCAACTTGGCGAAAAGCTCGGCCTTGAAACAAGGCCTGCGCTTTTCGGCGGGCCATCCCTGGCCCGCATAGGCTGCCTCTTAATGGCCTGCGAACCATAGGGCCGACCGCCATACCTCCCGGCCGGCCCCTCCCGTTGTCCGGGCGGCCACCCCGCCAGGGGCGCGCCCACACCGTGAACCGCCAGCAGGGAGCCGCCCGTGAGCATCCTCTTCACCCCCGCCCGCATCGGCAGCCTGGAGATTCCCAACCGTTTCTGGCGCTCGGCCACCTCGGAGCACGGGGCGGACAAGGGCGGCTTCGTCTCCGACTGGCTCATCGACCTCTACGCCGGCCTGGCTAAGGGCGGGGTGGGGCTCATCGTCAGCGGCATCTGCAACGTCACCCGGGCCGGCAAGATCTCGCCGGGACAGAACTCGCTGATCAGCGACGCGGTCATCCCCGGCCTCAAACGCCTGGCCGAGGCCGCGCACGCCCACGGGGCCAGGCTGGCCTTGCAGCTTTTCCACGCCGGCCGCGAGAATTTCCGCCGCCAGGCCGCGCTGGGGGTGAAGAGCCTGGGCCCCTCGGACTTGGCTCCCGGCCAGGACCCGCACTTTGCCGGCGGCTGCCGGGCCATGAGCGAAGGCGAGATCTGGGAGACGGTGGAAGGCTTTGGCCAGGCCGCGCGCCGGGCGATGCAAGCCGGCGGCGACGGGGTGCAGGTGCACGCGGCCCACGCCTACCTGCTGCCCCAGTTCCTCTCGCCCCAGGCCAACCGCCGCGACGACGCCTGGGGCGGCGACCTGGACGGCCGCCTGCGCCTGCACCTGGAAATCCTGAAAGCCATCCGCGACCAGGTGGGGCCGGACTACCCGGTCTTCATCAAGCTGGGCGTGGCCGACGGCTTCCCCGGCGGGCTGGAGCTGAGCGAGGGCCTGATCGCCGCCCAGCGCCTGGCCGCGGCCGGCTATGACGCCATCGAGGTGAGCCAGGGCCTGCGCGGGGCGTACTACGAGCAGACCGAGTTCAGGCCCAAGATCGTCAAGCGCAAGCGGGAGGCCTACTTCCGGGACTGGGCGCGCCAGGTCAAGGCGCTGGTGCAGGTGCCGGTGGCCATGGTGGGCGGCCTGCGCAGCCTGGACCTGATGGAGGAGGCGGTGGCCGGTGGCGAGGCCGATTTCGTGGCCCTGTGCCGGCCGCTCATCCGCGAGCCCGACCTGGTGGCGACCTGGCGGGCCGGGGAGAAGCGCCGGCCCACCTGCGTCTCGTGCAACAAGTGCTTCGAGCTGATCGTCAGCGGCCAGCGGGTGCGCTGCGCGCTTGAGGACCGGTCATGAATCTGAAAGACCTGGGCTATGGCGACGCGCTGGAGCAGCTTCGCGCTGATAACGGCCTCACGGAATTCGGGCTGGGCCGGGTCATCGCCGAGCACAAGGAGAGCTACGTGGTCGGCACCGGGGCCGGCGAACTCAAGGCCGAGGTCACCGGCAGCCTGCGCTATGCCGCCCAGGGCCGGGCGGACTTCCCGGCCGTGGGCGACTGGGTGGCGCTCACCGTCTGCGACTCCGACTTTGCCGTCATCCACAAAATCCTGCCCCGGTCCTCGCTCATCTCGCGCCAGGCCGTGGGCCAGTTCGGCGAGATCCAGATCATCGCCGCCAACATCGACCATGCCTTCCTGGTCCAGGCCGTGGACCGGGACTTCAATATCAACCGCCTGGAGCGCTACCTGACCATCTGCCACGCCGCGCAGGTCGGCCCCATCATCGTGCTGACCAAGACCGACCTGATCGAGGCCGACCAGCTCGCCGCGATCGTGGAGAGCGTCAGGCAGCGCATCGCGGACATACCGGTCATCGCCATCAGCAACCAGACCCAGGCCGGCTATGAGGCCCTGACCGTGCTCATCGAGCCGGGCAAGACCTACTGCATGCTGGGCTCCTCGGGCGTGGGCAAGTCCACCCTGCTCAACAACCTCTCCGGCCGCGCCCTGATGCGCACCGACGCCATCAGCACGAGCACCCAGAAGGGCCGCCACGTCACCACCCACCGCGAGCTGGTGGTCCTGGCCGGCGGCGGCATCCTCATCGACAACCCCGGCATGCGCGAGGTGGGCATCGTGGACCCCGGCGCGGGCCTGGATACCACCTTCGACCGCATCCTGAGCCTGGCGCGCGAATGCCGGTTCGGCGACTGCACCCACACCAGCGAGGCGGGCTGCGCGGTGCTGGCCGCGGTGGCCAGCGGCGAGATCGACGCCAGCGCCCATGCCAGCTATATGAAGATGGAGAAGGAGAAGGCCCACTTCCAAGCGACCGTGGCCGAGCGGCGCAAAAAAGACAAGGATTTCGGCAAAATGGTGAAAAGGTTCAGCAAGGAGAAGAAGAAAGACAAATACTGACAACCAGGAGATTGCTTCGCTGCGCTCGCAATGACAGGAAGAGGCGCGCCTGACCCGAGGGCCGATACCCGGATGCCCAGTCGCCCCTGCCCCGCCCTGCCCGGCTTCTACTCCCCCATTCCAGGCTCCCAGCCATTCCCCGCTTCCACACTGCGGACCGCCACCCGCCCCCGAGGTCCACCGATGGTATTTCCCGCCTTGCCGGCAACCGCTATCATTGACACCCCCCCGGCCCTAATGTAAGTTAAACCCCTATGTTCCGCCGGCCAGCCCTTGTATAGCGACGCCATACGCGCCGGGCGCTGGTGCGGCCTCCAGCCGAAGCGAGGTGCGGATGGCCAATATCGCGGTGGTCTTCCCCGGTCAGGGGTCCCAGTACGTGGGCATGGGCAAGGCCTTTTACGAGGCCGACGCCGACTGCCGGCGGATCTTCGCGTTGGCCGCCCAGGCCAGCGGCCTGGACCTCGCCCGCCTGTGCTTCGAAGGCCCCCTGGACGAGCTGACGCTCACCGTGAACCTGCAACCGGCCGTGGTGGCGGTGGACCTGTGCGCCTGGCTGGCGCTCGACAAGGCCGGCCTCGCGCCCATGGCCGTGGCCGGCCACAGCCTGGGCGAATACCCCGCCCTGGCGGCGGCCGGGGCGCTCAGCCCGGAAGCCTGCCTGGAGCTGGTCAGCCTGCGCGGCAGGCTCATGGACCGCGAGGCCAACGCCCATCCCGGGGCCATGAGCGCCATCATGGGCCTCGCGCCCGAGGCCGTGGCCCAACTCTGCGCCGACGCGGGCGGCCCAGGCGGTGTGGTCCAGCCGGCCAACTACAACACCGGCGTCCAGACCGTCATCACCGGCGCGGCCGAGGCCGTGGCCCGGGCGGGCGCATTGGCCAAGGAGCGCGGGGCCAAGGCCATCCCGCTGAAGGTGAGCGGGGCCTGGCACAGCCCGCTCATGGCCGCCGCCGGCCGCGACATGGCCGACGCCCCGGCCCCGCTGGACTTCACCCCGCTCAAGCGCGTCATCGCCCCCAACCTGACCGGCCAGCCCACCATGGACATGGCCCAGGCCAAGGCGGCGCTGGTGGACCAGCTCACCAGCCCGGTCCGCTGGGTGCAGAGCGTGGAGGCTATGCTGGAGATGGGCGTGGACGTGTTCATCGAGGCCGGGCCCAAGAACGTGCTGGCCGGCCTGATCAAGAAGATCGCGCCCGCCACCGTGCGGGTGTTCAACGTCGAGGATCCGGCCGGGGTGGCCAAGACCCTGGCCGAGCTGGGCTAGCGGCCACCATAATGCCGCGGGCATCAACCAAGGAAGCGAACAGCATGGCGAAGGTTGAGATTCTGGCCGAGCGCTGCAAGGGCTGCGGCCTGTGCATCCTGGCCTGCCCCAAAAAGAACCTGTCCATCGGCGGCAAGTTCAACGCCTCGGGCTACGCCTACGCACAATGGAAGGACGAGGGCTGCACCGGGTGCGCCTTCTGCGCCGAGCTTTGCCCGGACATCGCCATCCGGGTCTGGCGGCCCAAGAAGGCCAAGGCTTAAGGCGCGCGAACCCGGCCGCCCCCGGCGGGGGCCACGGCCCAAACCCACACCCAAGCGGGACGATAGCATGGCCAAGCGAGTCATGGTCAAAGGCAACGAAGCCGTCGCCATGGGGGCCATCGCGGCGGGATGCCGATTCTATTTCGGCTATCCCATCACCCCCCAGAACGAGATACCCGAATTCATGAGCGCGGAGCTGCCCAAGATCGGCGGGACCTTCATCCAGGCCGAGAGCGAGGTGGCCAGCATCAACATGGTCATGGGCGCGGCCGCCACCGGCGTGCGGGCCATGACCAGCAGCTCCAGCCCCGGCATCAGCCTGAAGCAGGAAGGCATCAGCTACCTGTGCGGCTCGGAGATTCCCTGCGTCATCGTCAACATGTGCCGGTCCGGCCCGGGCCTGGGCGGCATCCATCCCAGCCAGGGCGACTACTTCCAGTCCACCCGGGGCGGCGGCCACGGCGACTACCGCACCCTGGTCCTGGCCCCCAGCACGGCCCAGGAGAACTATGACCTGACCATGCTGGCCTTCGACCTGGCCGACAAGTACCGCAACCCGGTGCTGGTGCTGGGCGACGCGCTTTTGGGACAGATCAAGGAGCCGGTGGAGCTGAAGGCCTACAAGAAACAGCCCCCGGCCAAGCCCTGGGCGCTCACCGGCTGCGCCGGCCGGCCGCCCCAACTCATCAAGTCGCTCTACCTGGCCGACGGCGCGTTGACCGTGCACAACTGGAACCTCTACAAGAAGTACCAGCGCATGGCCAAGGAGACCCGCTACGAGCTTTACCGGGCCGAGGACGCGGAGATGATCCTGGTGGCCTACGGCTCGGTGGCGCGCATCCTGCGCACCACGGTGGATCTCCTGCGCGCAAAGGGCAAGCGGGTGGGGCTCTTGCGGCCCATCACCGTCTACCCCTTCCCCAGCGCGGCCGTGGCCGAGGCCGGCAAGGCGGCCGGCCGCCTGATGGCCATGGAGCTAAGCACCGGCCAGATGGTGGAGGACGTGCGCCTGGCCGCCGGGTGCGAGGCCCGGGTGGACTTTTTCGGCTGCCCTCCGGGCACCATCCCCACCCCGGAGGACCTGGCCCGCGAGGTGGAAAAAGCTCTGCGCAAGGGAGGTGGCCGATGAGCAAGGCGGCCGCTGTGAAAAAATCCGACCTGGAGCTGGTCTTCGACCGGCCCGAGTCCTTGAAGGACGTGCCCTGGCACTTCTGCCCCGGCTGCAGCCACGGCGTGATCCACCGCCTGGTGGCCGAGCAGATGGACGCCTTCGGCCTGCGCGAGAAGACCATCGCCGTGGCCAGCGTGGGCTGCTCGGTGCTGCTCTATGACTACCTCAACGCCGACGTGCTGGAGGCCCCCCACGGCCGGGCCGCGGCGGTGGCCACCGGCGTCAAGCGCGCCCAGCCCGACCGCTTCGTCTTCACCTATCAGGGCGACGGCGACCTGGCCGCCATCGGCACCGCCGAGAGCATCCACGCCGCCAACCGGGGCGAGAACATCACGGTTATCTTCGTCAACAACGCCATCTACGGCATGACCGGCGGCCAGATGGCCCCCACCACCCTGGCCGGCCAGGTGACCACCACCAGCCCCTATGGCCGCGACCCCGCGGGCATGGGCCTGCCCATCCGCATGTGCGAGATGCTGGCCACCCTGGAGGGCACCGCCTACGTGACCCGGGTGGCGGTGAACAACATCAAGAACCTGAAGAAGGCCCGGGCCGCGGTCAAACGGGCCTTCGAGTACCAGGTCAAGGGCTGGGGCTTCTCCTTCGTGGAGTTTTTGGCCAGTTGCCCCACCAACTGGAAGATGACCCCCGAGGCGGCCAACGACCGCGTGGGCGGCGAGATGATGGACTACTACCCCCTGGGCTTGTTCAAGGACAAGCGGGCCCCCAAGCCCCAGGCGGATTGACCACGGACGGGTGCAACATGTACTTTGACACCATAATCGCCGGATTCGGCGGCCAGGGCGTGCTCTTCATGGGCAACCTCCTGGCCTATGCGGCCATGGAGGCCAAGCGCCAGGTCACCTTCATGCCGGTCTACGGCGTGGAGATGCGCGGCGGCACCGCCAACTGCACCGTGGTCATCAGCGACCGCCAGGTGGGTTCGCCCATCGTGCACGAGCCCATGAGCGCCGTGGTGATGAACAACCCCTCGGCCGAGAAGTTCGGCCCCCGGGTGAAGAAAAACGGGCTGCTCTTGGTCAACTCCAGCCTGGTGGACGAGCAGTACGTGCAGGCGCGCACCAGGAACATCCTGCGCCTGCCCTCCCTGGAGCTGGCCAATGAGGTGGGCAACCCCCGCCTGGCCAACATGGTGCTCCTGGGCGCGCTGGTGCAGCTTTCCGGCGTGGTGGGGGTCAAGGACGTGATCCATTGCCTGCCCAGCGCCCTGGATGCGCGCTACCACAAGATGATCCCCATCAACCAGGCCGCGCTGGAGCGCGGGGCGCAGTTCGCGCTGGAGCAGCGCGCGGCGGCCTGAGCGGCCGAGCGGCCGGCAGCGCCGGGGAGGCAGGGCCATGACCCGCGAGCAGGACAACGGGCACCACGACCTGATGGACCAGATGGGGTCGTTCACCGACTCCGCCCAGGAAAGCGAGTACCTGCGCGGGGTGACCAAGGTGGCCGCCGCCGGCCAGCCCGAAGCCATTGACCAGGATCTGCCGGTAGGCCAGCGGGTGCGCCAGATCCGCGAGCACAAGGGCCTGAGCCTGGCCGACCTGGCCCAGCGCACCGGCCTGGCCGAGGAGATGCTGGCCGAGATCGAGTCGGCCAGCGTCAGCCCCCCCCTGGGGCTGCTGGTCAAGCTGGGCAAGGCCCTGGACATGAAGCTGGGCACGCTGATTGCCAACGGCGAGGACCGGCCCTACACCGTGGTGCACGCTCACGAGCGCCAGGCCATGAGCCGTTTCGCCAGCCAGCGCGGCACGGCCTATGGCTACTCCTACCAGGCCCTGGCCCCCAAGAAAAAGAACCGCTCCATGGAGCCCTTCATCGTCATCCTGGAAAAGGCCGGCACCGACGTGCCGCCCAGCGCCCACGACGGCGAGGAGTTCATCTTCGTGCTGGACGGCATGATGGAGGCCCTGGTGGGCGAGGCCCGCGAGATATTGGGGCCGGGCGACAGCATCTACTACGACTCCAGCGAGCCGCACCTGGTGCGCCCCCATGGCGACGGCCCCACCCGCATCCTGGCGGTGATCTACAGCCAGGACCGCTGATTGCGCCCAATAATCTAGATTGGCAGGTTGAGGCCCCGGCACTCCCAGGTGGGGGTCTTTTCCGGGGTGGCGGCCTGCTTGTCTTCCTGGGCCTTGGACTTGAGCAGGCGGGCGCAGCATTCGCCCAGGCTGGCCAGGCTGACCGGCTTGCTCAGGAAGGCGTCCACGTCGGCCATGCTGGTGTCCAGGCCGGCCGGCCAGCGGTCCGGGGTCAGGCCGCTGATGAGCACCACCTTGAGGCTAGGGTGCAGGCGGCGGGCCTCATGGGACAGTTCCAGGCCGTTGAGCTGGGGCATGATCAGGTCGCAGACCAGGATGTCGGCGCTGTTGTGCTCCAGGTACTTGAGGGCGTCGGCTGAGGAGCAGAAGCGCTCCACCTGGTAGGTGCGCCCCAGATAGCGGGAGAACAGACTGACCAGGACGGCCTCGTCATCCACCAGGACCACGCGGGGAGACATGTCGCCCAAGTTCATCAACTTACTCCCCCGTCAGGCGCAAGGCATAGCTGGTTGTAGCGGCCGTAAGCCGGGACGATCTTGGTCCCGGCCCCGCGCCACCATTTTTTATAAACTAATGACTACCGGTCGGGGGGTCAAGCGGGATTTTCGCGGCAATTGGCCAATTTTTATTGCAAAGCCGGGTCAGACCAGCCCCGGCCCTCCCCCGGGCCGCGGTCCGGCCCTGGCCGGCCTAGGAGCCTGTCGGAGTAATCCTCCGACAGGCTTCCGGGCGGGCCATGGACGGCCCGCCCGGAATGGCGCCATTCCGGGAACTTGCCAAAATCCACTTTTGGCAAGTTCCAAGAGGAGAAAGCCATGGATGGCTTTCTCCGACACGCACCTAGATGGCCCCGATCAGGCGGGCGATGACCAGGCGCTGAATTTCACTGGTGCCCTCGCCGATGGTGAGCAGCTTCTGGTCGCGGAAGAAGCGCTCCACGTTGTACTCCTTCATCAGGCCGTAGCCGCCGTGGAGCTGCACCGCCTCGGCCACCACCCGGCCCATGACCTCGCTGGCGTAGAGCTTGCCCATGGCCGCGAACTTGCTGAATGACTTGTGCTGGTCCTTGAGCCAGCAGGCCTTGTAGAGGATCAGGCGGGCGGCCTCGATCTCCATGGCCATGTCCGCCAGCTTGAAGGCGTTGATCTGGAAGGCGCTGATGGGCCGGCCGAACTGCTGGCGCTCGCGAGCGTAGCGCATGGCCAGCTCATAGGCCCCCTGGGCCCCGCCCACGCCCATGGCCCCGATGGAGAGCCGGCCGGCGTCCAGGGTCTCCAGCATCTGGTGGAAGCCCTTGCCGCGGGCGCCCAGCAGGTTGTCCCTGGGCACCCGGCAGTCGTCGAAGTACAGCTCGCTGGTGTTGGAGCCGCGCCACATGAGCTTGCCGTGCATCTCCCGTGTTTCGAAACCCCGGGCGCCGTTCTCCACCAGGATGCAGGACATTTCAGGCCGGCCGCCCTCGCGGCTGCCGGTCTTGGCCATCACCGTAACCCCCCGGCTGATGGCGGTGCTGGCGTTGGTGATGAAGATCTTGGAGCCGTTGATGACCCACTCGTTGCCGTCCAGCACCGCGGTGGTGGCCGCGCCGCCGGCGTCGCTGCCGGCGCCCGGCTCGGTGAGCCCGAAGCCCCACAGGGCCCGGCCCGCGCAGAGGTCGGGCAGGTATTTGCGCTTCTGGTCTTCGTCGCCGAAATAGTAGAGCGGGCCGATGCCCAGCGAGTTGCCGGCGGCCACGGTGGCGGCGTGGCTGCCGTCGATGCGGGCGATCTCCTCCACCGCGATGATGTAGGAGATGTAGTCCATGCCCTGGCCGCCGTATTCCTCGCTGACCACCATGCCGAAAAGGCCCAGCTCGCCCATGGCCCGCATGGTCTCCAGGCTGAACTCCTCCCGCTCGTCCAGCTCCCGCGCCACGGGCGCGATCTCCTTCTCGGCGAAATCGCGCACCGTCTTGCGCAGGATCTCCTGCTCCATGCTCAGCTCGAAGTCCATGCGACCCTCCCGCTCGGTTCAGCCACGCCTGGCGCGACGCCCGGCCGCGCCCCACGGGCGGCCTGGGGCGGGCCGGGGGTGCGCTCGCCCCCCGGCCCGCTTTCATGGTCTATTAGTCCTTGGGCGCCCAGCAGATGTCAAGGATGGTGTAGGTGGGCTTGTCGGTGCGGAATTTGGCCACGACCGGCATGCCGATGTAGGGCTTGCCGTACTCCAGGTAGCCCTTGAAGATGGTGTCCACGCCCGGAATCTCCACGTCGATCTGCCAGTAAGGCGTCTTCATCTCGATGCCGATGCCGGCGTAGTCCACCATGGTGTAGGTGTATACCTTGCCCTCGGGCTTGACCTTGACCCATTTCATGCGCTCGTAGCAGTCCGGGCAGTCGGCCCGGGGCGGCAGCCAGACCGTGCCCTTTTCGGCGCAGTCGGGGTTGACGCACTTGGTGGCCATGAGCTTGCCCTCGGTCAGGCCCTTGAAGAAGGGCGTCAACAGGCCGTAGGTGTGGATGTGCTCCATGGCCCGCGGCCACTTGACCACCCAGGCCGGCTTTTCGTCCTTGAGCTGAAGCGGCTTGCCGATGTACTTGGTGCGGATGGCTTTCTCGAAATTCTCCGCCATGACGACCCTCCTTCCCTACCAGGCCCTGCGCAGGATGCCGACGGTCACGTGGCTGCCCACGCCGGCGTGGCTGACCCACAGCGCCTGTTTGGCGTCCTTGACCTGCAGGCTCTGCCATTTGCGGGGCTTTTTCTTGCCGGCCCGCTTCCACCACTTGGGATCGCCGTGGAAGTAGTCGTACTTGTTCTGCACCTGCCACAGGCACTCGGCCGACTGCCAGACGCCGGTGGCGCCCACCGCGTGCATGGTGCCAAGGAGGCCGCCGGAGAGGTTGGCGGGGCACTTGCCGGGCCGGCCGGTGTGGGGGTTGGTGTGGTAGCAGTCGCCGCTCTCCACGAAATCGATCTCCTGGCCATACGGACGCAGGCCGATGTCGCCGTAGGTCTGCACGTCGCTGATGGTGAAGGCGTCGTGCAGCTCCACCAGGTCCAGCTCCTCCAGGGGATCCTTGATGCCGGCCATGCGGTAGGCCAGATAGGCGGCGAAGCGGGCGGCCAGGAAGGACTCGAAGCCGGGCCAGCGCGGGTTTTCTTTTAATAATTCGTCATACTGGCCCGGCTGCTCGTTGGGCAGCAGGGGAATATCCATGGGCCGGCGGTCGGCCACCCGCAGGGTGTGGGAGCCGCCGCAGATGAACACCTCCACCGGCTTGTCGCTGAGCTTGTAGGCCATTTCTTCATCGCACAAGAGCACCGAAGCCGCGCCGGCGGTCATGGCGCAGCACTCCAGGAAGCGCAGGGGATAGGCGCTCATGCGGCTGGAGAGCACCTCGTCGATGCTGTGATCGCCGGGCTGCTGGGCGTTGGGGTTCATGGTGGCGTAGTGACGGTTTTTCACCGCGATCTTGGCCCGGACCTCATCGGAGAGGTTGTAGACCTGGGCGAAGCGGTTGGCCATGGGCGCGTAGTAACTGGAGTAGATGCGCCCCATGCGGGTTTCGAAATCCTTGCAGGCCGCGGTGGAGATGTAGAAGTTGCCGGTGCGGGTGTCCACCTCGTCCATGCGCTCCCAGCCGGCCACCAGGCAGCAGTTGGCATAGCCGCTGGCAATGGCCTGGGCGCCCATCATCACCGCGGTGCCGCCGGTGGCCCCGCCGGTCTTGATGCCCACGTTGTACAGGGGGTCCAGGCCCAGGTAATCGTGAATCTTGGCCTCGCAGAGAAGCTGGTCCTGGAAATGGTCGGCGAACTCGCCGTAGACCGCGAACTGGATGCTGTCCTTGATCTCCTTGGGCGAAAGCTTGAGGTCGTTGTCCTCCAGCATCATCTTGTAGGCCATCATGACCAGCTCTTCCAGCTTGTACTCCGGGAAGTACTTGCGGAAGGGCGTGCAGCCGCCCGCCACCATGAACACCCGTTTGGACCACTTGGGGATCCGCAGGTTGCCCTCGCCGAATTTGATCATAGCCCTCCTCCTCTTGCGTTTGCTGCCCCGACCCTCCCCGCGCCGCCGGCCAGGTCGGCCGGCCCCCGGCGCGGGGCTTCACGTCTCATGCCCGGTTTCGGGCCTAAAAGGACCCGCCCGGTGCTGGGCGGCGCCCCCCCTGCTGGTTCGCGGCAGGCAACTCCACGCTTGAATGCGGCGGCGGCCACTGTGGGCCGCTCGGCTGGCCAATGATCAAGTCCGCAGCGCTCACATGGTCCCCACCCAGAGGGTGACGGCCAGGTCCGGGCCGGGGTTGGTGATGCGCTGGCGGGGCGGGTCGCAGAAAAAGTGCACCGCGTCGCCCGGCCCCAGGCTCACCACTTGGTCGCCCAGCTCCAGCTCCATGCATCCCTGGAGCACGCACAGGATCTCCTGGCCGTTCTTGATGGTCTTGCGCACCGGGATGGACTTGCCCGGCTCGATGAAGACGATGGCGCTGTCCAGGCCGCTCCGGTATTCAGGGGGGCAGAAGCGCCGGGTGGCGAAGCCGGTGTGGGGCAGGTCCACCTCGCCCCACTCGGCCTTGCGGATCGCGAACAGGCGCTCCTGGTTGCTGAGCTGGTGCAGGATGTCGCCGGCGTCCACCGCCAGGGCGGCGCTGATGTTCAGGAGGGTGTCCAGGGAGGGCGACTTGACGTTGTTCTCCACCTGGCTCAGGAAGCCTTCGGAAACCCCGGCCTTTTCGGCCAGGGCCTTGAGGGTCAGCTTCTGGGCCTTGCGGCGCTGGCGCAACAGCGAGCCCAGGGTCATGGCGCAATCCCGGCGGACATGGCGGCCTCGGCAAAGTTTTGGTGCTGGCAAATATTAACCATTTGTCATTCTTTGCAGTCAAGCGGTTTTTTTTGCATGGGCCGGATCGGGGCCCTTGCGGTATTATTGATTAGATAACAAATTGTTAGCCGACAGCGGCTCGGTCCCGGCGGTGCGGAGCGCCATCATTTTGGAAGAACTCAGCAAACCCGATCCCATCGAGGCCGCCCTCAACGCCTGCGTGCGCTGCGGGGCCTGCATGCAGGTCTGCCCGGTCTACCGCCAGGGCCGGCGCGAGGAGCTGGTGGCCCGGGGCAAGCTGGCCCTGCTGAAGGCCGCCGGCGCTGGCGGCCTGGCTGCCGACCGCCATCTGGCCGAGCTTTTAAGCCGCTGCCTGCTCTGCGGCCGCTGCAACGCCAACTGCCCCAACCAGGTGCCGGCCAAGGAGGCCTTCCGCGCCGCCCGCGCCCGCCTGGCCCGGACCGCCGGCCCCCAGTCCCTGGGCGAGAGGCTGGTCATCACCCAGGCCCTGCCCCACCCCCGCCGCCTGGATCTGCTGGCCAAGGCCGCCGGCGCGGCCTGGCCGCTGCTGCCGGCCCTCTCCGGCCTGCGCCTGCGCCTGCCCGGCCTGGAGATGGCCAGCCACCTGCCGGCCCTGGCCCAGCGGCCCTTCCACCAGGACGCGCCCCAGCGCCTGGCCGGCCCGGCCGGCGCGCCGCGCCTGGGGCTTTTCGTGGCCTGCCTGGCCAACTACATGCAGCCCGACCTGGCCCGCCGGGCGCTCAGGCTCTTAAGCGAAGTCGCCGAGGTGGTGGTGCTGCCCCAGGCCTGCCGCGGCCTGCCGGCGGTGAGCGCCGGGCTGGAGGACGCGGCCCGCCAACTGGCCCGCGCCAACCTGGCCCACTGGCAGGCGGCCGGGGTGGACAAGCTGGTCACCTTCTGCGGCTCCTGCGCCTATGGCCTGGCCCGCGAATTGCCCCGCCTGCTGGCCGGCGACCCCGCCGCCCACGCCGCCCAGGCCCTGGCCGACTCGGTGCTGGACATCAGCCAGGTGCTGGCCGAGCGCCCCCGCCGCCTGGCCGGCCGCGCCATTGCCGCCGCCGGGCCGGTGGCCGTGCACGACCCCTGCCACCTCAAGCTGGACCTGGGCGTGTGGCAGGAGCCCCGTGCCATGCTGGCCGCGGCCGGGGTGGAGCTGGTGGAGATGGCCGGGGCCGACGCCTGCTGCGGCGGGGGCGGGCTCTTCGGCCTGCACCACCCGGAACTGAGCCAGGGCATCTTCGCCCCCCGGCGCGAGGCCCTGGTGGACAGCGGCGCGGCCACCCTGGCCACCGGCTGCTCGGGCTGCTATCTGCAATGGCGCAGCGGCCTGGACCCCAAACTGAAGGTGGCCCATCCCCTGGAGTTGCTAGAGCCGGCTCGGGCGTGATATTAAACTGACTTCTCCGGCCGCGTTCCGGCCGGTGCGGCGGTTATCACGCGCGCGCGCAGCCCCGCTCTGGAGACGACATGGGGCCCTGGCGACTCCTGCCATTGCTGGCTGCACTGCTGCTGGCCGCCTGCCACGTGCCGGCCGGGCCCGACCGCGTGCCCGATCCGGCCGCCAGCGCCGGCCTGGTGCACACCCCGGCCCCGGCCACCAACCAGACCCAGGCCGCCAGCGGCCAGCACACGCGCCGCGAGCTTTTCCGCGTCCTGCTGATCCTGCCCGAAACCGGCCTGCGCCAGGGCGACAACCCCCTGCGCCTGCGCCTCTTGAGCCGCGAGGGCCAGCCCCTGCCCGGCGCGGCGGTGCGCCTGGACCTCTGGCTGCCGGCCGAGGCCCTGGACGGCCCCCGCTGCCAGGTGGAGGAGGTGGAGACCGGCCTGTACCAGGTCAATGGCCTTAAAATGCCCCTGGCCGGCGACTGGATGGTCACCCTGACCATCCGCCACGGCGGCCGCGAAGACTGGGCGGTCTACCAACTGCCGGTCTCTCCGCCCCGGCTGGCCGTCTCGCCACGGGCCCCGGCCCCCGCCCCGGCCGCCGCCCAGGCCAGCGCCGCGGCGTCCGACCCGGCCGGCAAGCAGGCCAAAGCCGTTAAGGCCGCCGCCAGCCAGTCGCCGCCGGTCAAGACCGGCTCGCGCCACGCGGCCAGTCCGGACCTCTCCACCGCCCGCAACAGCGACAAGGGCGTCTACCACGTATCCTGCCTGAGCGAGCCCGCGCGGCCGGTGGTCAAGAAGGCCCTGACCTGGCGCATCAAAATCAAGACGCACAAGGGAAAGAAAACCAAGAACGTCAGCGACGCCGTGGTGCGCCTCTCCGCGCGGCCAGCCCAGGGCGGGGCCAAGAAGGCCGCCCTGGGTCCGGTGCGGGCCAAGGCCCTGGGCCAGGGGGTCTACCAGGTCTCGGGCCAGACCCTGGCCTCTCCCGGCCTGTGGCTGGTGAGCCTGGACATCAACGGCCGCCAGGGCCGCGACCGGGTCCATTTCAACCTGCGCCTGGACTGAGCCGGACCGGCGCAAAGATTTTTCACACCCCCGCCGCCGCCCGCATAGTTTTTTTACCCCGGCCCTGGCCCCCCCGCCAGGCCTTCACAACTATCTTTTCGTTATTATTATATTAATACCACCAAGACCGCCTTGGCACGCTCGATGCTAACTCTGGGGGCAACCACGGAGACACTGCCAACCACAGGCTTAAAAAAAGCATCGAACCAAGGAGGACCCCATGAAGAAGTTCGCCGCCATCACCGCCGCCCTGGGCCTGGCCGCCCTGATCAGCACCTCGGCCATCGCGGCCGGTCCCGGTTACGGCCCCGGCCCCGGCCGCGGTCCGGGCTACCACGCCAACCTGACCCCCGAGCAGCAGGCCGAGGTGGACCAGGCCCGGGCCGCCTTCCTGCAGGACACCCTGAAGCTGCGCCAGGAGGCCGCTGCCAAGCGGACCGAGCTGCATACCCTCTACGCGCAGCCCAACCCTGACCAGGCCAAGATCAAGTCCCTGGCCGACGAGCTGGTGGACATCCGCGCCCAGTTGGCCAAGAAGGGCAACGAGTACGCGGCCAAGCTGCCGGCCGGCGCGTTGCGGGGCATGGGCGGCGGGCGCGGCATGGGCATGGGCGGCGGCATGGGCATGGGCGGCGGCTACGGCCCCGGCGCCGGGGCCTGCTGGCGCTAAGCCTTCCACCTGGGCTACAATCAGGGGCCGGGGCCAACCCCGGCCCCTGACATTTCCAGCCTTGCACGCCGGGGGGTTCGAGATGGCCGCCACCAGCAACGGGATCAGCGGGCAGACCCGCTCCAACTTCACCGGCCTGATCCTGGCCGGGGTGCTGGTGCTGCTGTTGGGCGTGCTGGCGGTGAGCACCCAGGACCGCCTGCAACGCACCCGCGAGCTGATGGTGCAGTCGCTCACCCACCACGCCACCCTGGTCATCCAGTCCTTGGAGGGCTTCACCCGGGCCAGCATGCGCCAGGGCATGTGGCGGCTGATGATGCTCCAGGCCCTGGGCGAGGAGCTGGCCGAGCATCCCCACATCAAGACCATCGTGCTGGTGGCCACTGATGGCCGGGTGCTGAGCGTGGCCAGCCACGACGGCAGTCAGACCGGGGCCACCCCGGTGGATCCCCTGGCCGGCCTGCCGCCGGAGGTCCTGCAACAGGTCAAGGAGCGCCAGCCCATCTCGGTCTTCCTGGCCGGCGAGCTGGTGGTGGGGCGCAGCTTCGAGCCCCTGCGGCGCTTCATGCGCCCCGACGGCGCGCCGCCGCCCTGGGCCCAGCGCCTGGCCCCGCCCGAGCCCGGCGAGCCTGGCGAAGCCGGCGGACCGCCACCGCCCCTCCCGCCCGACGGCCAGCGCCCGGCCCCGCCCGAGGAGGGCGACCGCCATGGCTGGCGCATGGGACCGGGCATGATGCGCCGAGGCATGGGCCTGGGCCCGCCCCCGGACGCCCCCCGCTACAACCAGGCCTACGCCCTGGTACGCCTGACCACCCAGGCCTATGAGGAGGCCCGCAGCCAGGACCTGCGCCAGGCCCTGGTCCTGGCCGGCTTGATCTTCCTGGCCGCCGGCCTGGTGGCCCTGGGCCTGGTCACCGCCGCCCGCCGCCGCGACCAGGAATTGCAGCGCCTGCGCCGCCAGGTGGCCGAGGCCGCGCATCTGGCGGCCGTGGGCCGCCTGGCCGGCTCGGTGGCCCACGAGGTGCGCAACCCGCTCTCGGCCCTGCGCGGGCTGGTGCAATACCTGGCCAAAGGCGCGGCCGCCGGCTCGCGCCAGGCCGAGATGGCCGACCTGGCCGTCTCCGAGGTGGACCGCCTGGAGCGGGTGGTCTCGGGGCTATTGGAATACACCCGGCCCCGCGAGCCCCGCCGCCTGCCCCTGGACCTGGGCGAGACCGTGCGCGCCACCCTGGAGCTGCTGGCCGACGACCCCCGGGCCGAGGGGGTGGACATCGCCTATCACGAGGCCCCGGACCTGCCCGCGGCCGCCGCCGACCCGGACCAGATGCGCCAGGTGGTGCTGAACCTGGCGCTCAACGCCCTGGAGGCCCTGAACGGCCGCGGCGGCCTGGAGCTGAACCTGCGCCGCCAGGGAGGGGAGCTGGTGCTGTCCGTGGCCGACCAGGGTCCGGGCCTGCCGCCGGGCGACCCGGACCAGGTCTTCGACCCGTTCTTCAGCACCCGCGAGCGCGGCACCGGCCTGGGCCTGGCCATCGCCCGGCGCATCGTGGAGGCCCACGGCGGCCGCATCCAGGCCGCCAACCGCCCCCAGGGCGGTGCGGTCTTCAGTTTCAGCCTGCCCTTGAAGGGAGAGAGCTAGTTGAGCAAGAGTCAACCCGCACCCCCCACCATCCTGGTGGTGGACGACGAGCGCGCCCATCGCCTGATGCTCACCGCCCACCTGGAGGACGCCGGCTACCGGGTGCTGGAGGCCGGCGACGGCGAGCGGGCCCTGGCCCTGGCCGAGAAGGAGCCGGTGGACCTGGTGCTGATGGACGTGGTGATGCCCCGCCTGGACGGCATGGCCGCCCTGCCCCGCTTGAAGGCCCTGTTGCCCGAGACGCCCCTGTTGATGATGACCGCCTATGGCAGCATCGAAAGCGCGGTGGCCGCGCTCAAGGCCGGGGCCGAGGACTACCTGCCCAAGCCCCTGGACGTGGAGGAGGTGCTGATCAAGGTGGCCCGCCACCTGGAGAAGGCCAACCTGGCCCGCCAGGTGCGCGAGCAGGCCGAGCGCCTGGGCGAGCGCTTTGATTTCTCGGCCCTGATCGGCGTGAGCCCGCCCATGCTGCGCCTCAAGGACACCCTGGCCCTGGTGGCCCCCAGCGAGGCCACGGTGCTCATCACCGGCGAGAGCGGCACCGGCAAGGAGGTGGTGGCCCAGATCATCCACCAGAACTCCCGCCGTCACGGCGGCCCCCTGATCAAGGTCAACTGCGCGGCCCTGCCCGAGACCCTGTTGGAGAGCGAGCTGTTCGGCCACGAAAAAGGGGCCTTCACCGGGGCCACCGCCCGCCGCGAGGGCCGCCTCAAGGCCGCCGACCACGGCACGTTATTCCTGGACGAGATCGGCGAGATGAGCCCGGCCACCCAGGCCAAGCTGCTGCGCGCCCTGCAGGAGGGCGAATACACCCCCCTGGGCTCCAACCATGTCTTCAAGTCCGACGTGCGGGTCATCGCCGCCACCAACCGCGACCTGGCCGGCGCGGTCAGGGAAGGGGCCTTCCGCGAGGACCTGTTCTACCGCCTCAACGTGGTCAACCTGGAGATGCCGCCCCTGCGGGCCCGGGGCGAGGACGTCATCACCCTGGCTGAAGACTTTCTGGGCCGCTACAACGCCAAGAACCAACGCGACCTGCGCGGTTTCAGCCCGGCGGCCCGCTCCCGGTTGTTGGCCTATGCCTGGCCGGGCAACGTGCGCGAGCTGATCAACGCGGTGGAGCGGGCGGTGATCATGGCCCCCGGCCCGCTGATCGAGCCCGCGGACCTGCCCCTGGCCCTGCAGGAGCCGGGTGCGGCCGCGGGCGAGGCCTGCCTGCGGGCGGGCATGAGCATCATGGAGGCCGAGCGGCTGCTTATAGAGAAGACCCTGGAGGCCACCCAGGGCAACCGCACCCAGGCCTCGGCCCTGCTGGGCGTCACCCGCAAGACATTGCAGAACAAGATCAAGGAGTACGGCTTGCCGCCGGCGGACGCGGGCGCACGCGAGGACTAGGGCCTGTTAACACTCATGGCTCCTCCGGTCCGCGGCTTTGGAAGGCATCTGGAAGTAGCAAGGCCGCCGGAGCCAGTCAAGGCCACGCCCAGAGGGCTCGCTTCGCTCGGCCTTGACAGGCTCCGGCTGGCCTTGCTGCAAAAAACCGCGCCCTGGCTGGCAAGAAAAATGTCTGGCAGGGTAACCGCTGGTTGACCGCGCCAGCCGCCAGGCCGCACCGGGGCCACGCAGCCAGCCGGCCCAGACATTTTTCTTGCCGTCAGGGGCGTGCTGACACAATGAGAGCAGGTTTGAGCCCCCGGCGGTCAAGGGCTGGCCTGGCCAGCTCGTGAAACCCTT
>JAZDHW010000251.1:0-13606 GCA_043805555.1 Pseudomonadota bacterium
GGAAACCCCCCCCCCCCACGAACAACACCGCCGGGGGGGCTTTGGTTTTCGTCGGGGGGGGGTTCACCCCCGCCCGATTTTATTGTTTGCGGCCCCTACGGGAGCGACGAAGGCCCGATCATGGCCGACCGTCACCCGACCCGTATACGGCCGTCGCGGCACGCGGCTAGTGTAGGAGCGGGGTTTATCCCCGCCCGTTTTTATTGTTCGCGGCTTCTACGGGAGCGATGAAAGTGTGTGCATGGCTGATCGCCACCCGACCTGTATACGGCCGTCGCGGCACGCGGCTAGTGTAGGGGCGGGGTTTATCCCCGCCCATTTTTATTGTTCGCGGCTTCTACGGGAGCGATGAAAGTGTGTGCATGGCTGATCGCCACCCGACCCGTATACGGCCGTCGCGGCACGCGACCCCGACCCGGATACGCCAGCCGTGGCCCACGGCTAGCCGCGCAGGCGCTCCTTGAGCGCGCGGATCAGGGCCAGGCAGGTCTGGTTGGCGTCGGCCACGATGCCCACGTCGGCCATCTGCATCATGACGGCATTGGGGTTCTTGTTCACGGCCACGATGAACTCGGCCTGGATGCCGGCGGTGTGCTGGATGGCTCCGCTGACGCCGAAGCTGATAAGCAGCTTGGGCTTGACCTGGCGGCCGGCCTGGCCGATGAGGGCCTCGGCCCCGGCCCACTGGCTGTAGACCACCGGCCGGGTGGCGCCCACCTGGCCGCCCAGGAGCCGGGCCAGTTCGTGGAGGTTCTTGAACTTCTTCTTGCTGCCCATGCCGCGGCCGCCGACGACCACCACCGCCGCGCCGGTCAGGTCCTGCTGGCGGGCGGCCAGGCGCTCGGAGGCGATGAGGCGCACCGGCTCTCGCGCCAGGTCGGCCGGGAGTTCCAGGGCCACCACCTCGGCGGTGCGCACGTAGTCGTGGGGCAGTTCCTGGAAGGCGCCGGGGCGCACGGTGGCCATCTGGGGCGGGGTCTTGCTGACGATCTCGGCCAGGAGGTTGCCGCCAAAGGCCGGCGCGGTCTGCACCAGGCGGCCCTGGTCGTCGATGCCAAGCTCCACGCAGTCGGCGGTGAGCCCCACCCCCAGGCGTTTGGCCACCCGGGCGGCCAGCTCCTTGCCAAAACCGGTGGCCCCCACCAGGATCACCGCGGGCGGGCGCTCCTGGGCCAGCTCGGCGACCAGCCGGGTGAAGGCCTGCATGGGATAGCCGGCCAGGCGCTCATGGTCGCAGACGTAGAGCCGGTCCGCGCCGTGGGCGGTGTACTCCATCACCCACTCGTCCAGGCCCTGGCCCAGCACCAGGGCGCAGACCCGCGCGCCCAGGGGCTCGGCCAGGCCGCGGGCCTTGGCCAGGAGCTGGAGGGTGACCCGGTTCTGGAAGTAGTTGCGCCAGTCGCCAAAGACCCAGATTTCCGCTTGCGCGCTCATGGCCCCTACTCCGTCGCGCCCAGGTCGCGGGCGATGATGCCGCCCAGGCGGTCGCCGTATTGGGCCAAGAGATCCTCCACGCTTTTCTTGACCGCGCCGCGCATGAGCACGGCCTTTTTCTGGGCCGCCGGCGAATACACCCGCAGCATGCGCCCGCCGCTGCCGGCCTGACCGGCCCGGGCCGGGTCCAGGCCGATGCCGCTGAGGGTCGCCACCTGCACCTGGCCGCTGGCAAAGGCGTCCTCCAGCCCGCCCAGCGGCGTGTCGCGCGGCTCCGGGGCCTGGCTGCCCAGGGTCAGGAGCGCGGGGAGATCCAGATCCAGGGTCTCCAGGAACCCGTCGCTGAGCCTTTGCACGCGCAACGGGCCGGCGGCGGTCAGCTCCCAGGCCTCCACATCCAGGGCGGCCGGCCAGCCCAGCTCCTCGGCCAACTGCGGCCCCACCTGGCCGGTCTCGCTGTCGCTGCTGGCGTTGCCAAGGAGCACCAGGTCGCTCTCCGGCGCTAAAGCCCTGATGGCCGCGGCCAGGGACCGGCTGGTGGCCAGGGTGTCGGCCCCGGCCAGGCCGGGGTCGCAGACCAGATAGCCGCGGTCCGCGCCCAGGGCCAGGGCCTCGCGCAGCACCTCCTCGGCCTCGGGCGGGCCCATGCTGATGGCGATGAGCTCGCCGCCGTGGGCCTGTTTAAGCCGCAGGCCGGCCTCCAGGGCGCGCTTGCCGGCCGGGTCGGTCATGCCCTCGGCCAGCTCGCGCTTGAGGCGGCCGGTGGACGGATCCCAGGGCAGCTCGGCCACCAGGGGCACTTGCTTCAGGCAGACCACGATGCGCATGGTTGTCTCCTAAACCGGCCGGGAAAGCAGGTCGCGGGCGATGACCAGGCGCTGCACCTCGCTGGTGCCCTCGTAGATCTCGGTCACCTTGGCCTCGCGCCAGTAGCGCTCCACGTCGTATTCCTGGCTGTAGCCGCAGCCGCCGTGGATCTGCACGGCCAGGTTGGTCACCTCCCGCGCCACCCGCGAGCAGTAGAGCTTGGCCATGGCGGCCTGGGCACCGAAGGCCCGGCCGGCGTCCTTGCTGGCGCAGGCGCGGTAGAGCAACAGCCGGGCAGCGTCCACCTCGGTGGCCATGTCGGCCAGGTAGTTCTGGATGGTCTGGAAGCTGGCGATGGGCTTGCCGAACTGCTGGCGCTCCTTGGCGTACCTGAGCCCGCTCTCCAGGGCGGCCTGGGCCAGGCCCAGGGCCTGGGCGGCGATGCCCAGGCGGCCGGTGTCCAGGGCGCTGAGGCCGATCTTGAGCCCGTCGCCGGGCTTGCCCAGGAGGTTCGTCTCCGGCACCCGGCAGTCTTCCAGGAAAAGCGAGCTGACCGGGTTGCAGCGCATGCCGGTCAGCTCCTCGATCTCGCCCACGCTGAAGCCGGGGCGCTCCTTCTCCACCATCAGCACGCTGGCGGCCCGGCGCGGGTTCTCGGGGTTGGTCACCGCGAAGATGTGGGCCAGGCCGCAGACCCCGCCGTTGGTGACGAAGATCTTGGTGCCGTTGATGACCCAGTCCCCACCCGAGCGCACGGCCATGGTCTCCACCCCGCCGGCGTCGCTGCCGGCGTTGGCCTCGGTGATGCAGAAAGCGCCGATGCGCCGGCCGCTGATGAGGTCCGGGGCCAGGCGGGCTATTTGCTCGTGCGTGCCAAAGGCCAGCAGGGGATAGAGCGCCACGCTGTTGTGCACGGTGACGCACAGGCCCACCCCGGCCGAGACCCGCGAGATCTCCTCGATGGTGATGGCGTAGCTGATGGTGTCCAGGCCGGCCCCGCCCATTTCGCGGGGGGCTTGCAGGCCGAAGTAGCCCAGGGGGCCCATCTTGGCCGCCGACTCCCAGGGAAAGCGGGCCTGGCGGTCGATCTCGGCCGCGATGGGGCCCAACTCGGCCTCGGCGAACTCGCGCACCGTCTTACGCACCAGGCGGTGCTTGGCGCAGGGGTTGAAATCCACGCTCAAGGGCCTTTCTCCCGGCCCGGCCGGCATTGGCCAGGCGCGATGCGCCGCGCTGGGGCGGGCGCCAAGAATCTACCCCGGCCGCCGCAAAATGCAAGCACGGCCAGCCCGGACTTATACCAGGGGCCAGGAAATGCTAACATGGCCCCGCCTGCCAAGCCAAGACCGCTGATCACCGGGGAGACTGAGGATGTTCGCAGACCTGTACCGCCAGAAACTGACCACCCATCAGGCGGCCGCCGCGCGCCTGCGCGACAACGACCGTCTGGTCATCGCCCTGAGCATGGCCGAGCCCCGCGGGCTTTTGGGGGCCATCGCCCAACGCCTGGCCGCCGGCGATTTGAAGAAGCTGCGGGTCTTCTCCCTGCTGCCGCTCAAGCACGCCATGGAGACGGTGCTCCGGCCCGAGCTGGCCGACTGCGTGGAGGCCACCACCGGCTTTGTCAGCGCCGGCGAGCGCGGCCTGGTGGCGGCCGGGCTCAACTATTTCGCGCCCAACCACTTCCACCAGGTGCCGCGGCTCCTGTGCGAGGAGATGGGCGTGGACGTGACCGTGACCACGGTCTCGCCCATGGACCGCCACGGCTACTTCAGCTTCGGCACGGCCAACGACTACACCTCCACCACCGCCCGGGCCGGCCGCCTGCTCATGGTGGAGGTGAACCCCCAGATGCCCCGGGTTTTCGGCGCGTCGCTCATTCACGTCAGCGAGGTTGACCTGATCGTGGAGCACGACGGACCCCTGAACCAGTTCCCCAACCCGACCCCGACCCCGGAGGACGCGGTCATCGGCAAGGCCATCGCCGAGCTGGTGCCGGATGGGGCCTGCCTGCAACTGGGCTTCGGGGCCCTGCCCAACAGCGTGGCGGCCTACCTGGAAGGCCACCGCGACCTGGGCATCCACACCGAGGTCTTCGCGCCGTCCATGGTGGGGCTGATCAACAAGGGCGTGATCACCGGGGCCAAAAAGAACCTGCACCCGCGCAAGCACGTCTTCACCGTGGCCCAGGGTGATCAGGCGATGCTGGATTTCATGGACGACAACCCGGCCATGGAGAGCTACCCGGTCTCCTACACCAACCACCCCGGGATCATCGCCCAGAACGAGAACCTGATCTCCATCAACGCGGTGCTGCAGGTGGATCTGCTGGGCCAGTGCAACGCCGAGTTCCTGGCCGGGCACCAGTTCTCCGGCACCGGCGGCCAACTGGATTTCGTGCGCGGGGCCTACGACAGCCCCGGCGGCAAGTCCATCCTGGCCTTCCACGCCACCGCCAAACAGGGGGCGGTCTCGCGCATCGTGCCCCAACTGGAGCACGGGGCCATGATCACCACCCCGCGCAACGACACCCACTACTTGGCCACCGAGTTCGGCCTGGCCAACCTGAAGGGCAAGAACACCCGCCAGCGGGCCCTGGCCATCATCGACCTGGCCCACCCGAACTTCCGCGACGAGCTATTGAAGGCCGCCGAGGACATGTACCTGCTATAAAGGCGGGCGGTGGTTTGTCCTGCCTCTGAGAAGAAGGGCAAACAACCAGGCATGGCTGTCATTGCGAGCGTGGCGAAGCAATCTTCCGTTGTTTTTTGGACGGAAAAAAAGAAACGGGAGATTGCCACGTCGCAACCCTATGGGGTTGCTCCTCGCAATGACAGCTATTTTCAGGATCGGCTTATCTTGAGGGTGAAGCCCCCGCCCAAACAGACCTGCCATTAATAATCATATTTCAGACCACGCGGGTGGGCAGGTCATGGCCCCGGAAGAAGGCCACCACGTTGCTGGCGGCCAGGGTGGCCATGGCCGTGCGGGCCTCGATGGTGGCCGAGCCCAGGTGGGGGCTCAGGATGACGTTGGGCATCTCCAGCAGGCCGGGGTGGATCTTGGGTTCGTGCTGATACACATCCAGGGCCGCGCCCCGGATGAGCCGGTCGTTCAGGGCCCGCACCAGGTCTTCCTCTTCCACGATGGGGCCGCGGCCGGTGTTGACCAGATAGGCGCTCGCCTGCATGCGCTTGAAGGCCTGGTAGTTGAAGGCCCCCCGGGTGGCGTCGTTGAGCGGCGCGTTGATGGACAAGACATCGCTGGCGGCCAACAGCTCGTCGAAGCTCACGTACTCCGCGCCCAACTCGCGCTCGGCCTCCGGCCGTGGGGTACGGTTGTGGTAGATGATCTTCATGCCAAAGGGCAGGGCGCGCAGGGCCACCGCCTCGCCGATGCGGCCCATGCCGTAGATGCCCAGCACCTTGCCGCGCGGGTCCGATCCCAGCATGAACAGCGGGTGCATGCCGTGGAACTGGCCCGAGCGCACCAGTTGGTCGCCCTCCACCAGCCGGCGCAAGAGCGCCAGCATGAGCAGGATGGTCAGGTCGGCGGTGGCGTCGGTGAGCACGCCGGGGGTGTTGCTGACCATCACCCCCAGCTCGCGGGCCGCGGCCAGGTCGATGTTGTCATAGCCCACCGCGACGTTGGCCACCAGGCGCAGCTCGGGCAGGCCCAGCAGGAACTCGCGGTCGATGCGGTTGGCCAGGGTGGGCACCAGGGCCCGGCAACCCTGGCACAGCTCGGTCAGCTCCTCGCGGGTCAGCACCCGGTCATGGGGGGAAAGCACCACCTCGGCCACCTCGGCCAGCAGGTCCAGGCCGGCCTGGGGGATGCGCCGGGCCACGCAAACTTTGTTCATCCGCACGGCTCCCTTCGCTCATGGCGCGGCCCACGCGGGCGCGCGTTTTGTGGCTAACGGTCGGTGTGGGCGTCGTCGGGATAGCCGCGCTTTTCCCAATAGCCCTTATGGGGCTGGTCGGTCACCTCGATCTCCACCACCCACTTGACCCACTTGTAACCCAGCATGTGCTCGGCCACCACCTGGAAGGGGAAGCCGCGGTTGGCGTCCAGGGTGCGGCCGTTGATCTTGTAGCCCAAGAACACGTCGGCCTTGTTGATGTAGTCCAGGCTCAGGGCCGAGTCATAGCCCTCGGCCGCGTGGAAGACCACGAACTTGGCCTCGGGCGTGATGCCGGCCTTGGCCAGCAGGTCGGCCACCCGCGCGCCGTCATAGAGCAGGGTCTCGCTCCAGCCCTCCACGCAAGGCATGACCACCACCCGGCGCACGGCCGGCAGGGCCAGCACCGCCTCGTAGGTCAGCTCCAGGGGCTTGTCCACCAGGCCGCGGACCTTGAGCCTGAATTTTTGGCGGTCAACCTTCTGGGGGCCTTTGATGGAGTTGTCATAGCTGCGGTCAAAGGCGGCCAGGTGGCGGCCCTGATATTCGCGGATCTCGGGCTCGGCAACCGCCGGTTGGTCGGCGGCCAGGACGGGCGCGGCCGGCAAGGTGATCGCAACCAGGGCCAGAAGGGCCAGGCAGACCAGGAGGCGGGGCCAGGACAGACGCCAGGGGCATGGCATGGCAAACGCTCCGGCTATGGGTTGTCCCCTCTCCCTAGGAGCCTGTCGGAGTAATCCTCCGACAGGCTTCTGGGCGGGCCATGGACGGCCCGCCCGGAATGGCGCCAAATTAACTTTTGGCGCCATTCCGAGAACTTGCCAAAATTCACTTTTGGCAAGTTCCAAGAGGAGAAAGCCATGGATGGCTTTCTCCGACACGCACCTAGTGACAAATCATACCCCCCGGCCGGCGCAAACCCAAGCCTGAAGCGGTTGGCGCGGGCGGCGCCTGCGAGGGGGAGGTGGCGGAGCCGGGGGGGTGGCGGGGACGGGCCGGTCAGGCCGACTTCTCCTCGCCATGCTCCGCAGCGGCCTCGGCGGCCTCGGCGGCCTGTTCGGCCAGAGTCTTTTGCCTCTCGGCCCGGGCGATGAGCAGGATGGAGAATTCGTAGAGCAGCATCAGCGGCGCGGCCATCAGGATCTGGGTGATGACGTCCGGGGTGGGGGTGGCCACCGCCGCCACGACGAAGATGATCAGGATGGCGTAGCGCCGGTTCTTGCGCAGCTTGCCCGCGTTGACGATGCCCAGCTTGGCCATGAAATAGAGCACCAGCGGGGTTTCGAAGGTGAGGCCGAAGAGGAAGAGCAGGGAGGAGCTGAAGGACAGGTATTCGTTGACCTTGAGCATGGGCACGATCTCGTCGGTGGCCAGGCTCATGAAAAAGGCGAAGGCAAAGGGGAAGACCACCAGGTAGCAGAAGACGGCCCCGCTGATGAACAGCAGCGAGGAGATGATCACGAAGGGCCAGGCCATCTTGCGCTCGCGCTCATACAGGCCGGGGCTGATGAAGCGCCAGATCTGGTAGAAAATCACCGGCGAGGCCGCCACCACCGCGGCCAGGAAGGAGACCTTCATGTAGGTGAAGAACAGCTCCTGGGGCGAGGTGTAGATGAGCTTGGAGCCGGCCGGCAGATGGGGGGCCAGGGGGGCCTTGAGGAGCTGGTAGATCTGCTCCTTGAAAAAAAAGGCCGCCACGAACAGGATGAACACCGCGATGCCGGCCTTCATCAGGCGGCCGCGCAGCTCGGTCAGGTGTCCCAGGAAGGGCATGCGGGAGCCCGCGTGCTCCTCCTCCAGCTCCGCTTCGGGAGTCTCGTCGCGGACCTCGTCAGGCTTTTCAGGCATGGTTCTTCTTGGCTGCTTCCGGGTCGGCGGGAGCGGGCTCGGCCTGGGCGCTGACCGTGGCCGGGGCCGGTTCGGCGGCGGGCTCGCTGGCGGCTGCGGACCCCGGCTCGGCCGCGGGCTCGGCGACATGCTCGCTGACGATCTCGTCCATCAGGCGCATGCGGCCTTCCAGGTTCTCCGCCGGGGCCTTGGGCTCCAGCACGATGTCGTCCTCGCGCGGGCCTTCCGGGCCGGGGGCCTCGAAGCGCTTCAGCTCCGGTGCGGCCTGGGCCTCGGCGGGTGGCGTGATGGTCGGGTCCAGCAGGGCGCTGGGCTTGATGGAGCTCACCGTGTCCTGCACTGTGTTCTTGATGTTCTGGAGGTCCTGGAAGGTCTCGTTGTCGGCAAGCTGGCTCTTGATGTCGTCGGTGGCCTTGCGGAACTCGTTGAGGCCTTTGCCGATGCTCTTGGCCAGGTCCGGCAGCTTGGAGGGCCCCACCACCAGCAGGGCCACGCCCAGGATAAGCAGCAACTCCGGCATGCCTATTCCGAACATAGCGACCCTCCCCTGGTAGCGGTGAGCGAAGTCTACTCCGGGGTCTGGGGGGTGTCAAGGCTGGCCAGGAAAGAGGCAACCCGTTGCGCCGTCGACAAATCCAGGCCCGCGCCCGCGGCCAGCTCGGCGGCCGTGGCCCGGCGGATGGCGGTGAGCGACCCGAAGGCCTTGAAGAGCTTGGCGCGCTTGTGCGGCCCCACGCCGGGCACCTCCTCCAGGATGGAGCGGGTCAGGGCCTTTTTGCGCAAGAGCCGGTGATAGGTGATGGCGAAGCGGTGGGCCTCGTCGCGCAGGCGCATCAAGAGGAGCAGGCCGGGGTCGCGGGGCTTGAGGGCCACCGGGTTCTTGCGCCCCGGCAGGAACACCCGGTCCGGCTCGCCATCGCGGCCCTTGGCCAACGCGGCCAGCGGCGGGCGGCGCTCGGGGGCCACGGCCTCCAGGGCGGCCAGCCCGGCGCTGAGCTGGCCCTTGCCGCCGTCCAACACCAACAGGTCCGGCGGGTCCAGCTCCCCGCCCAGGCGGCGGGTCACGATTTCGGCCATGGCCGCGAAGTCGTCCGGCGCGCCCTCGGCCCCGATGACCTTGTAGTGGCGGTAGCCCGACTTGTCCAAGGCCCCGCCGGTCATGGCCACCAGGCTGGCCACGGTGAGCCGGCCGCCCAAATGGCTGATGTCCACGCACTCCATGCGCCGGGGCGGCTCGGCCAGGCCCAGCTTATCGGCCAGGCCGGCCAGGACCTCCTCCGGGCTGGGGCCCTCGGCCCGGGGCCGGCTGGCGTTGGCCATAGCCAGGTCCATGAGGTCGCGCTTTTCGCCGCGCTGGGGCCGGCGCAGTTCGACCTTGTGCCCGGCCCGCTCGGCCAGGACCTCGGCGATCAGCGACGGATCGGCCGGCAGCAGGTTCATGAGCAGCAAGGGCGGCGGCGGGGTGTCGGGGGTGTAGAGCAACAAGAGCGCCTGGCCCAGCAGCTCGTCAGCCGGTTCGGTGGCCTGGCTGAGATCGTGGATGGCATTGTCCATGACCTGGCCCGAGCGCACCTTGACCACGGCCAGGCGCGCGCCGTAGGCGTCCTCGTGCAGGGCGATGACGTCGGCGTCCTCGCCAGCGGCCTTGGCCACCCGCTGGCGCTCCAGGGTGCGCGATAGCGCCTGCCAGCGGTCGCGCAGGATGGCGGCTTCCTCGAAACGCTCGGCCGCGGCCGCGGCCTGCATGTCGCGCATGATGGCCTCGGCCACCGCCTCGCCCTGGCCGGCGAAAAACGCCTCCACCTGCTTGACCAGCTCGCGGTAGGCCTCCGGGCTGATGCCGCCCACGCAGGGCGCCGGGCAGCGCTTCATCTCGTGGTCCAGGCAGGGCCTTGTGCGGCCCGCCACCATGCGGTCCGAGCAGCGGCGCAGGGGGAAGATGCGTTGCAGCCACTCCAGGGTCTTGCGCGCCGCGCCGGCGTTGCCGAAGGGCCCGAAGTACTTGGCCCCGTCGTGGGGGTTGGGCCGGCGCACCAGGGACAGGCGCGGGAACTGATCGGCCACGCTCAGGCGGAAATAAGGGTAGGACTTGTCGTCCTTGAGGTCGGCGTTGTAGCGCGGCCGGTGCTCCTTGATGAGCGTCGACTCCAGCAGCAGCGCCTCTTTCTCGGTGGTGGTGACGATGAACTCCACCGAGGCCGCCAGGCCCACCATGGTCTGGACCTTGTGGCGGTACCAGGTGGGGGCCTGGTCGTCGCGGGTGTAGGACGATAGCCGCGCGCGCAGGCGCTTGGTCTTGCCCACGTAGATGATGCGCCCCTTGGCGTCCTTCATCAGGTAGACGCCCGGCTCCTGGGGCACCCGCGGCAGCGCGGCAGCTATGACCTCGGCTGGCATGGCGCTAGTTTAGCAGGAGAAAGGGGCGTTTGGCATGGGGGGAGGGGAGATCGTGAGGGGTGGAGGGGACGGGCGTGAAAGATAAAGAGCATGAAGGGAAGAGCAGGTAGCTTGGTGTGGCCCCGGCCTTTTTCCGGGTGGCCCGGACAACGTGTTGTCCGGGTGCCGAAGGCACAAGAGGTTGCGGCGGGGCGGTTGGGAATTTGACGGGCGTTGGTGCAGGGGAGTGAGTGTGCCGGGACCTCTTGTCGCTGCGCGACCCGGACAACAAGTTGTCCGGGCCACCCAAACCAACTCGCCGTCAAACCGGCTCAACCGCCGCACATAATTTCATTAATGCGTAAAAATACGTTTCCGCTTTCGGCTGCAGCCCTTCTCTTTCTGCGTAATAGTTCATTGAGCGGTATTCTTCCATCAAGAACGGCCATCAAATCCATACCATCCATCAAAATAATAAAACTTTTACTTTGTTTGTACAGGGCAACAGCATCATCTGAGAAACTATTAATTGATAAGTACAAGCCGAGAGTGTTGTCAAGCCTTCTTGTAATTTTGCCCGATAACGAGTCTAGATCGCTAGCATTAATTTGTCGGTTAACCCATTTAGCTTCCAATAAATAATCAGTGAATTCGAAGGTAAATGCTCCATCAATTTGTTCACCAACCGTGCGAAATGAAGCCTTTGGATCCATGTCAAATAATTCAAAAATATCTCTCAATAGGCCTTCAAGTTGATAACCACGCTTTTGATGGTCTACTGTCATTATAAATGAGAGGTAATTTTGATTATATTCTTCAAGCTTCTTCCGAAAATCTCCTGATTCTGCCAAGCGTTCAGCTGCCTTGGTTCTCCTTTCTTCTGCCAGCTTTTTATCAGTAAAGATATTTGCATTATTACCCACAGCCTCCTTCAATGAAGCTATCGACAGTTTAGCCTTTCTTGCTAGCTCTTTGCCGTTGTCTAGGCGCTCTAGGTGGGAGAAATTACTAATCTTCATTATTTCTTCAATTAAGCCAAGGAGGTCATTTAAATAAATTGATTGGTTGGCCGCTAGATAGTCAATTAAATTGCTGGCAATAGTGCGTTTATAGTCATCCCAATTCAGCTTACTAAGGATGCCAGGATTAGATATGGAGTGTGTTAGGAAAGTACGAAGATCGCGCTTATACCAAAAAATATCAGATAGGGCTTCTTTCAATGGGTGAATAATCGTAGGCGCTAACTTCTTCGCCATATAATCCCCCTCGCCCTCGGTGTCTTGCGGGATAATATATCGGTTACCCTCTCCACTTCAATTCCTCCGCCTCCAGCGCCTTGATCTTGTCGCGCACCAGGGCGGCTTCCTCGAACTTCAGCTCGTCGGCCAGGCGGTGCATGTCCTCGCGCAGGCGCTTGACCAGGGTCGGTATGTGCTCGAGCGGGCCATCGGGCGCGGCCTGGTCCATGGGCACGGTAACATAATCGGCCGCGATCTCGTGGGGCAACATGGCCCCGATGGCCTTGACGATGGTCTGGGGCGTGATGCCGTGCTCGGCGTTAAAGGCCGCCTGGATCTCGCGGCGGCGGTTGGTCTCCTCGATGGCCCGGGCCATGGAGTCGGTCACCCGGTCGGCGTAGAGGATCACCCGGCCGGATACGTTGCGCGCGGCCCGGCCCGTGGTCTGGATCAGGCTGCGGGTGGAGCGCAAAAAGCCCTCGCGGTCGGCGTCCAGGATGGCCACCAAGGTGACTTCGGGCAGATCCAGGCCCTCGCGCAAGAGGTTGATGCCCACCAGCACGTCGAAGACGCCTTGGCGCAACTCGCGCAAGATCTGCACCCGCTCGATGGTGTCGATGTCGCTGTGCAGATAACGCACCTTGAGGCCGTTCTCGCCCAGAAATTCGGTCAGCTCCTCGGACATGCGCTTGGTGAGGGTGGTGACCAGGGCGCGCTCGCCGCGGCCGGCCACGGTCTTGAGCTCGCCCATGATGTCGTCCACCTGGCCCGAGGCCGGGCGCACCTCGATCTCCGGGTCCATCAGGCCGGTGGGGCGGATGATCTGCTCCACCACCGCGCCGCCGCTGAGGTTCAGTTCATAGTCGGCCGGCGTGGCCGAGACATAGACCACCTGGTTGACCAGGGTGGTGAACTCCTCGAACATCAGGGGCCGGTTGTCCAGGGCGCTGGGCAGGCGGAAGCCGAACTCCACCAGGTTTTGCTTGCGCGAGCGGTCGCCGCGGTACATGCCGCCCACCTGGGACACGGTGATGTGGCTCTCGTCGATAAAAAGCAGCCAGTCGCGCGGGAAATAGTCCAGGAGCGTGGGCGGGGGCTGGCCCGGCGCGCGGCCGGTGAGGTGGCGGGAGTAGTTCTCGATGCCGTGGCAGTAGCCCAGCTCCTTCATCATTTCCAGGTCAAACAGCGTGCGCTCGCGGATGCGCTGGGCCTCGATCAGCCGCGCGCCGGCCTCGAACTCGGCGATGCGCCCGGCCAGCTCCTGGCGGATGGCGCTCATGGCCTCGGTGCGGATGGCCTCGGTGGTCACGTAGTGGCTGGCCGGGAAGATGGTCACGGTCTTGGCCCGGTCCACCGCCACCCCGCGCAAAGGGTCGATGAAGCTGATGGCCTCGATCTCGTCGCCGAAAAACGTCAGCCGCACCGCGCGGTCTTCCTCGTAGGCCGGGAAGACCTCCAGGTTCTCGCCCCGCACCCGGAACGCGCCGCGGTGAAAGTCATACTCGTTGCGCTCGTAGAGCATCTCGATGAGCTTATGGATCACCGCCTCGCGGCCGGGCTCGTCGCCCACCTGGAGATGCAATAGCTGCCCGGCGTAGGCCTCGGGCGAGCCCAGGCCGTAGATGCACGACACGGAGGCCACGATGATGACGTCCGGGCGGGTCAAGAGCGCGTAGGTGGCGGCGTGGCGCATCTTGTCGATCTGCTCGTTGATGGAGCTGTCTTTTTCGATATAGGTGTCGCTGGCCGGGATGTAGGCCTCGGGCTGGTAGTAGTCGTAGTAGCTGACGAAGTATTCCACCGCGTTGTGCGGAAAAAGCGCCTTGAACTCGGCGTAGAGCTGGGCGGCGAGCGTCTTGTTGGGGGCCAGCACCAGGCTGGGCTTGTTGGCGTGGGCGATGACCCCGGCCATGGTGAAGGTCTTGCCCGAGCCGGTGACGCCAAGGAGCACCTGGTGCTTGAGGCCCTGATCCAGGCCGCGGTTCAGCTCGGCGATGGCCGC
>JAZDHW010000252.1:0-3798 GCA_043805555.1 Pseudomonadota bacterium
GTCGGTGCGGGCTTGGGCGCGGGCGCGGCCTCCGGGGCCTGGGCCTGGACGGCCGGCGCGGGTTCGGGCTCGGGTTCCGGCTCCGGCGCGGGCTCGGGCGCGGCGGCCATCGGGGCGGCGGCCTCGGCCTCGGCTTCCTCCAGGATCGCCTCGCCGGGCTCGGCTTCCTCGGATTCCACCTGCTTGCGCCGGCGGCGGATGACCTGGGTGGTGACGCGCTTTTCCTCCACCACCTCCGAGCGTTCCTCCTTGAGGCGCTCACGGATCACCTGGGCCTCCTCCGGGCTGATGACGCTCATGTGGTTGCGCACGTCCATGCCCATATCGATGAGCTGACGGACCAGTTCTTTGTTATCCACTTTCAGCTCTTTGGCCAGCTCATAGACCCGCAATTTGGCCATCCAAACGTCTCCAGGGTGCTCAACCTGGCAAGCGGCGAGGCCCCTGGGGCACGGCCGCTGGCCGACTCATGAATTAAACTATCGCGTCCGCTCTGCGGCCGCTCGCATCAATCCGAAACCTGCTCCGGGGCCGCCAGCAAGCGGGCGATCTCCGGCCGGCCGGCCAGCCGGACCCAAACCTGGGCCGGCGGGGCCGTCCTGAAAGCCCGCCGCAGGCCCTTGCCCGTGATCAGCTTGCGGGCGCAGTCCGCGCTGCGGCAGACATAGGCCCCGCGTCCGGCCAGGCGGCGGGGTGGGTCAGGCTCCACCCGGTCCTGCACCCAGGCCAGGCGCAAAAGCTCGGCCTGGGGTCGGCGGCGGCCGCAGGCCACGCAGGTGCGCAGCGGGCCGCCGTCGGCGCGCGCGCCCATCAGGCCGGTTCCGCCTCCGCCTTGGGCTGCTCGTCCTCGGGCTCGGCGGCCTGCTCGGGCTCGGCGGGATCCTCGGGCTGGGCGGCGTCCTCAGACCCGGCGGCCTGCTCGGGCTGGGCGGCGCCCTCAGACTCGGCGGCCTGCTCGGGCTCGGCGGCGTCATCAGACTCGGCGGCGTCATCGGACTCGGCGGCGTCATCAGACTCCGGGGAATCGCTTGCGGAGCGGCGCTGGTCCAGGTAGGCCCGAGCGTCTTCCACCAGGCCCTGCGCCCGCTCCTCGTCGATGCCCGGCAGCGCGGCCAGGTCGGCAGGGTCGGCGTCGGCCAGCATATCGGCCGAACCGTAGCCCGCCTGGAACAGGGTGTCGGCGCCCACGTCGCCCACGCCCACCACGTCCAGCAGGGAGCGGTAGCCGTCGCGCAGGGCCTCGCTGTACTTGGTCTCGCTCTTGACGTCGATCTTCCAGCCGGTGAGCTTGCTGGCCAGGCGCACGTTCTGGCCGCGGCGGCCGATGGCCAGCGAGAGCATCTCGTCGGCCACGATCACTTCCATGGTCTGGTTGACCTCGTCCACCACCACCCGGCTGATCTCGGCCGGGGCCAGGGCGTTGACCACGTAGCGGGCCGGGTCCTGGTCGTAGGCGATGATGTCGATCTTCTCGCCCCTGAGCTCCTGCACCACGGCCTGCACGCGCGAGCCCTTCATGCCCACGCAAGCGCCCACCGGGTCCACGTCGCGGTCGCGGCTGCTCACGCCCAGCTTGGTGCGGCTGCCGGGCTCGCGGGCCACGCCCTCCACGGTGACGATGCCCTCGGCGATCTCGGGGACTTCCAGCTCGAACAAGGCCTGGATGAAGCTGGGATGGGTGCGCGAGAGGATGATCTGGGGGCCGCGGCTGATGCGCTTGACGTCCAGGACAAAGGCCCGGATGCGGTCGCCGGGGCGGTAGCCCTCGCGGGGGACCTGCTCGCGCGGCGGCAGCACGGCCTCGGTGCGCCCCAGGTTGACGATGATGGCGCCCTTGTCGAAACGCTGCACGATGCCGTGGATGATCTCGCCCTTGCGGTCCTTGAAGTCCTCGAAGATGATGTCGCGCTCGGCGTCCTTCATGCGCTGGATGATGACCTGCTTGGCGCTCTGGGCGGCGATGCGGCCGAAATCGCCGGTGTCCACCTTCACGCCCAGCTCGTCGCCCACCTCGCAGCCGGGGTCCAGCTTGTGGGCCTGTTTAAGGGAGACCTGGGTTTCCAGGTCGGTGACCTCCTCGACCACCTCCTTGAACTCAAAGACCTCCACCTCGCCCAGGTCGTCGTTGTAGGCCACGTCCACTTCGACCTTGGAGCCCAGCTTGCGCCGGGCGGCCGAACGCATGGCCTCCTCCAGGGTGTTGATCAGGATCTCGCGATCCAGGCCCTTCTCCCTGGCCACCTGGTCGATCATCCGCTTTAGTTCGCTCATTGGGAACGCTCTCCCCGAAACCTAATGCCATGTGCGCCCGCCGGCCGGGCGCTCCCGCTCCTGATAACCGTGGTCTGACGCCGGGACAACCCCTGGGCAGGGCAGGGGCCCATTCAACATCCAGCTAAAGCACCGGCACCAAATTGGCCTTGTTCACCCGCTCCAGTGGTATGGGGCGGGTGCGCCCGTCGCTCTCCAGCAATATGTCCTGGCCCATCACGCCCTTGAGCACGCCTTTTATGGTGCGGCTCTTGCCGGCCTCGTCCAGGTGAATCACCCGCACCGGCCGGCCGGCGAACATCTCGAAATCGCGCAGGGTCTTCAAGCGCCGGGTCAGGCCCGGCGAGCTGACCTCCAGGCGGTAGCGGCCGGCAATGACGTCTTCCACGTCCATGAGGTCGCTGGCCTGGCGGCTGACCTGGGCGCATTCGTCCAGGGTCACCCCGCCCTCGGGCCGGTCCACGTATAACCGCAGCACCTGGCCGGAGCCCTCGCTGCGAAACTGAATCTCCACCAGGACCAGGCCTTCCGAACGCACCACCGGATCCAGGAGATCCAGGAGCTTTGCTTCCAATTCCGCGGCCTTGCTAAACTTGGCCGTCGTCACGCCCCGCGCCTTTCCCCGCGCTCCGGGCAATAGGCCGGGACGCGGACCCCGCCACCTTGGCGGAGCCGTGGACCGAACAAATCTGTCCGCGCAGCGCAGAGGCCCCAGAAAGCCGGCCAGATCGGATCGGGTCCACTAATCGAAGCAAGCCGTGCACCGCCGGGGGGCGGCGGCCCAGGCCCCCTCAAAAAGGGACAACCCCGCCAGGGAAGTCCGCGGCATCCCCGCGTCCCTCCTGCCGGGCGGCGGAAAAAGGTCCAAGAGGCTGGAGCGGGCAACGGGGATCGAACCCGCGACTTCAAGCTTGGGAAGCTTGCACTCTGCCAGCTGAGTTATGCCCGCTCGCGTTGCTCCGCGCTGGCCGGGGCCGTTGCGGAGGCCCTGCCAAACCCCCAGGGGCCGGCTCGGCTGGCACAATTATAGAGCAAAGCCCGATCGTGACAAGCGCTTTTTGCCCAAAGCCCTTGGCGAAGGCCTTGGCCCGCGGTTGCTTTTTGGCCACGTAGCGACGTATGGTGCCGCCGGTGATTCAGCCTCATACCAGATGGATCAGGTTGAGTTCCCTCGCTTTGCCAATTCATCCTCGACCAGATTTCGGATGGGCTTGTCCCGAAGTTGGTGGTAGAGGAGCTAGTATGCCCTTGCCGGCTTGTAAAGGCTTCCCTTTCGGCGCCAGGCGGCGGCTTTGACCAGCCGGTCGCGGTCATGCTCTTTGCCGGATGCCCCCTACCCGGAAGAAAAGGGTCCACTGACCGGCCCGATAATGGATTGTTTAAGCACCACCGCCAGTTGCGCCACAGGGCCCTGAACCTTTTTCTTCCGGGCAGGGGGGCGACCCCAACCCCGGCAGCCCGGCCTTGGGTAGTCAAGGCAGAGCGAAGCGAGCCCGGAGGGCTGGGCCTTGACTGCCCAAGACTGGG
>JAZDHW010000253.1:0-4889 GCA_043805555.1 Pseudomonadota bacterium
TTAACCCATTCCCCGCCGGGGGCCAAGCCAGCTACCGGCCCCCAGTCTTATTTGGCTAGCAAACGGATAGTGTTAACAGGCCCTAGGCCGCCATCGCCCGCGCCCGGCCCTGGGCGCACCCGGCCCAATAGATCGGGGCCGACCCTGACGGGCCGGCCCCTTATTAGACCCTCCCAGGCGGTTTTAAGCGCGGCCGGTGGCCTCCCCCCGCTTGGAGACCTACCGCGAACCCCGCCGACAACCGGCCTGGGAGGCTCTATTACCCAATCTGCACCTCGCCCCCCGGCTCAGGAGCCCGAACGGCCCAGGGCCAGGAGCTCCTTGGTGTGCTCGCGGCTGTCCAGGATGTAGAGGATCACCCCCACCTGGCTCAGCTCGTCCTTGATCTGCATCAGCTTGCTGCGGTCCACGCTCTTCATGCGGATATAGACCCGCCGCCGGCCCTCGGCCACCCGGTCGTAGCTGCTGAGGATGCTGACCATGCGCCCGCCGTACTTGCGGACCACGTCGGCGGCCCGCTTGATGGAGCCGGCCTCGTCGGGCAGGTCCAGGGCGAACTGCACGCCGCCGCGGGTGACGCCGGTCAGGCTGATCAGGGCCCGGAAGATGTCACTCTGGGTGAGCATGGCCACCACCCGGCCGGCGTCGTCCACCACCGGCATGCCGGAGATCTTGTTCTCCAGCATGGCCAGGGCCGCCTCCTCGATGGTGTCGTGCATGTGCACGGTCACCGGCTTGGGGGTCATGATGTCCTTGACCTTGACCCGGCTGAGCAGGTAGGCCAGCTCGTGCACCTCCAGGGTGGTGGCGTCACTGGCCCCGGCCCGCTTAAGGTCCTTGTCGCTGACAATGCCCACCAGGCGGCCGTCCTTGATCACCGGCAGCCGGCCCACGTGGTTTTCCTTCAAAAGCCGCATGGCGTGGCTCATGGAATCTTCCGGCTCCACGCTGACCAACCGGGTGCTCATCCAATTGACCACCAACATGGGACACCTCCCCCGCCGGCCCTAGCGGCCGGCCGCCTCCGCCTTGGATACGTCGGCGCCGGTCGCGGCGCGGTTCCGGTTTCCGCCGACCACGCCCCGCAGGCAGTCCAACAGGGCGCGCAGGTCGATGGGCTTGCGCAGGCAGCGGCACACCCCCTGGGCCTGGGCCGCTTCGGCGGCCTGCGCCCACTCGACCGCGCCGGTGATCATCACCACCGGTATCTGCGGCCGCGTCCGGCGCACGGCCTCGGCCACGGCCAGACCGTCCATGCCCGGCATCTGCCAGTCGGTGACCACCGCCGCGATGTCGCGCTGCCTGAGCATCTCCAAGCCTCGTTCGCCGCTGTCGGCCGCCAGGGGGCGTAAACCACAAATCGTGAGGGCCTCGCTCAGGTCCAGCCGGCACAGGGGATCGTCGTCAATCAGGAGTATCAACGGCGCTTCTCCGGTCTGACTGGCCTGCATGGGTCACCCTTTCCAGGCGGCGGCTTCAGGTGCCGCCCAAGGCCCCACGGGTTATCCTGGCTGCCAGTGTAGAACAGACGCCGCAGCGGCAAAATAGAAGGCGGGCCTCATTTGCCGGCCTTGCCCCCCTCAACCGGGGGCGGGATACGCCTCTAGGAGCTTTGGGGTGATTCCTTCAAGCGGATGGCGCGGCCAAACGGAGGCAGGGCCGCAACCAGCGGGGTTGGGGCCGGAAACCGGCCCGGAAAGCCGCTGCAAACAGTGAAAGGGCCGGGGCAAACCCCGGTTGCCAGGCTGAGAGGAGGGAGCCGGGAGATTGCCGCGTCGCAACCCCGGCGGGTTGCTCCCCGCACTGACCAATGCCTCGGCAGCCAGCCTGCCTGGCGATGGAATAGTGAAAACCCTCTACCGGCTCCAGGAATCCGGGTCCACCAACCCCATGGCCATGGCGTACTTGGCTATCGCTCTTTCAGCCGGGCCATCCTTGGCCCGGCTGAAACTCGCCGGCCGGTTGGAGTGAATCCAACCGGCCGCGCGGCCGAGCTGGCGCTCGGCCGGGCCGGGCTCCTGCCCGGCCATGCCGCCCGCCTTACCGGCTCCAGGAGTCCGGGTCCACCAGGCCCATGGCCATGGCGTACTTGACGAGACCGATGACATCGTGGCGGCCCAGCTTGGCCATGATGCGCGCGCGGTGGTTGTCCACCGTCTTGGGGCTCAGGAACAGGCGGTTGGCGATCTCCTTGTTGGGCAGGCCCTCCACGATCAGGCGCAGGATCTGACGCTCGCGGTCGGTCAGGCGCTCCTGGGGCTCGCTGTCCTCGCTGGCGTCCTTTTCCGGCAGCTTGACGAACTCGTCCACGATGTGGCCGGCCACCGGCGAATCCAGGTAGCAATCGCCCCTGAGAACCGCCTGCACCGCGTCCAGGAGCTTGTCGCCGGCCGAGTCCTTGAGCACGTAGCCCCGGGCCCCGGCCTTGAGTGACTCCATGATGAAGGTCTTGCGCGAGTGCACGCTGAGGATGATGATCCGGGTCTCCGGCAGCACCGAGACGATCTCGCGGGTGGCCTCGATGCCGCTCTGCTCGGGCATGCTGATGTCCATCACCACCAGGTCCGGCTTGAGTTTTTTCACCGTGTCCACCGCCGCGAACCCGTCGGCCGCCTCGCCCACCACGGTCAGGTCCGGGTTTTTGGCCAGCACGTTCTTGATGCCCTCGCGGAAGATGGCGTGGTCGTCGCAGATGACGACGCGATGGGCGGGGTTGCTCATGACTTGCCTCCCAGGTCGATCTCCACGGTCAGGTTGGTGCCCTCGGGGCCGGATTCGATGTTGAGGGCGCCGTTGATCAGGCGCACCCTTTCTTCCATGCCCATCAGGCCCATGTGCTTGCTCTCCATGCCCACGCCCAGGGCCTCGGCCACGTCGAAGCCGTGGCCGAAATCGCGCACGGTCAGCCGCAGGCCGCCCTCGCTGCGCTCCAGGCTCACCTGGGCCCGGTCGCTGCCCGAATGCTTGACCGCGTTGGTCAGCGATTCCTGCACGAAGCGGAACAGCGCGGTCTTGGCCTCGGAGTCTAGCCCCTTCTCCTCCACCTCCTCCAGGCGGGTCTCCACCTGGATCAGGCCGGATTCGTTGAGCGATTCGCACAAATCGTCCAGGGCCGGCACCAGGCCGAAGCTATCTAGGATGGCCGGGCGCAGGTGGTAGGCCAGGGCGCGGATGCGGTCCATGATTTTTTGCGAAAGCCGGATCAGGCGGGCCAGCTCCTCGCTGTCGCCATCGCCGTGCTGCTGGGCAAAGGATTGCAGGCCGATCTTGAGCGCCGAGAGCAACTGGCCCATCTCGTCGTGCAGGTCCAGGGCCACCCGCTTGCGCTCCTCCTCCTGGGCGTTGATCAGGCGGTGGGATAGCTCGCGCACCCGGCGCTCGGCCATGACCTGCTGGCTGATGTCCCGGGCCACGCCGCGCCGGCCCACCATCACCCCTTCGCGGTCGAACTGGCCCCGGGAATGGATGGCCAGCCAGCGCACGCCGCCGTCCTTGGCCCGGTGGCGGAGCACCAGGTTGCTCATCTGCTCGCCCTCGGCCGCGCGCGAGCGCTCCTCGTCGAACTTGTGGCGGTCCTCGGCCAGCACGTACTCGCGCCGGGGCCGGCCGATCATCTCCTCGGGCCGGTAGCCCAGGATGGCCCGGCAGGCGTTGCTGACAAAGGTCAGGCGGCCGCTGGCGTCCATCTCGTAGACCATGTCCGGCAGGTCCTGGACCAGGCTGCGGTAGCGCTCGGTGCTGGCCACCAGGTCGGCGGTGCGCTGGGCCACCACCTGCTCCAGTTGGCGGGCCTCCTCGTCCACCCGGGCCAGCAGCCGCTGCTGGATGCGGTAGCGCGACAGCAGCAAAAAGCCAACCAGCATCAGGCAGCAGAAGAGCAGCAACATGAAAAGGACGATGTTCTTGAACATGGCCCGGGCCGGGGCCATGGCCACCTGGTAGTCGTGCAGCACCACCAGGGTCCAGCCCAGGGGCTCCACCAGGTTGGCGGCGGCAAAGGCGCGGCCGGGGGCGTCCGGCGGGCCGTAGATGGCGCTCACCGGCCGGCCCTGGTCCAGCAGGTCCTGGCGCACCTCGCGGGCCAGGGCGTTCAGATCCCCGGCCGGGCGCAGGGCCTGGCCCAGGCCGGCGGCCACCACCTGGCCCTTTTGGTCAAAGAGGTGGAAGGTGCGGCCGCGGCGGGCCGAGAAGCGGCTGAAAAAACCCTGCCAGAAGCTCAGGCGCTGGCACATGCCCAGATAGCCCAGCACGGTCCCGTCCGCCTCGCTCATGCGCGCGGCCAGGGTGACCACCGGGTGGCGGTCGGTGGAAAGGCCGGGATGGGCCGGCGAGACCCAGGTCGCGCCGCCGGCCGGCGCGGCGTCCACCGGAGCCAGGCAGGGCCGCTCGCCCGTGGCCAGGGGAGGCAGCGGCGGCTCGCTGAACCAGACCTTGCCCTCCGGGTCGGCCAGGAACAGGGTTTCGATCTCAGCGGAGCCGGCGAACGGGGAGGCCAGGAAGCCCTGCAACTGGGCCTGGTCCCGGGCGCGCACCGCCTGGTGCAGCACGTTGCGGGCCGAGATGGTGGCGAGCCGGTCCAGGAGCAGTTTCTGGTGGTCGGCCACGAAGAGCACGCCCATCTCGCTGAGCGCCAGGTCGGCGGCCAGGGTCTCGCGCTGGGCCTGGTCGCGCAGGGTGCGGAAGACCACCAGGCTGTAGGACCCGCCCAGCAGGATGAGCAACAGCACCGCGGCGAAGGCCATGTAGGCCACCCGCCGCCAGGATAAGCTTTTTTCCAGCCTGTCGCGATCCACTGGGCCTCCCCACCGGCCCGCCGGGCGGCCGGCCTGCCGGGGCCGCCCTGGCCCCGGCCGGGCCCACTCTCCGCCCATTGCGCGCGCGGCGCCCCG
>JAZDHW010000254.1:0-8828 GCA_043805555.1 Pseudomonadota bacterium
GGGCTGGTGTCGGCCGGCGTGGCGGCGGCGCTGGGACGGCGGCGGCTGGCCGCGGCCCTGGCCCGGGGGCTGGGCAGCCTGGCCGGCTTCGGCCGGGAAATCCGGGCCGGGCTGCGCGCCGGCCTGGCCGGCGACAACCGCGCCCATCTGCTGGCCCTGGCCGGGGTGCTGGCCGTGGCCCTGGCCGCCCGGCTGTGGTTCGTCAACCTGCCCCTGCGCTACGACGAGGCCACCACCTTCATCGAGTACGCCTCGCGGCCGCTGGCGGTGGGGCTCAGCTACTACTCCGCGCCCAACAACCACCTCTTCCACACCCTGCTGGTGGGTCTGGGCACCCGGCTCTTCGGCGAGAGCGAGGCGGCCATCCGCCTGCCCGCGCTCCTGGCCGGCTGGCTGGCGGTGGCGGCGGCCTACCTGGTCTTCCGCCTCATCCACCACCGCCGGGCCGGGCTGATGGCCGCGGCCCTGGCCGCCGGCTGCCCCATCCTGGTGGAGTTCGCGGTCAACGCCCGGGGCTACAGCCTGGTCACGCTGCTCTTCCTGCTCCTCATGGCGCTCTTGGCCTGGCTGCGCGAGCACCCCCACCCGGCCGGCTGGGCCGTCTTCGCCGTCCTGGCCGCCCTGGGCCTCTGGAGCGTGCCCACCATGGCCTACGCCCTGACCACGGCCGCGGTCTGGTGGCTGCTCGCCCCGCCCCTGGGCTGGGGCTGGGGCCGGCGCCTCAACCCCCTGGCGGCCGGGCTGGCCGGCGCGGCCGGCCTGACCCTGCTGCTCTACGCGCCGGTGCTGCTGGGCACCGGCTGGCGTTCCCTGGCCAACGCCAGCGGCGCGGCCAATCCCGCCCCGGTGTTCAACCTGGTCTGGGCCTTCCTGCGCGACGCCCTGGAACTGACCACCCGGCATTGGCCGGCTGGCGCGGCCTGGGTCCTGGCCGGGCTGGGGCTGTGGGGGGCCCTGGGCCATCGCCGCCAACAGGGCCGGGGCGCCTGGTGGGGCTGGGCGGCCCTGGCCGGCGGCCTGGCCGTGCTGCTGCTCCTGCGCAGCCAGCCCTACCCCCGCATCTGGCTCTACCTGACCCCGCTGATCCTGGGCGCGGCCGGCCTGGGGCTGGCGCGCCTCATGGCCCGCGTCGGCGAAAGCGCTTTCGCCGCCACGGCCCTGGTCCTGGCCGCCGGCCTGGGCCTCTTCGCCGTGCTCTCCCCGGCCATCCCGGCCTCGGACCAGGGCGGCGCCTTGCGCGACGCGGCGGCCATCGCCGAGGTCATGGCCGCGCGCTGGCGACCCGGCGACGCGGTGCTGACCGCCTGCCCGGCCGACGAGCCCATGGCCTACCAGCTCCGGCGGCGGGGCCTGCCGGTGGGGGCGGCCTTCGCCCTGCTCACCGGCGGGCTGGCCCCGGCCAAGCGGATCTGGGTGGTCAGCCAACCGGCCGGCCCCACCCTGGCCGATCTGCTCAAAAACGCCGGCGGCCAGCTCAAGGGCTGCGCCCCGCCCCAGGCCGTGGCCGACTTCCCCGAGGCCGCGCTGCACCTCCTGACGCGCCAATAAAAACGCGGCAGCCGCGCCAGTTGGCGCGCAGGCGGGTTACATCATCAGGTTCTTGGCCGCGAAGTCCCAGTTGACCAGCTTGTCCAGCCAGGCCTTGATGTAGTCGGCGCGGCGGTTCTGCCAATCGAGATAATAGGCGTGCTCCCAGACGTCGATGGTCATTAGCGGTTGCAGGCCCATGGCGAGGGGCGTGTCGGCGTTGGCGGTCTTGATGGCCATGAGCTTGCCGTCCTTGACCACCAGCCAGGCCCAGCCCGAGCCGAACTGGGTGGCGGCGGCGTTGCTGAAGGCCTCGGCGAACTTGTCATAGCCGCCGAAGTCGGCCTGGATCTTCTTCATCAGCTCGCCTGTGGGCTGGCCGCCGCCGCCGGGTTTCATGCTGTCCCAGTAGAAGGCGTGGTTCCAGGCCTGGGCCGCGTTGTTGAAAAGCCCGGCCTTGGCCTGGTCGCCGGCGGTCTTCTTGATGATGTCCACCAGGCCCAGGTTGGCCAGGTCGGTGCCGGCGATCATCTTGTTGGTGTTGGCCACATAGGCGGCGTGGTGCTTGCCATAATGGAAGCCGATGGTCTTGGCGCTTATCACCGGCTCCAGGGCGTTTTCGGCATAGGGCAGCTTGGGCTGCATGATGGCCTGGGCGGCCTGGGCTTGGCTGGTCATCCGTAATCCTCCCATGGTCAGGGCCGCGGCCCCGATCGCGGCGGTGGTCAAGAACTCGCGGCGGCTGACGCCTTTGTCGGCGGGCATGGCGACCTCCCTTGGGTTGCGAGTTGAAAACAGCCTGTTGATTCCAGGGTAAGGCCGCCGGACGCGGCAGCGCAAATTTTTATGGGCCGGCGGGGCGCGCCGGGGGGCTGGCATCGCCGGTCCGGGGGACTTATCATGAAGGGCAGGGCCGCTGTCCCCAAGGGGCCCGGAAAGGCGTAGCATTGGCCCGCGAGCATGAGCACCAGGGTTGCGGCTGCGGCTGCGGCGGGGAGCCGGCCGGCGAGCCGGCGCGGGATTGGGCCCGCGCCGGCTCGGCCGCAATGGTCTGCCCCTGCCGGGGCGTGGACAAGGCCGCGGTCATGGCGGCCATCGCCTCCGGGGCCTACACCGTGGCCCTGGTCAAGACCATGACCGGGGCCGGCCGGGGGCGCGAATGCGGGGAGAAGCACCCCCTGGGCCGCTCCTGCCTGGCCGACCTGGAGGCCCTGGTGCGGCTCTACGCCGACCCCCCGCCCGGCGCGGGCGGGGACGGCTGCGGACACTAGCTGAGTTACCACGATTAGTAGGCCACCGCCGTCTTGGTCCCCTCTCCCCCCGCCGGGGGGAGGGGGGGAAGAAAGCGCCTGGGATTCCTGGCGATTGATGTCCGGCGGAGCCCATGGGGGCGCGACTAACCAGCGGGAAAGAGGGTTGTCATGAAGATAGCGGTAAGCGGCAAGGGCGGCGTGGGCAAGACCACCTTCGCGGCCATGTTGGCCACCACCCTGGCCGAGCGGGGTTTCAAGGTGCTGGCGGTGGACGCGGACCCGGACGCCAACCTGGGCCAGGCCCTGGGCTTCCCGGACTATGACAAGCTGGTGCCGGTCAGCGACATGAAGGACCTGATCGACGAGCGCACCGACAGCAAGGGCGGGGCCATGGGCACCTTCTTCAAGCTCAACCCCACCGTGCACGATTTGCCGGAAAAGCTGTCCATCGAGCACAACGGCGTGCGCCTGATGGTCATGGGCACCGTGCAAAAGGGCGGCGGCGGCTGCATCTGCCCGGCCTCCACCATGCTGAAGGCCCTGATGACCCACCTGGTGCTCTTGGGCAAGGACGTGCTGATCCTGGACATGGAGGCCGGCCTGGAGCACCTGGGCCGCGGCACCGCCCGGGGCGTGGACTTCCTGGTGGTGGTGGTGGAGCCCGGCCGGCGCAGCATCGACACCGCCAACCACATCCGCGAGCTGGCCCGCGACATCGGGCTGACCCGCATCCTCATCGTGGGCAACAAGATCCGCAGCCAGGCCGACCGCGAGTTCCTGACCAAGGCCCTGGCCGGCTTCGATTTCCTGGGCTTCATCGACTACGACAACGACATCATCGCCGCCGACATGCACGCCGCCTGCCCGGCCCACGTGGCCCAGAACGCCAAGATCGCCGTGCGCGACATGGCCCAAAACCTGGTGGAGCGGGCCACCAAGGGCTGATCGCCACGGCCCGAAACTTGACAGCCGGCCCCGCCCCGGCCGAGAATCGGGGCTCCGCCGGGTTTCCGGCACGCCGTCCCGCCCCTGGGGCGGCGCGCCCGGCGGGCGGGATGCGGGGCCATGATCGAGTTCCAGGGCGTAAACAAGTGGTTTGACCAGCTGCACGTGCTCCAGGACATCGACCTGAAGGTGTCCGCGGGCCAGGTGGTGGTGGTCTGCGGTCCCAGCGGCTCGGGCAAATCCACCCTGATCCGCACCGTCAACCGCCTGGAGCCCATCGACGCCGGGCGCATCGTGGTGGACGGCCATGATCTCAATGACCCCAAGCTGGGCCTGAACCAGCTCCGGGCCGAGATCGGCTTCGTGTTCCAGCAGTTCAACCTCTACCCTCACCTGACCGCGTTAAAAAACATCACCCTGGCCCCCATCAAGGTGCGCGGCGAGCACCGGGTGGAGGCCGAATCCCGCGCCCGCGAGCTGCTCGCCCGCGTCGGCCTGGCCGACAAGGCCGACAGCCACCCGGCCCAGCTCTCCGGCGGACAGCAGCAGCGGGTGGCCATCGCCCGCGCGCTGGCCATGCGCCCGCGCATCATGCTTTTCGACGAGCCCACCAGCGCGCTCGACCCCGAGATGATCGGCGAGGTGCTGGCGGTGATGCAGGATCTCGCCAAGGACGGCATGACCATGATGGTGGTCAGCCACGAGATGGGCTTCGCCCGCGAGGTGAGCCACCGCGTGGTCTTCATGGACCACGGCCGCATCCTGGAGGACGCCCCGCCCGGGGAGTTTTTCGCCAACCCCAGACACGAGCGGGCGCAGCGCTTTTTAGAGCAGGTGCTCTCGCCCATGCATTGATGGACCCGAACCGAGGGGAGATGCGGATGATGAAAAAACTGAGCGTGATGATTCTGGCCCTGGCCCTGGCGCTGGGCCTGGGCGGGGCGGCCCTGGCCGGGAACACCCTGGCCGAGGTGAAGGCCAAGGGCGTGCTCACGGCCGGGGTCAAGGACTCCCTGCCGCCCTTCGGCTACGTGGACGCCCGGACGCGGACCATCGTGGGCTATGACGTGGACTTCGTGAAAGCCCTGGCCGATAAACTGGGCGTGAAGCTGGAGTTGAAGCCGGTGACCAGCGCCTCGCGCATGCCCCAGCTCAGCGAGGGCAACATCGACATCATCGCCGCCACCATGACCAAGACCGCCGAGCGGGCCAAGCAGATCGACTTCTCCCACACCTACTTCAAGACCGGCCAGAAGTTCCTGGTGAAAAAGGGCGCGGTGAAGGGCCTCCAGGACCTGGCGGGCAAGAAGATCGGCACCGCCAAGGGCTCCACCAGCGAGCAGAACGCGGCCAAGGCCCTGCCCACCGCCACCATCCTGAGCTTCGACGACTACCCCCAGGCCTTCCTGGCCCTGCGGCAGGGCAAGGTGCAGGCGGTGACCACCGACGAATCCATCCTGGCCGGCATCCGGGCCAAGGCCCCCAACCAGGACGCCTTCGAGATCCCGGACATCCAGATCAGCGACGAGCCCTACGGCCTGGGCATGCGCAAAGGCGACGCCAACTTCGTGAAGTTCGTCAACGACGCGCTGCTGGAGATGGAAAAGAGCGGCCAGGCCCGGGCCATCTTCCTGAAGTGGTTCGGGCCGGACTCGCCCACGCCCATGACCCGCAACTTCAACATCCAGCCCGACTAGGCCCGCGCCAGGGCCGGGGCCTCGCCCCGGCCCCGGCCGGCCCGGACCGCCCGGTGCTCAACTACCACTTCGACTTTGCCGCCATCCTGAGCGGCCAGTACCTGGACTGGCTGCTTTCGGGCGTCGTGGTGACCATCAAGCTCTCGGCGGTCTCCTGCGTGCTGGCCTTCGCCCTGGGCCTGGTGGTGGCGGTGCTGCGCATGAGCCCGCTCGCGCCGCTGCGCGCCCTGGCCCACGCCTATCTGGAGTTTTTCCGCAACACCCCGCTACTGGTGCAGATCTTCTTCTGGTACTTCGGCTCCTACCGGGTGCTGCCCACGGCCGTGAACGACTGGCTGGTGGCCGGTGATTTCGAGTTCGCGGCCGGGGTGATCAGTCTGACCATCTACACCTCGGCCTTCATCGCCGAGGACATCCGCTCCGGGGTGCTGGCCATCCCCCGCGAGCAGATGGAGGCGGCCCGCTCTTCCGGCCTGAGCTACCTGGGGGCCATGCGCCACGTGATCCTGCCCCAGGCGGTGCGCATCACCATCCCGCCCTTGATCAACCAGTTCCTCAACCTGACCAAAAACTCGTCCCTGGCCATGACCATCGGCGTGGCCGAGCTGACCTACCAGGCCCGCCAGGTGGAGAGCTACACCTTCAAGGGCCTGGAGGCCTTCTCGGCCGCGGCGCTCATCTACCTGGCCCTGAGCCTCGTCATCACCGGCGCGGTGAACCTCTACAGCCGCCGGGTGCTGAGCCCGGCCGGCGGGAGGTGAGCCGTGGAGCAGTTCTTCAACCTGGCCGTGATCTCCGACAACTTCACCTACTTCATGGTGGGCCGCTGGCCCCACGGCCCCCTGGGCGGCCTGGGGCTCACCCTCTACCTGGCCGCGGTCTCCTGCGCGCTCTCCTTCCTGGGCGGCCTGGTGCTGGCGCTCATGGGCCTGGCCAGGAATCCCATCCTGCGCTGGTTCACCCACACCCTGGTCAACCTCGTCCGCGGGGTGCCGCTTCTTATGGTCATCTTCTGGACCTACTTCCTGCTGCCAGCGCTCCTGGGCCAGGCCGTGGCCGAGAACCAGACCATCATCATCGCCCTGACGCTGTTCACCTCGGCCTACATGGCCGGCATCATCCGGGCCGGCATCGCGGCCGTGCCCCAGGGCCAGAGCGAGGCCGGGATCTCCACCGGCCTGAAGCCCTGGCAGGTGATGGCCTTCATCGTGCTGCCCCAGGGCCTGCGCAACATGGTGCCCAGCCTGGTCAACCAGTTCGTATCCCTGATCAAGGACACCTCGCTGGCCTTCATCGTGGGCGTGAGCGAGCTGACCCACGTGGCCACCCAGGTCAACAACCGCAGCCTGGTCCACCCCACCGAGATCTTCGCCTTCATTGCGCTGCTCTACTTCATCGTCTGCTACGCGTTCACCAGCCTGTCGCGCTGGCTGGAGCGCCGCCTGGCTTGGCGCAAGTCCATCTGAGCGAACCCGCCCGGCGCCGACAAAAAAAGAGGGACCGGCTACGAGCCGATCCTCTTCTCACTCTTCAAGTCAATTTTATAAAACCGGGGTCATTGCGAGGAGCCGCCAGGCGACGAAGCAATCGCGCCCAAAACCGACTGCACGCCACGCTGCCATTTCTTGTCATTGCGAGAAGCAACCCACCGGGTTGCGACGCGGCAATCTCTTCTCGCTTTGCCTTCTTCCGGGTGGCCCGGACAACTCGTTGTCCGGGTCGCTTTAGCGACAAGAAACGTGGGTGGAGGGAATAAGGCTCGTCTGTGGGATGGCGGTTTGGCGACCCGCCCTGCCGGCCGTCTGTCGACCTTGGCTATTCGTTCCCGTCTGGAGCGGGCTGCACCGTGCCCCCGCGCGCCAGCGCCGCCAGCAACCGGCCCCTTGGATGGCCGGTCGGCCCGGCGGCAGGGTGGGCTCGCCGTCACCACATAATGCGCAGTCTGCAACACCCTTGGCTTTGGCTGCCTGCCTCGCACCTACAGGCCGCCACACGGTATCGTCGAGCTGACGGCTAAGGCGCGGGGGGCGGCCCCACGTGGGACCGGAGAGCGGGGAGGAAAGGCGGGGAGGGGGAATGAAGAAAGGGGCCGGCGACGAGCCGATCCCTTTCCTTCAATGCAATCTCTGCCTTCTCCGGGTGGCCCGGACAACTCGTTGTCCGGGTCGCTTTAGCGACAAGAGGTTGCGGCGCGGGGCTTGAAAATCGTGCGAGGCCTGGTCGTCCCCGGCGTTCTTCCACCCCGCCGCCCCTAATCCAGCCGGTGCGGGTTCACCGTGAGCACCGGCACGGGCGAGGTGCGCAGCACGTTCTCGGCCACGCTGCCCAAGATGGCGTGCTCCAGGCCCTTGCGGCCGTGGGTGGCCATCACGATCAGGTCCATGCCCTCGCGACGGGCGTACTCCACGATCTCCCGGGCCGGGTCGCCGCAGACCACGGCCGTGGCCGCCGGCGGGCACTGGTCCAGGCCGGCGCAGGCGGCCTCCATCTGGCCCTGGGCCTTGGCGATGTACTGGTTTTGCATCTCGCCCAGGTCGTAGATGCCCTCAAAAAGTTGCAGGTCCGGGCAGATGTGCAGCAGGTGCACCTCGGCCCCGGCCCCCACCAGGGCGCGCACGTAGGGCACCAGCTTGGCCAGTGCCCCGCTGAAATCCACCGGCACCAGAACCTTCTTGAACCCGGCCATGCGCTCGTCCCCTGTGGCGGTTGTGGTTGCGAATCTACCTCAACTTAGCCACGCCGCGGCCGGCGCGTCAAGCCGGCGCGCACTTGATCGCGTGGGCGGGGCGGGGTATCCTGCCGCCATGCTGCGTGAAACCGCCCAAAGCCCGGCCCTGCTGCGCTTCGCCTCCCTGGCCGCGCTGCCGGGCCTCGTCCACGCCGTGACCACCAAGGCCGGCGGGGTGAGCGCCGGGGCCTTCGCCGGGCTCAACCTGGGCTCGGCCGTGGGCGACGAGCCAACGGCCGTGGCCAGGAACCTGGAGATCGTGCGCGAGGCCCTGGGCCTCAGGCGCCTGGTCTGGGTCAAGCAGGTGCACGGGGCCGCGATCATGGCCGCCGAGGGCGCGGCCGCTGGCCAGATCGGCACGGCCGACGGCCTGGCCACGGACCAGCCCGGCGTGGGGCTTCTCATCAAGCAGGCCGACTGCCAGGCCGTGGTGCTGGCCGCGCCGGCGCGCGGGGTGGTGGCCAACCTGCACGCGGGCTGGCGCGGCAACCTGCTGGGCATGGCCCGGCGCGGGGTGGAGTTTCTGCAAAAGCGCTACGGCGTGGGGCCGGAGGAGATCCACGCCGCCGTCTCGCCCAGCCTGGGCCCCTGCTGCGCGGAGTTCGTGCATTGGCAGGAGGAGCTGGGCCCGGATTTCGCGCCCTACCAGGTGGGAGCCAACCACTTCGACCTCTGGCG
>JAZDHW010000255.1:0-21891 GCA_043805555.1 Pseudomonadota bacterium
GTGGGGGCCAGGGCCAGGGCGCTTTCGCGTCCGGCCGGCACCGGGCCGGCGGCCTGGGCCAGTTCCTGGACCTGCTCGCGCGCCTGCAAGAGGTCCGGGTCGCGGGGGTCCACCAAGAGGCCCTGCTCATAGGCCTTGAGCGCGCCCGCCGGGTCCTTGAGGGCCTGGCGGCTCCTGCCCAGCACCAGCCAGGAGCCGATGCTGGCCGGGTTCAGCGATAAATCGGCCAGGGCCTCTTCGGCCGCGGCGCCATAGCGATGGCGCTCGAACAAGGCCTGGCTCAGCAGACGGTGGCGGTCGCTGCCGCGCATGACCCAGATGGTGGCGTTGCCGATCACCAGCGGCGCGGAGACCTGGCCCAGCTCCAGGCGGCGGGCCGCCTCCACCACGCCATAGGGCAGGCCGGCCACCGGCGGGCAGCCCAGCTCCTGGCTGGCGGCCTGGGGGTTGTCGCGGGAGGCCTTGCGGCCGGCGATGACAAAGGAGCGGCCGTCCCTGATCTGCTCGCGCAGGGCCTGGGCCAACTCCGGGTCCTTGACCTCCAGCAGCCAGACGCAGTCGCTGGTCAGCGGGCCGGCCGCGGTCTGGGCCGCGCGGCCGCCGCAGCCGGCGCAGGCCAGCAGGGCCGCCAGAACGGCCAGGCCGAGCCAGATAAGCGGTTTGCGGCTGATGTGCCCAGGAAACGACATGGCCGGATTATAGGGCCAAGGCGGGTCTGGTCGCAACCTGCGATGGCGCGCGGGCTTAAGCGCGGTAGCCACGGCCCGGCCGGCCCCGGCGGCAATCGCCGGCCCCGAACCGGGAGCAGGCCAGGGGCTTGATGGGGTGGATGCCGCAGAAGAAGAGCGGCTGGTCCCGGGCCTGGAACAGGAAAGGGCAAAAGGGCTGGGGCATCACCCCGGCCCCGGCCAGCAGGTGATAGCAGAACGCCGGGTAGTCCAATCCCGGCGGCGGGCTGGGCACGGTGCCGTTGTGGCAGCAGCACTCGCCGCACAGGTCGCACCAGCCGCCGTCGCCGGCCAATTCGGCCGCGGGCAGGCCCGCCTCGGGCCAGTCCACCAGCCCGGCCAGCCCGCGCCGGATGCGCAGGTGGTTGCCCAAAATGGCCAGCAGGTCGGCGGCCAGCACCGCGCCGGAGGCGTCGGGCCGGCGCAGGTGGCGGGGGTTGCCCCGGAAACCCAGCACCAGGGTGCGCCAGAGCATGGTGTGGGCCAGGTAGGGGTCGGCCAGGGCCTCGCGGGCGGTGTCCTGGTCGGCCTCCCGGGGCCAGAGGCGGGTCAGCCAGGGCTCCACCGGGCCCAGGTCCGGCGGCCGGCCCAGGGCGCGGCCCCGGCCCAGGTGGGTGAGCAGGTTCTGGCCGGCGGCCAGTTGGGCGTCTTGGGCTTGCGGCACTGTCGGCTCCCGATCCGGCGGAGATGACTGGGGGCGAGGCCAATTCTACACGCAAGGCGGGGAATAACGCCAGGAGTGAATTGGCCGCATGGCAGCCAAGAAAGGGCTTGCATGGATGTTACGGTATTTCATATATTCGTGATAAATGAAGCGAGGTGAGCCATGAAGGCAAATCCAGGCCCACGCAAGCGCCCGCCGGCCATGCCGCCGGCCATGCCGCCGGCCCCGGCCGCTGCCGCCCCCCCGGCCGGGCGGCGGCTGGACCCGGCCCGGCTCATGCGGGTGCCGGCCCACGTCAAGCACCTGGAGCCGGCGGCCAGCGCGGCCCTGACCGGGGCTTTCGCCGCCTGGCGGGACGCGGCCCGGGGCCAGCGCCAGACCCTGGCCCGGCACCGGGTGTGGCTGGCCTATCTGCTCCTGCGCCATACCGGCGCGCGCCTGGGCGAGGTGCTGGAGGTGGACCTGGCCGTGGACCTGGACCCGGCTCAGGGCCGGGTGCGCCTGGGCGGGGAGGGGGCGGACCAGCGCTGGCTGCCCGTGGCGCCGGAGGTGGTGCAGGCCTGGCTGGACCTGGCCGCCCGCCTGGAGGCAGGGGGCCGGCGCGGCGGCCGTCTGGAGCTGGACCCCGGCTACCTGCGCCGCAAGTTCTACGAGCGCGGGGCCGAGGCCGGCCTGGCCCCGGATCTGTGCAGCCCCCGGGTGCTGCGCAACTCCCGCGCCCTGGAGCTCTTGCGGGACGGGGTGCCGCTGACCGTGGTGCAGGGCATGCTGGGCCAGGGCTCGGCCAACCTCACCGCGGCCCTGGTCAGCTTTGACGAGCCGGACCGCCGCCGCATTCTGGACGAGCACCTGGCCCGCGAGCGCCGCCTGAAGACCAGCGCCCGCAACCTCTTCGTCTGCCGGGTGGCGCGGGTGAGCGCCGGGCGCATCCAGTGCCTGGTGGAGATGACCAGCAGCGGCGGCCATCGCCTGCTGGCCACCATCACCCGCGAGAGCCTGGTCAACCTGGGGCTGAAGCCCGGCGCGCCGGTCTGCGCCCTGATCAAAGCCCCCTGGGTGCTCCTGGCCGTGGGCGACGACCCCCCGGCGGTCAGCGCCGGCAACCGCCTGCGCGGCCGCCTGGTGCGGCTGGCCCGCGAGGGGCTGACGGTGGAGGCCATGGTGGATCTGGCCGACGGGGTGCAGGTCTGCGCGCTCATCACCCGGGAAAGCCTGAAAAACCTGAATCTAACCGAGGGCATGGCGGTCTGGGTGCTGTTCAAGTCCTCGGCGGTGATCCTCACGGTGGATTGAGCCAAGCGCGTCGCCAAGACGCGACCCAGCGGCGGGAGTGGCCGGGAAAGGCGCATGAGCCATGGAATATCTCTTCCCCATCTCCGGCGTGGAAACCTATCTCTGGCTGCCCCCCCTGGTGGCCTTCGTGGTCAGCTTTTTCACCAGCATGGCCGGGGTCTCCGGAGCCTTTTTGCTGCTGCCCTTCCAGATGAGCTTCCTGGGCTTCGCCACCCCGGCGGTGAGCCCCACCAACCTGGTCTTCAACGTGGTGGCCATCCCCAGCGGCGTCTGGCGCTACCTGCGCGAGGGGCGCATGGTCTGGCCGCTGACCTGGGTGGTGGTGCTGGGCACCCTGCCCGGCGTGATCCTGGGCAGCTTCGCCCGCCTGCACTGGCTGCCCGACCCCCGCTCCTTCAAGGCCTTCGTGGGCTGCGTGCTGCTCTACATCGGCGGGCGCATGTGCGTGGACCTCAAGAAGAACTGGGCCCAGGCCCGGAAGCAGGCCCAGGGCCCCAAGCTCAGCGGCCGGTTGGTGGCCGAGGAGTTCAAGACCGAGACCATCGAGTTCTCCTGGCGGCGGGTGGCCTACAAGTTCCAGGGCAAGCAGTATTCCTGCGCCTCGCCGGGCATCTTCGGCCTGTCGTTCGCGGTGGGCATGGTGGGCGGCATCTACGGCATCGGCGGCGGGGCCATCATCGCGCCGTTTTTCGTGGCCATCTACGGCCTGCCGGTGCACACCGTGGCCGGGGCCACCCTGATGGGCACCTTCGTGACCTCGGTGTTGGGGGTGCTCTTCTACCAGGCCCTGGCCTGGGTCCCGGCCTACGCTCATATGGCCGTGGCCCCGGACTGGCTCCTGGGCGCGCTCTTCGGCCTGGGCGGCGTCTGCGGCATGTACCTGGGGGCCCGCACCCAAAAGTTCGTGCCCGCGATGTGGATCAAGCTGGGCCTGGCCGCGCTGCTGCTGTGGGTGGCCGGGCGTTATTTGTTCAATTTTATTGCCGGATAACCAGCCGGCCTCCCGGGCGGGCGCGGCCGGGCCGCCGCCGGGCCCGCTGGCCGGACTTGACCCGACCCCCGCCTTGTGGCAACGTTGACCCGGTGATGCCCGACCCCGCTTCTTTTGCCCAAGGTGAGCCTTTGCCATTAGCCAAATCCCTATTGCGCCCGCTGTTGGCCGCCGGTCTGGCCCTGGCGCTCGGCGCGCCGGCCCTGGCCCAGGCCGAGCCCCTGGGGCTCATGGCCTGCATCGCCCTGGCCCGCCAGAACTCCAGCCAGGTGGGCCAGGTGGAGACGGCCAAGGCCTGGGAGCAGGAAAAGCTCTCGGCCGCTTTCCGGCGCTTCTTCCCCCGGGTGGACGTGGACCTGGCCCACCAGCCCAAGGTGGACTACTTCGGCCGGCCGGTGGAGGACGACGACGTCTACAACACCGATTTCAAGCTGACCCAGCCCATCTACGCCGGCGGGGCGCTCACCGCCCGCTACGACCAGGCCAAGCAGGGCCTGAGCCGGGCCGGGTTGATCGAGGCCAAGGCCGGGCTGGAAGTGGCCCAGGAGGTGGTGCCCAACTATTACAAGCTCCTGGCCGCCCGCGAGGTGGTGCGCCTGGGCCGGGAGCTAGCCGCGCCGGCCCGCGAGCTGGTGACCGCCGCTCGCCAGGGGGTGAAGGAGGGCTACCAGCGCCTGGAGGACCTCCTGGCCGCCGAGGCCCGCCTGCTGGAGGTGAGCTACCAGGTGGCCGACAACGAGAGCCAGGCCCGCAGCGCCGGGCTCAAGCTCAAGGAGCTGATCGGCCTGAACCCGGACCAGGCGCTGGAGCTCAAGCCCCAGCAGCCGGTCTACAGCCCGCCAACCGCCGACGACCTCATGAACCAGGCCCTGAAGGCCAACCCCAGCCTGCTGCACGCCAAGGCCGAGGACGCATACCAAAGCCTGGGCCTCAGCGCGGCCGAGGCGCTTTCCATGCCGCGCCTGAACCTCATCGGCCGCTACGGCTTGGAGGGCCTGGACTTCCCCGGCCCGGACAAGTACGCCGGGGTGATGCTCCAGTGCGACATCAACTTCGGCGACGTGGGGGCCAGGGCCTACGCCGATATGGAGCACCAGTACCAGAACGACACCGCCTTTTATAACGAGCAGAAGGACCTCTACCGCAAGGGCCTCCACCTTTCCATCCTGGACGGCAACTCGCCGGCGGTGAGCGTCGCCGAGGCCCGCTACAACCGCCGCAAGGCCCACGACGAGGCCCGCGACACCCGCGAACGCCTGCGCACCCAGGTCCTGAGCCTGCTTGAAGAGTTCCAGCGCCAGGGCAACCTGCTGGCCCTGGCCAGCAAGCAGGCCGAACTTTACGCCGAGCGCCTGAGCGTGGTGCGGACCAAGCTGGGCGCCGGCGCGGCCACCCCGGCCGAGGTGCTGGAGCGCGAGGTGGACCTGGTGCAGGCCCGGGGCAAGGCCGTCCAGGCCCGCTACGAGCGCTGGCGGGTGCTGGCCCTGCTCTGCCTCATCTCCGGCCAGGAGCTGACATGCCACGACGCCTCCTGAAACCCCGCCTCGCCGCCCTGAGCTTGGCCGTTGTCCTGGCCGCCGCCCCGGCCCCGGCCTGGGCCCAGGAATCGCCCCCGCCGCCCGGCCCGCCTGGCCCCGGAGGCGGCGTGCGCCTGGTGCGGGTGGCCAGCGACGAGGCCGGCGGGTTCATCACCGGCCTGGGCACCGCCCGCTGCCGCCACAGCCTGGAGCTGGGCTTCGACAGCATCGGCCAGATCAGCGCCATGCCGGTGGAGGAGGGCCAGGCGGTGAAAAAGGGCCAGGTGCTGGCCCGCCTGGACGAGCGCACCGTGGCCGCCGAGCTCAAGGCCAAAGAGGCCGAGGTGGCTGCGGCCCAGGCCGAGGTCGAACGCGCCGCGGCCAAGCACCAGGAAAAGCAGAAGCTCTACCAGGGCCGGGCCGTCACCCTGAACGACGTGCGCGAGGCCGGCTTCGACCTGGCCAAGACCCGCGCCCGCCTGGAGGCGGCCCAGGCCGAGGTGGCCGCGCTGGGCACCCGCCAGGCCGGCATGGTGCTCAAGGCCCCGGTGAGCGGGGTCATCGCCAAGCGCATCTCCGAGCCGGGCGAGATCGTCACCCCCAACGGCAAAAGGGTGCTGAAGCTCATCGACTGCGGCCTGATCCTGGCCGAGGTTGAATTCGGCGAGCGCCTCTACACCCGCATTGCGCCGGGGCAGGAGGTGACCCTGGTGGCCGACGCCCTGCCGGGCCGGCGCTTCACCGGCCGGGTGCACAGCATCAGCCCGGAGGTGGACGACAAGAACCGCACCTTCACGGTCAAGGTGGCGGTGGCCAACCCCGAGTTCCTGATCAAGCCGGGCATGTTCGTGCGCGCGGCGCTGGCCCCGGCGGCGTCCGGCCCGGCCAGCCTGTGGCTGCCGCCCGAGGCGCTCAGCCAGGAGCAGGGCGACCAGGCCACCATCACCGTGGTTGTGGACCGCCGGCCGGTGCAGCGCCGGGTGCGCCTGGGCCGGCGCGAACCGGGCCGGGTGGAGATCGTGGAGGGGGTGACCGCCGGCGAGACGGTGGCCATCCCGCCCGCGCCCGGCCCCGGCCCCGGCCCCGGCGGCGGCCGGCCTTGAGTTCCCCCGGCTTCCTGGGCCGGCCCCTGGGGGTGCTGGCCCTTTTTGCGGCCCTGGCCCTGGGCGGGCTCTTCTGCTGGCCCCGCCTGGCCGTGGAGCTGTTGCCCCGCCTGCCCTATCCCCGCCTGACCGTGGTCACCACCTATGAGAACGCCCCGCCCCAGGAGGTGGAAGCCCTGGTCACCCGCCGCCTGGAGGGCGTGCTGGGCACCGTGGCCGGGCTCAGGCGGCTGGACTCCCTCTCGGCCGAGGGCTTTGGCCAGATGACCCTGGTCTTCGAGTGGGGCCGCGACTTGGCCCAGAGCGCGGCCGAGGTGCGCGAGAAGCTGGATTCGGTGGCCGACCAGCTCCCCCGCGAGGCCCAGCCGCCGTTGGTGCTGCACTACGACCCCTCCGAGGCCCCGGCCGTGACCCTGGCGCTCACCGGCCCGGCCGGCGGCGGCGCGCTGCGCGACCTGGCCAGCGAGGTGCTCAAGCCCCGCCTGGAGACCCTGGCCGGGGTGGCGGCGGTGCGCCTGGGCGGCGGCCTGGTGCCCGAGGTGCAGATCGAGGCCGACCTGGCCCGCCTGGTGGCCACCGGCCTGGAGCTGGGCGCGCTGGTGGAGCGGGTCAAGCAGGCCAACCTCAACGCCCCGGCCGGCGAACTGCGCCTGGGCAAGCTGATGCTGCCGGTGCGCACGGTGGGGCGCTTCAACAGCCTGGCCGACATCCCGCCGGTGCCGCTCAAGGAGCCCCGTGACGGCGCGGTGGTCACCCTGGGCGAGGTGGCCCAGGTGCGCGCCGGGCACAAGGACCAGGAGGGCTTCGCCCGGGTGGACGGCCGGCCCGCCGTGTTGCTGATGATCCTGAAAGAAGCCGGGGCCAACACCGTGGGCGTGAGCCAGCGGGTGCGCGACCGCGCCCAGGAATTGGCCGACGTCCTGCCGGCCGGCTGGGGCCTGGCCGTGGTGGACGACCAGGCCCCGTTCATCGCCGACAGCTTGAGCCAGTTGCGCGACGCGGTGCTCTTTGGCGCGTTGCTGGCCTTTGGCGTGCTGCTGTGGTTCCTGCGCCGGCCCGGCGCGGCGCTCCTGGTGGTGCTGGCGGTGCCGGTGTCGCTCTTGACCACCCTGGCCGTGATGTACGTGGCCAAGGTGGAGCTGAACCTGATGAGCATCGGCGGCCTGGCCCTGGGGGTGGGCATGCTGGTGGACGGCTCCATCGTGGTGCTGGAGGCCTACGAGCGCCACCGCGCGGCCCTGGGCGAGCCCCTGGCCGCAGCCCGGACGGCGCTCAGGGAAGTGCGCTCGGGGCTTGTCACCGCCACGCTCACCACGGTGGCGGTGCTCTTGCCGGTGCTGTTCCTGGGCGGCCTGGCCCAGCGCCTGTTCGTGGACTTCGCCTTCACCCTGGTCACCAGCCTGCTCACCGCCCTGGCCGTGGCCCTGTTCCTGCTGCCGGCAATGCTGGTCTGGCGCGGCCGGGCGGCCAAGCCCCGTCCCCAGCCCGGCCCCTCCCGGCGCTATGGGGCCTGGCTCAACGCCTGCCTGGCCCGGCCCTGGCTGCCGGTGGCCCTGGGGCTGGTCGCCGTGGCCGCTGGCGCGGCGGGGCTCTACACCCGCGGCGCGGCGCTTCTGCCCGAAGTCCAGGCCAGCCGCCTGCTGGTGCAGCTCCGGCTGCCGCCGGAGAGCGGGCTCCAGGTCCTGGAGGAGGCCGCCGACCGGGCCGAGGCCTGGCTGAAAAGCCAGCCCGAAATTGAATCGCTGGTCACCCGCGGCGGGGTGGAGCCGGTGGAGGCCGGCCAGGGCCAGCCCAACCAGGAGCCCGGCCGCGCCCACGAGGTGCTCATCACGGTCAAGCTGAAGGACGGCGCGGGCCAGGGCCGCGCGGCCGGCGAATTCATGGCCCGCCTGCGCCAGGGGCTCAAGGATCAGCGCCTGCCGGCCGAGGTGATGCCGGCCGGCAACCTGGCCGAGCCGGGGCGCGAGGGCTGGCTGCCGCCGCAACTGGTGCGCATCCTGGGCGAGGACCTGGCCACCCTGCGCCGCCTGGCCAAGGACCTGACCGAGCGCCTGGGCGGCATGGGCGGCTATGCCGGGATCATGGCCGACGGCGCGGCCCAGTCCGGTCAGCTCCAGGTCAAGGTGGACCGCGAGGCCGCCGCCGCCCTGGGGGTGACCGTGCAGCAGGTGAGCCAGGAGGCCAAGCGCGCGGTGGCCGGCGAGGTGGCCGGCAAGCTCGTCAGCGGCGGCAAGGAGACCGACATCCGGGTGCGCCTGCGCCTGAGCGACCGCACCGACCCGGTGGCCCTGGGCGAACTGCCCCTGGCCGGGCCCAAGGAGAGCATCGTGCGCCTCAGGCAGGCCGCCCGCCTGGAGCCGGGCGAGGGTCCGGAGGAGGTGCTGCGCCAGGAGCGGCGGCGGGCGGTGCTGGTGCGGGGCCAGGTGGTGGGCGAGCCCTTCAGCACCGGCCAGGCCCGGGCCATGCAGGCCGCGGCCCTGCTGGAGGCGCCCCAGGGCTACGAGGTGCGCCCCGGCCTGCAGGCCCAGGCCCTGAGCGAATCCCTGGGCGAGCTCATGGCCGCCATGGGCCTGGCCCTGATGCTCATCTACGTGATCCTGGTGGTGCAGTTCGAGTCCCTGCGCTGGCCCCTGGTCATCCTGCTGGGCCTGCCGCCCCTGGCTTTTGGCCCGGCCGCGGCCCTGTGGCTCTCGGGCCTGCCGGTCACGGCCCTGGTGCTGCTGGGCGGGGTGGTGCTGTTGGGCATGGCGGTCAACACCTCCATCCTGTTGGTGGACTACACCAACCAACTGCGCGCCCAGGGCGTGGCGCTGGTGGAGGCCCTGGTCCGCGCGGCCCAGGTGCGCCGCCGGCCCATCTTGATGACCACCCTGACCACGGTGCTGGGCACCGCGCCCCTGGCCCTGGGCTGGGGGGCCGGGGCCACCCTGGGCCGGCCCCTGGCGCTCACCGCCCTGGCCGGCCTGGTGGTCTCCATCGTGGTCACGCTGCTGCTCATCCCGGCCCTCTATCGGCTCCTGGCCGGCCGGGGGGCCAACGCGGGCGACGCCAGCGACACCGGTGGCGGGGGCGGCGGGGGCGGCGGCCGGTGAGCCGGCTCACCGCCCTGGTGCTGGCCCGGCCCCTGGGCGGGCTCTCGGCCTGCCTGGCCCTGGTGGTGCTGGGCCTGGTGGCCGCGGCCGGCCTGCACCTGAACCTGATGTCCTCCACCCGCTACCCGGCGCTCACCGTCAGCACCCAACTGCCCGACTCCAGCCCCTCGGAGGTGGAGACCCTGGTCACCCGCCCCCTGGAGGAGGAGGTGCGCGGGGTGGTGGGACTCAAGAAGCTCTTCTCGCGCTCGCGCCTGGGGCGCAGCGAGGTCACCCTGGAGCTGGACCCCGAGGCCGACGTCTCGGCCGCGGCCCAGGACCTGCGCGGCCGTCTGCGCCGCCTGCGGCCCCAGTTGCCCCATGAGGCCCGGCCGCCGGTCATCAGCCAGTACAGCCCCAGCGAGCAGCCGGCGGCGGTGCTGGGCCTCACCGGCGCCGGCGACCTCTCCGCGGCCGGCGACTGGGCCCGCCAGGTGCTGCTCAACCGCCTGCGCCGGGTGGAGGGCGTGGCCGAGGTGGTCCTGGCCGGCGCGCCCGAGCCCGAGATCCAGGTGGAGTGCGACCCCCAGCGCCTGCACGCCCTGGGCCTGTCGGTGCGGGCGGTGGCCCTGGCCATCAACCGGGGCAGCCGGGTGCAGCCGGCCGGCCAGATGCCCCAGGGCCCCTGGCGGCTTCCGCTCCGGGTGCAGGCCCAGGTGCAGGACGCTGCCCAGGTGGCGGCCATGCCGGTCAAGGCCGACACCCGGGGCAACCTGGTGCTGGTGGGCCAGGTGGCGGGCGTGCGCGCCGGCCACCGCCCGGCCGAGGAGGTGACCACCCTGAACGGCCGGCCGGTGGTGAGCCTGGCCCTGTACCAGGCCTCCGGGGCCAACCTGGGCCGGCTGTGGTCCGCGGTGGGCCGGGTGCTGGCCGAGGCCCAGCCGCCGCCCGGCATCAAGCTGGAGGTGGTCTACAGCCAGGCCCAGCTCTTGGACGAGTCCCTGGGCCGCCTGGGTTGGATGGCGCTGATCGCCGCCGCGGCCGCGGCGTGCGTGCTGTGGTTCTTCCTGCGCGACGCCATGAGCACCCTGGCCTGCCTGGCGGCCCTGCCGTTCTCGCTGCTGGTGGCGCTTTTGCTGGTGCGGCTGACCGGCCTGGAGCTGGACATCCTGAGCCTCTCCGGCCTGGCGCTGGCCATGGGCATCCTCTTGGACAACGCGGTGGTGGTCATCGAGGCGGTGCACGCGCGCTGGCAGGCCGGCGACGAAGGCAAAGCCGGGGTGCTGGCCGGGGTGAGCGAGGTGGCCTCGCCCATCGCCTTCGCCACCCTGACCACCGTGGCCGGCTTTTTGCCCCTGGTCCTGGTGAGCACCAGCGTGCGCCTGACCTGGGCCGGGTTCTTCTGGGGCCTGTCCTTGAGCCTGATGGCCTCGCTGCTGGCCGCGCTGGTGTTGGTGCCGCTCTTGATGCACTTCACCGCCCGCTGGTGGCGCGGCCGGCCCGGCCGCTTCAGTGCGCCGCGCTTCTATGCCCGCCTGCTGGATCGCGGTCTGGCCCGGCCCTGGCTGGTGGTGCTGCCGGCCCTGGCGCTGTTGGCCCTGGCCGGGGCCCTGACGCCGGGGCTCAATTTCCAGAAAGGCTCGGGCCTGGCCACCCAGGGGCTCAACGTGCTGGTGGTGCTGCCGCCGGGCACGGACACCGACCTCACCGCCCAGGTCGTGGCCAAGGCCGAGGAGATGGCCGCCAAACTGCCCGGCGTGCAGCGGGTGCATTCCCGGGCCGGGGGCAGCCAGGGCCGGGTGACCGCCACCCTGGCCGGCGACAGCGCCGCCCAGGCCGCCGCGGCCCTGGCCAGGGCCCGGGAGGTCTTCGTCACCGCGGGCCAGGTGCAGTATCACGTGCTGCCCCTCAACGAGGGCGGCGGCCAGGCCTCCCTGACGGTGAACCTTTTCGGGCCGGACCTGGAGGGGCTGAGCCAGCACGCGGCCGGGATGATCCAGCGGCTGAAAGGCTTGCCGCAGGTGCAGGACGTGGTGGTGCGCCAGGGCAGCCCGGCCCCGGAGCTGGAGCTGACCCTGGACCACCGCCTGCTGGGCCAGTACGGGCTCACCGCAGAGGCCGTGGCCCAGGAGGTGCGGGCCCACCTGGCCGGGCCGGTGGCGGTGCGCATCCCGGCCGCGGACCGCGAGGTGGAGGTGCGGGTCTGGGCCAAGGGCGCGCCCGAGGGCCGGGCCAGCCTGGCCGCCATCCACATCCCCGGCCCGGAGGGGCGCCTGCTGCCCCTGGCCGAACTGGCCCAGAGCGAGATCAAGCCCCGGCCCCAGGAGCTGAACCGCCAGGATCTGCAACGGGTGGTGCGCCTGACCCTGCTGATCAAGGGCGGCGACACCCTGGCCGCGGCCGGGCCGGTGCGCGCGGTGCTGGGCGACCCGCCCCCGCCGGCCGGCTATGCCTGGCTGCTGGGCGAGGAGGTGGAGCGCATCGAGACCACCCGGCGGGAGATGCTCACCGGCGCGGCCCTGGCCCTGGTGCTGGTCTACCTGATCATGGTGGCGGCCACCGAGTCCCTGACCGGGCCCCTGGTGGTGATGCTGGCCGCGCCCCTGGCTGCGGCAGGGGTGGTGCTGGCCTTGCGGGCCGGCGGCCTGGCGGTGGACATGCCGGTCTACCTGGGCGTCATCATCCTCTGCGGCCTGGTGGTCAACGTGGGCATCGTGATGATCGACGCCATGGGCCGCTTTTCCCGCGCCGGCCTGGCCCCGCGCGAGGCCGCCCGCCAGGGCGCGCTGCGCCGCTTGCGGCCGGTGCTGATGACGACCCTGAGCACCACCGCCGCCAGCCTGCCGCTTTTGCTGGACCGCGGCACCGGCTCCTCGGCCTGGTCGCCCCTGGCGCTGACCCTGGCCGCCGGGCTGATCACCTCGGCCCTTTTTGCGCTGCTGATCACCCCGGCCCTCTACCCCCTGGCCACGGCCCTGGCCAGGCGGCGGCGAGCGGCCCCGGACCAGGCAACCGGCGGTTAACCCAGGATTTTTTTGTTAGCATCCCCGGCCGGGATTTGCTATTCTTCCACTGAGTACGATCACCCTCCTGGAGGTGAGCATGCGGGTTAGTTCCCGCAAATTCGGCACCTTGCTCATCCTGCTCTGCCTGCTGGCGGCCCTGGCCGTCCTGCCGGCCTGGGCCGGCGGCGTCAAATCCACCGATTATTTCAACCTGCACTACGAGTCATGGTCCGGGGTGGCCGAGGCCCTGGAGCCCTATCTCAACAGCGCTTTCAGCAGCGGCCGCGACGTGCTGGGCTATGACAACACCGGCTACGGCAAGATCGACATCTACTTCTACAGCGACTCCAAGAGCAGCGTTCAGGGCTACACCTACGCCGGCGAGAACGCCTTCTACCTCAACATCAGCCACGGTTCCTCGTTGCGCGAATCCTACCTGAGCGAGTACGGCCAGGCCGTGGCCCACGAAACCGCCCACGTGCTCTTCTTCCACAAGACCAAGCTCAACGAGCGTTTTGGCTGGAACACCGACGGCGGCAGCACCTGGACCTGGCTGACCGAGGCCCTGTCCTACTACGTGGGCGGGGTGGTCTACCCCATGGGCAGCCAGTACGACCGGGCCTACCTCTCAAGCATGCTCAACTATTACAGCAAGGACGGCAGCCAGCGGACGAGCTGGCTGGAGACCGGCAAGGACTACAAGTACGGCACCGTCACCGACCTGGAGCTGGTCCAACTGGAGACCATCGGCTATTTCCTCTCGGAGACCTACACCTGGGGCGGCCTGCACAACCTGCTCAACTCCCTGGCCACCAGCACCAACTTCGAGAACACCTTCAAGAGCGTTTTCGGGCGCGAAAGCGGCCAGAACAGCACCAACAGCGGCAACGGCACCCTGTATTCCGAGTACCTCAAGTTCTACCTGGGCCATTACTAGGCCCAAAAGCGCCTGGCTTCACCGCGGTCCGGCCCCTGCCGGGCCGCCGGTTTTTTGGGGGGCAGGGGCGGGCGCGGGCTCAGGGCTTGGGCTGCGCCGGGGTTGCCGCCTGGGCCTCGGCCGCGCGGCGGCGGCAATACTCCTCCATGAAGTCGGTCATCTTCTTGGTGTACTGCCCGATCCAGGCCGACAGCTCGCGCTGCTCCTCGGGGGTCAGTTTGTGCAGACCGGCCTTCTGGAACACCTCCTGGCCCACCCGCTGCTCCAGGGTCATGCGCATGCTCACCGGCATGGCCTCCTCCGGCACGTGGCCGCAGGCCAGGACCGGGGCCGCCGGCGCGGCCGGCGCGGTCATGGCCAGGCATAGAATGGTCGTCAACAGCATCCGCCGCATCAGCGGTCCTCCTTCCCAACGCCGAAAAGCTCCCTCATGAGCCAGTCCCGGCCCAGGATGAGCAGATCCTCGTCCCGCTCCAGGGCCGCGGCCACCAAGGCCGGGCTGAATCCCTGGCGGACTGCGAACTCCGGCCGGGCCACGGCCTGACGCCAGAGGTCCAGATTGTACAGGGCCAGGACCACGCCGTGGATCTGGTGCTGGTTCAGGCGCAGGCGGCCCTGGCGGCGGGGATGGCAGAACAGGGGCAACAGGGCGTCGTTGGCCGCCTGATAGTCGGCCAGGTCCTGGTCTGCCACCCACTCGGCCACGCTCAGGGTTGCCTCGGCCTGCCAGCCCAGGCAGCCCGGCGTGTCCTGGCGCAGCCAGGCCTCTTCGGCCACCGCGCCCGCGGGCCCGGCCTTGACCGCCCTTGCCAGGGGATAGGTGCGGCAGGCGGCCGGGCGGTGGGCATAGGCCGCACAGCCCTTTGGCGTTACCAGGGGGCAGCGGCCCTGGGCGTCCAGGCGCAGGCGCAGCACCGGCCAGCCCGAGGCCGGGTCCAGCTCCATCTCGGCGTAGCGCTCGATCACCGCGGCCGCGCTGAGCCCCAGGCCCTGGCGCAGGCGCAGCAGGTCATAGGGCATGAGCGGCAGGCGCTTCATTGCGCAGCAGGTGTTGAAGCAGCTCAGGCCCGGCCGGCAGGCGAAGGCGATGCGCTCCGCCGGGCCCAGGCGCTGGCCCTGCAACTGGCCGTCGCGCTCGATCATCGCGCGGCCCCGCCGTCCTCGCCGCCCTTGGCCGGCCCGGCCCAGCGGGCGAAGAGGTCGTGGGCCACGCCGAACTGGTCCAGCACCTTGCCCACGGTCTGGTTGACGATGTCCTGCACGGTGGCCGGGCGGTGGTAGAAGGCCGGCATGGGCGGCAGGATCACCGCGCCCAGGCGGGCGGCCTTCTGCATCAGCTCCAGGTGGCCGGCGTGCAGGGGCGTCTCGCGCACCACCAGCACCAGCTTGCGGCCCTCCTTCAGGCAGACGTCGGCCGCGCGCACCACCAGGTTGTGGTTGAAGCTCATGGCGATGGCCGAGAGGGTCTTGATGGAGCAGGGGGCCACCGCCAGGCCGGCCAGGGGGTGGGAGCCGCTGGCCAGGGGCGCGGCCAGGTCGTCCTCGTCATAGACGGTTGCGGCCAGGGCGCGGGCCTGCTCCAGGCCGCCCTCGGTCTCCAGGGCCAGGGTCAGGCGGCCGGCGCGGCTCACGATGAGCGGGGCCGGCCGGCCCGCGGTGCGCAGGGCCTCCAGGAGGCCCAGGCCGTAGACCGCGCCGCTGGCCCCGGTGATGGCCACGGCGATGGGGGAGGGCGGGGCGGGTTGGCTGGGCATGCTGGTCATCCAAAATCGGGCGGCCGGCGTCAGCGCCGGGCCGGTGGTCATTTATAGCAGGGTTGTCCTCAGTTTATCACAGAGCGCGCGTCGGCGGCGCCGTGGGCGGCCCCGGGCAGAGGGGCTTGTCCCGAAGTTGGTGGCAGGGGAGCTAGCATGCCCGCAGCCGGCTGGTCAAGGCCGAGCGAAGCGAGCCCGGAGGGCTGGGCCTTGACTGCCCAAGACTGGGCTGCTACCGGATTCATTCTCAAAACGCCACCAACTTCGGGACAAGCCCGGGCAGAGGGGTCCCTAGCCTTCGCGTCCCAGCCGCAGGAGCAGGCGGCCGTCGGCCGGCAGCATGACGATGGTGGGGGTCTGGCACCAGCCCTTTTCGCACTGGGCCTGCTGCTCGGTCTGGCGCTTGGCGTGCTGGAAGGCCCCCACCAGGTCGCCGCCGTTGGCCCGCAAACCCTCCAAAAGGAAATAGGTGAAGATGCTGCCCCCCAGTTCCTTGGATTCCCAGGCTTTTTGGGCCTCCAGACACGAGGCCAGCACCAGGGTGACCCGGCTGGGCCAGCCGGGCGGATCCTCGGCGGTCAGGGACCCGGGCAGGGCCTGGTCCAGGGGCTCGGTCAGCTCGGCGCTGTGGCAGGCGTCCACGATCACCGCCCGCTGCCGGGCCGGCAGGTCGCGCAAAAATCCGTAGAGGTCATCGCGGGTCAGGGCGGTGGAGCGGTCCACGATGGGGCTGCCCTGGGCGCTGAAGGCGCCGGTGGTGTGGGTGTCGTGGCAGACGATGCCCACCACCTGCTCCTGGGTGTAGAAGCCGTGGCTGGAGAAATAGAGCAGCACCAGGTCGTTGGGCCCGGCCGCGGCGGCCAGGCGGGCGATGGCCGCCTGCACCGCGGTCCGGGTGGCCTGGCCGTCGCGCAGCACGGTGATGTCGCCTTGGGCGAAGCCGCCGCCCAGGGGGTCCGCCAGCCAGGTCCGCACCATGTCCACGTCCTGGCCGGCATAGGTCAGGTCGGGCAGGGCCGGGTCGGCGAAGCGGCCCACGCCCACCAACAGCGCCAGGCCCCGGCCGGCCTGGGCCGGGACGGCCAGGGCCAAAAGCAGCAGGACCCCGAGCGCCATAACCGCGGCCCGGCGGCGCAAAGGCACGCCCGGCGGTGTGCGGTGGCGGCGGGGGGTCATGCTCGGGATACTCCCTGGGGCGGGAGCCTGCCCCTTACTTGGTCTTCTCCCGCTCCTGCCAGGCCATGATCATCACGGCGGCGGAGACGGCGGTCACCCATTTGCCGTCCTTGGGGCCCACGGCGGTCTGGGTGATGTTGTCCGTCTTCACTATTTTACCTGACATGCGAAATACTTGCTTCTTCTCGTCCCAGCTCTGGGCCACGTCGAAATCAATGCCCAGGGTGGTGGCCAGCATCTCGGCGGCCAGGTCCTCGGCATAGTCGCCGCAGGTGCGGGCGTTCTGGCCATAGCCCTTGTGCTCGCTCAGATAGCCATGCAGGGAGCGGTCGGCCGGCATGGCCAGGCCGATGCTGGCCGAGATCAGGCGGTTGGCCTCGTTGGTCTCGTTGCGGGCCATGACGCAGAAAAGGATCTGGCCCGATTGGAGCAAGGACTGGCCGCGCTTGCGCGTGATCAACTGGCAGTGCGGCGGAAAAATGCTGCTGACGTAGACCAAATTCTGCTCGGCGATGCCCGCGTCCCTGAGAGCCAGCTCGAAACTGGCCAGCTTCTCACGGTGCACGCCCTTGCCTTTGGTCAGGAAGATCTGAGTGGGTACCAGCATCGGCAGCCTCCTTGCAAACTGCGGCCCACCCCAGGGGCCGCGCGGGGACGCGGGAGAGGGTCTGTTTCGGGAGCGTCTTAATTATCGCCCATGAGGCGGTTCGTCAAGGCGAAAAAGCATGACGGCGTCCCCGCCCCTTGCGGCCCGCCAACCGGGGGCCTATACTGCACCCATTCTTGAACCTTTCGCCCCGGACCACCCATGAGCGAGACCCTGCTGACCTTCGGCAACGTACCCCAGCCATCCCCCGACCAGGCCCGCGCTGCCATCATCCCGGTGCCCTTGGAGGCCACGGTGAGCTGGGGCGAGGGCACCTCCCTGGGGCCGGCGGCCATCATGAACGCCAGCGCCAACATGGAGCTGTACGACGAGGTCCTGGACCAGGAGACTTACCGGGTGGTGGGCATCCTGACCCGCCAGGCGGTGGACGTCCACGGCGGCCTGTCGGCGGTGCTGGACCGGGTGCAGGCCGCGGTGGCGGCCGAACTGGCGGCCGGCCGCCTGCCGGTGGTGCTGGGCGGCGAGCACTCCCTGACCCTGGGCGCGCTGCGGGCCGTGAAGGCCAAGTACGGGGCCAACTTCACGGTGCTCAGCCTGGACGCCCACCTGGACCTGCGCGAGGAGTATGGGGGCGAACCCCTATCCCACGCCTGCGTGATGAAGCGGGCCCTGGACCTGGGGCTTACCGTGCGCCACCTGGGCGTGCGCTCCTGCTCGGTGGAGGAGGCGGCGCTGGTGAAGGCGCGCGGGTTGAGGCCCATATGGGCCCGCCTGGTGCACAGCGACCCGGACTGGCTGGAAAAAAGCCTGGACGGCGTCAGCGGACCGGTCTATGTCACCCTGGACGTGGACGGCTTCGACCCGGCCGTCATCGCCGCCACCGGCACCCCGGAGCCGGGCGGGCTCTCCTGGCCCCAGGTGGCCGCCTGGCTGGCCGAGGTCTGCCGCCGCCACCCGGTGCTGGGCGTGGACGTGGTGGAGCTGGCGCCCATGCGCGCCCACCCGGCCTCTGATTTCACCTGCGCCAGGCTGGTCTACCGCGCCATCGGCCTGGCCCTCAAGGAGAGAGCCTGATGCAGCACTGCAAGGGACCGGCCATCACCCCCCCCGCCATGGACGAATCAGTGGGGGTGGTCGGGCTCATCGAGCAGCACTTTTGCGCCTATAACGCCGCCCGCCTGCGCGAGGCGGCCCTGCTCTGGGCCCGGCGCATGGCCGAGCCCGGCGTCACCGTGGGCCTGACCCTCACCGGCGCCCTGACCCCGGCCGGCCTGGGGCCGTCGTGCCTGGTGCCCCTGGTGCGCCGCGGCTTCGTGGACTTCATCGTCTCCACCGGGGCCAACCTCTACCACGACGCCCACTTCGCCCTGGGGCTGACCCTGCACCAGTCCAGCCCCCACGCCGACGACTGCGCCCTGCGCAAAGAGGGCCTGGTGCGCATCTACGACATCGTGATGGACTACCACGTCCTGCTCAAGACCGACGCCTTTTTCCGCGAGATCATGAAGGCCCCGGAGTTTGACCGCAGCATGGGCACGGCCGAGTTCCACCACCTGGCCGGCCGCTACCTGGCCGAGCGCCAGCGGCTGCTGGGCCTGGGCGACCTGAGCCTTTTGGCCGCCTGCCACGAGATGGACGTGCCGGTCTACACCTCCAGCCCCGGCGACAGCTCCATCGGCATGAACGCCGCGGCCATGGCCCTGAAGGGCAGCCGATTCGCCTGGGACGCAAATCGCGACGTGAACGAGACCGCCGGCCTGGTGCTGCTGGCCAAGCGCGGCGGCGGGCGCACCGGGGTGGTCATCCTGGGCGGCGGCTCGCCCAAGAACTTCATGCTCCAGACCGAGCCCCACCTGCAGGAGGTGCTGGGCATCGCCGACAACGGCCACGATTTCTTCCTGCAAGTCACCGACGCCCGGCCCGACACCGGCGGCCTATCCGGGGCCACGCCCTCGGAGGCGGTGAGCTGGGGCAAGGTGGACCCGGAGGGGCTGCCCAACACGGTGGTCTGCTACACCGACACCACCATCGCCCTGCCGCTCTTGACGGCCTACCTGATCCAGACCCGCGGCCATAAAGAGCCCCAGCGCCTCTATCGCCGCCGCGACGAGGCGCTGGAGCTGGTGACCCGCGAGGCCAAGCTGGACTAGGGCCACCAAATCTGGAAGAGCGACGTGACCAACCGGCGTTGCTCGCTGGCCGCCTGGTGGAACAAGGCCCAAGGGCTACTAGCGAACCCCCGACGGTTTTTATAGACGGCAACGTCCCGAGTGCTGTCGGGATCATCCACCCAGGACACGTCCAACGCTTCGCCCAGAGCCTGCCTTTCCCATGCCTGCGAATCGTATTCCCTCAGGCCGATGTCGGGAAACTGTTTGGCGAAGGTTTCCTGCCAGATCGGAGCTCGGTCGTCGGGGTCCAGATCGGCAAAAGCCAGGCAGGTCTTCAAATCCCCTTCAATTTGCGGCCACGTCAAGGGTTGGAAAGGGTCGTTTTTCGTCAACGGCGCCAGATGATCATAAATAGCCTTGGCCGCATGCAGAAACACAGCCTGGTTGTTGCGCCTGACGTTCCTCGGCCGGCTGCCCTGGCCAGCGGGGTCCGGCCCTAGCTCGGCCCACCAACTAGCATAGGGCAGATCGGCCAAAAAGCCGGCCTGCATATGCCCGACCCCCCGGCTTGAGCCCATGGTGAAGCTTGACAGCCACTGGCCGAGGCTCGCCTTGAGGTCCATCAGCTCGTCGATGGCGTTGGCGATCCTGTCCCAAAACGGGCACTCGTCCAGCTTCTCCAGCTTCAGCACGCGGTTTTCCGGGTGCATGCGCCCCGAGAAGCCCTGATGGGCCCATGTGTCCGCAAAGGTGTGCAGGGCCACGCCAAGTCTAATCCTTCCCTGCAAGCTGGTGCAGTCCACCGAGGCTGCGTCCAGAACCTGGCGGGCCAGGGGAGAGCCCGGCGTGGTGATGAAGCTGCCGCTGGATTGCGCCAGGGGCTGCGGAGGCAGGAAATGGAAGGGGATGTACACCTTCTGCCATACCTCCGGGTCATAGGAGCGCACGTAGCGGCCGATGTTGTTGGCCGTGAACTTGGGCTCGAAGGGTTGCCCGTTAACGATGATCGTGCGGCCGTCTGTGGCGTCGTCCACGTACTGGGCCGCGTAGGCGATGGTCAGGGCGTCCTCCTCGCCAAACCCCGCCGCCAGGGCCAGCACCGCGGTGGCGTAGTAATGAAAGTCTTTCTGCATTTCCCCCTCCTTTAGAGGACCGACGTCAGGCCGACCACAGGGACGGGTCGTAGCGGTTGTAGCGCGGCACCTCGGTGCGCTCCTTGGCCGGCGGCATTTTCGTGAAATAGAGCTGGTGGTGGTCCGGCTCGTAGATGCTCCACTGGCACAGGTCGGCCGGGGTCACCTCGCTGGCGTTGACGGCCTCCAGCAGGCCGGAGGACTCCAGGCCCGCGGCCACCAGCTCCGAGCAGAAGAAGCGGCTGAAGTCCTCGCAGTTATAAAAGGGGCTGATGTCGCCTAACAGCCCGTCCAGGTCGTCCAGGGCCGAGTTGACCGCCTGCTTGAGGTCGTAGGGCTTGCCCTTCTGGGCGTAGAGGAAATCGAAGAACTTTGTTTGATCGAATTTGCGCCTTTGCTTCAGCTCCCGGTTGAGCGGCAGCCACCAGACCTGGCCCTCGTAGCTCTGGAGGCGGTCGCTCAGGCGGATGCTGTCCACGCCCATGAAGCCGTCCCACTTGGTGGACTCCACGATGAGGTTGAAAAAGCGGGCGTCCGGGCCTTCCTCATAGGTGGCCTGGGTTTGCAGGATCACCGCCACGTGGCTGACCTTGGAGAAGGTGATGCGTTTGATGATCTCGGAGAAGTGGCTCTTGCCGCCAAAGGCGATCACGTCGCCCGGCTGCATCTGATCGCGGACCTTGTCGTACTTGCTCAGCTTGCAGGCCATGGTTTCCCCCCTGGCTGTTGAATGGCGGGGCGCGGGCCGCTCGCCCGTCTCCCCCTGTTGACCCAAAAAACACAAACCCGTCGCCGTGAATGGGCGACGGGCTGACGCGACCCTGGTTGAGCGCCTCGCGGGGCGGGCAGACGCCTTCAACTTATAGCGGCAAGAGGTAGACGGTCAATAGACTATTTTCGGGGGGGCATTGCGCGGCGGCGGCTCCGGGAGGCAGCGCCCAAAACAAAACCCCCTCCAGGCGGGAGGGGGCTGGTGGCGCAAGGCAGGGCTGGCTTGCGGCCAGAGGCGGCCTACTTGCGGCCGCAGCACTTCTTGTATTTCTTGCCGCTGCCGCAGGGGCAGAGGTCGTTGCGCCCCACCTTGGCAGACTTGCGCTTGGCCGGCTCCGGGGCCGATCCGTCGTCGCCGCCGGAATAGGACAGCGGTACGCTGTCGTCGGGCGCAAACTCCTCGATGTCGTCGGGGCGCTTGAGTTGCAGGCGCAGCAGCACGGAGACGGTCTCCTGCTTGATGCGGTTGACCATGTCCATGAAAAGCTCGTAGCCCTCGCGCTGATACTCGCGCAGGGGGTCTTTCTGGCCGTAGCCCCGGAGCCCGATGCCCTCCTTGAGGTAGTCCATGTTGAGCAGGTGGTCCTTCCACAGGCTGTCCACCACCTGCAACAGGATCATGCGCTCCAGGTAGTCCATGGTCTCGGGGCCGTAGAGGTCGAACTTGGCCTGGTAGACGGCCTCGGCCTGCTCCTGGATCAGGTCGCCCAGGGCCTCGGCGCTCTGCCATTCCTCGGGCGAGCCCAGGTCGGCGCGGATGCCGAAGTTGCCGGCCACGGCGTTCATGAGGCCCTCGGCGTCCCACTCGCTGGGCGGCTTGCCGTCCTCGGCAAAGGTGCCGGCGGTCTCCTGGGCCAGCTCGCCGATCATCTCCAGCACCGCCTCGTGCACGCCCTCGCCGGTCAGGGCCATGCGGCGCTGGGCGTAGATGACCTCGCGCTGCTTGTTGAGCACGTCGTCATATTCGAGGAGCTGCTTGCGGATCTCGAAGTTGCGGCCTTCCACCTTGCGCTGGGCGTTCTCGATGGCC
>JAZDHW010000256.1:0-16124 GCA_043805555.1 Pseudomonadota bacterium
GTCAAGGGTTTCACGAGCTAGCCAGGCCAGCCCTTGACCGCCGGGGGCTCAAGCCTGCTCTCATTGTGTCAGCACGCCCCTGACGGCAAGAAAAATGTCTAGGCCGGCTGGCTGCGTGGCCCCGGTGCGGCCTGGCGGCTGGCGCGGTCAACCAGCGTTACCCTGCCAGACATTTTTCTTGCCAGCCAGGGGGCGTGTTTTTTTGCAGCAAAGCCAGCCGGAGCCTGTCAAGGCCGAGCGAAGCGAGCCCTCTGGGCTGGGCCTTGACTGGCTCCGGCGGCCTTGCTACTTCCAGATGCCTTCCAAAACCGCAGATGGTAGAAGCCTTTAGTGTTAACAGACCCTAGTTCTCGGTCAGCACCACCTGGTCGTACTCGATCTCGATGCGCACCTTGTGCTTGGCCTCCTCTTGGGCCAGCTCCAGGAACAGGGCCTGCAACTCGGCCACGTCGGTGGCGCCGGCCAGGTCGTTGTAGAGCTTGAAGGCGGCCTTTTCCCGCTGCATGGCCAGGATCAGGGCCTGCTGGTAGTCGGCCCCGTCCCACTCTTCGCTGGCCACCAGGTAGTCGGCCAGCTTGAGGTCCTGCACCTTGGCCGCGGCCCCGATCATCTGGGCGCCGCGCTTGACCGCGGTCAACTTGGCCTGGTGCTTGGATTCCTCGGCGGCGAAGCCCTTGAATATCTCGGCCATCCAGGGTTTGGCCTTGGCGGCGACGTCCAGGTAGAAGCGCGCGGCCTCCTCCTCCTTTTCGATGGCGAAGTCCAACACCTCGTCCACGGAAGCGAACTTCTGCATCTCCTGCTCCTTATGCCTTTGAGGGCGCGTTGGCGCTTGTGCTATCCGCCCCCAGGTTACTACAGTTGTGCAGTCTGGCAAACAGCTAAGCTCCGTGAAATCGTCACCGGCGCGGGCGCGGCCGGCCGACCCGATCTGTCATGCCCCAGGCGTCAGGCGCGCGCGCCTGTGGTCCCTGGCGGAGGACAGACGCATAAGTGAATTAATTCACGCCTTTAAGGAGACGGATTTACACTAGTGTCACCAATTGTTGACGCCGGGGTGTGCGGGGGCGGCGGCGGGGTCGGCGGCCGGCGCGGGGATGTTTGATGTTTACGCCGTCATGACAGCGTGTTATGCCATGGATGGTCGCGGGCGGGGCTGGTTGGCACCCTTCCTGCTTAAGGCCCCAGCAAGCCTGCTGCGGCCCAAACCGGTGGGGGATGGCAGGCCGGCGACAATTAAGCAGCCAAGTAGACGCCAAGGTGACCACCTGGTGGAGTGAGGAGGAGGGAGCCACCCATGTCCGAGGCCGTGAAAACCAAGCAAGGCACAGCCCCCAGCGGCGGCCTGCCGCCCATGCCCGAAACCATCGAGTTGGCCCCCAGCAAGGAGCCGATGGATGTAAAGCGCATCATCTTCATCCTGCTGGGCCTGGCCCTGTTCGCCGTCTTTTATTTCGCGCCTGAGTTGCCCTCGGCCACCGACCCGGCCGGCAAGGTCTTCCACCTGTCGCGCCAGGGCCAGTTGGCCGTGGGCCTGTTCCTGATGGCCGGACTGTGGTGGGTCTTCGAGGTGGTGCCCATCGGCATCACCAGCGTGGCCATCGGCGTGATGCAGGCTTTGTTCCACATCCGTGACGCCAAGGCCGCCTTCAGCGACTTCCTGGATCCCTCGGTGTGGTTCATCTTCGGCTCGCTGGTCTTGGGCGTGTCCTTCACCAGCACCGGGCTGACCAAGCGCATGGCCTACAAGATGCTCAACATCGTGGGCGAGCGCACCAACATCATCCTGCTGGGCACCTTCCTCACCGTGGCGGCCATGACCCACCTGATGGCCCACACCGCGGTGGCCGCGGCCATGTTCCCGCTGTTGATGGCCATCCACGCCCTGTACACCGACGGCAAGGATGAAAAAACCAAGTTCGGCAAGGCCCTGTTCATCGGCATGGCCTACGTGGCCGGGGCCGGGTCCATCTGCACCTTCCTGGGCGCGGCCCGCGGCGTGGCCGCGGCGGGCATGTACAAGAACGCCACCGGCATGGACGTGGGCTTCTTCGAGCTGTCCATGTACATGATCCCGGTGGGTTGGGTGATGGTCTTCCTGATCTGGCTGATGATGATCATCTTCTTCAAGCCCGAGAAGGACCGCATCGTGGGCCTGAAGGAGCGGGTGGCCAAGCTCTCCAGCGAGCTGGGCCCCATGACCACCAACGAGAAGTTCGTCATCTTATGCACCGTGGTGGTGGTGGGCCTGTTTGTGGCCAAGAGCTTCATCCCGGCCATGGCCGACATCAGCCGGGCCGGCATCATCCTGGTCTCCACCCTGCTGTTCTTCATTTTCAAGATACTGGGCGTCAAGGACCTGGAGGGCCTGCCGCTGAACATCCTGCTGCTCTTCGGCGGCGCCATGAGCATCGGCTTCTGCCTGTGGGACACCGGCGCGGCCACCTGGATGGCCGTGCATTGGCTGACCTGGTTCCTGAACGCCCACTGGCTGGTCTTCCTGCTGTCCATCGCCTTCTTCGTGCTGATCATGACCAACTTCATCATGAACGTGGCGGCAATCGCCATCAGCCTGCCGGTGGCCCTGGTCATCGCCGGCTACCTGGGCGTATCGCCCCAGGTGGTGCTCTTCTCGGCCCTGGTCACCGCCGGCATGCCCTTCAACCTGCTCATCGGCGCGGCGCCCAACGCCATCGCCTACGAGTCGGAGCAGTTCACCACCGGCGACTTTTTCCTCTACGGCTGGCCGGCCAACGTCGTGCTGATGGCGGTGCTGACCGTGGCCATCCTGGTGGTGTGGCCCCTCTTGGGCATGCCGATCCTGGTCAAGTAGACGTGGCGCGGGGTGCTGGCGTGCGGACGGGCAATGATGTTAACCTCTCCTGCGAGGGGGACGGATGCGCCCCAGACCCCGCTGCCCCGCCTGCGGCCGCCGTGGCTGGCTGCTGGCCTGGGATGCCCGCCTGGGCTTGTGCGCAGATTGCGCCGAGTCCTTCCGGCAACAGGCCCGCACGCCCAGCCAGGCGGTGATGGCGGCTCTGAACCGCATGCAGCGGGTGGGCGCGTCCGCGGCCGAGCGCGAGGCGCTGACCCAAGAGATCAATATCCAGGGACAGGCTTTGTTGGAGCTGATAAAAACCTATCGTCTGGAGCCGGGGGAAACCCTGCAACTGGTTCTGCGCCAGGCGCGCGAACTGGCGGCACAACCGCCCGGACCGGCACAGGGAGATGAATAGATGACCAAGGGTCAGGTCGAGAAAAAGGTCCGGGACCTCTTGATCCCCCTCACCGACTACCCCCACATGCCCTACTGGGCCAGCCTCAAGGAGGCGGTGGTCCAGCTCACCCTGGCCCAGCAGGGCCTGGGTCCGGACCAGCGCCGGCGCACGGTGCTGGTCTTCGACGAGGCCTACAAGCTCCAGGGCATCCTGACCCAGCGGGACATCCTGCGCGGCATCGAGCCCAAGTTCGCCCGCTCGCCCCAGACCACCGCGCCGTTGGCCTGGGAGGATCTGCTGGCTTCCGGAGCCCAGGAGCAGGCCAAGAAGGCCATCAAGGAGTTCATGAGCCCGGTGGACCACACCGTGGATGTGGACGACAGCCTGATGAAGGCCAGCCACCTGATGCTGGCCGAGGGGCTGGATCTGCTGCCGGTGATGGAGGGCAGCCGGGTCCGGGGCGTGGTGCGCCTGGATGACGTCTTCCATGAGATCAGCAAGACTATTTTGGCGTTATAACCGAGCCGACGGCGGCGCCGGCGGCGGCAGATGCCGCCGGGGCCTGCCATGGCGCTGAACTGGCTGAGCCGGCTGGGGCTGGGCGGCAAGGGCCCGGCCCGCAATAGCGCCGGCGCCGGCGCCGGCGAGACCGGGCTCAGCAACACGGTGCCGGGCCTGCCCCTGGCCCAGCGCTACGAGCAGTTCATCGGCCTCTTGAAGGCCAACAACCGCGCCCTGGAGGTCATGGCCGAGTTGCAGGCCAAGATCCGGGGCGACAGCGACCTTTCCCTGGAGTACGTCCAGGGGCGGGTCCACGAACTCAACGAGGAGGTCGGGCTCATCGTGGACTACCTGGGGGCCATGTCCCCGGATGCCGCCCTGGGCCTGGCCGAGGTCTACCACGAGCTGCGCCTGCGCATCGGCCAGATCCTCTCGCGCACCCGCGCCATCCCCGAGGCCGAGCTGGTCATCCCCTTCTCCCGCCTGAGCATGGACCTGGAGGACATGGTGGGGGGCAAGGCCGCCCACCTGGGCGAGCTGACCAGTCACCTGAATCTCCCGGTGCCGCCGGGATTCGCCGTCACCACCTACGCCTTCAAGCTCTTCCTGGACCACAACGACCTCTGGGGGCGCATCCACGAGATGCTAAACCGCTGCCGCCTGGACAGCCAGGCCGAGGTGGTGGCCGCCTGCGAGGACATCGGCCGGCTCATCCTGGCCGGCCAGGTGCCCGCGCGCCTGGTCCAGGCCCTGGAGACCGGCTACGACGAGATCACCGCCTCCCGGCCGGGGCGCGGGGTGGCGGTGCGCTCTAGCGCCCTGATGGAGGACACCGCGGCCGGGTTCGCCGGCCAGTACGAGACCCTGCTCAACGTGCGGCGCTCCGGACTGGCCGAGGCCTACCAGCGCATCGTGGTCAGCCAGTTCAGCCCCCAGGTGGTGGCCTACCGCCACCAGCGCGGCCTGGGCCTGGAGGACATGGCCATGGGCGTGGCGGTGATGCTCATGGTGCCGGCCCAGGTCTCGGGGGTGCTCTACACCTGCAACCCCAACGACCCCGAGCAGGACGCCATGATGGTCAGCGCGGTCTGGGGCCTGGGGGCGCGGGCGGTGGGCGGCCAGATGCCCAGCAGCCTGATGCTCATGAGCAAGTCTCCGCCCTGGCGGCTGATCCACCAGGAGATCGCGCCCCAGGAGACCATGACCGTGGCCACGGCCGCGGGCGGCCTGGTGGAGGAGCCGTTGCCGGAGGGGCTGGACGAGCAGCCGCTCTTGGACGAGGCCCAGGCCCGCCGGCTGTGGGAGATCGGCCAGCGCCTGGAGGAATACTACGGCCGGCCGGTGGACGTGGAGTGGGCCATCGGGCCGGAGGACGGCCTGCACCTGTTGCAGGCGCGTAGTTTACGCATCATCGCCAAGAAGCTCGTCCCGGCCGACTACGAACGCATCGTGGCCGGCCACGCGGTGCTGGTGGAATCCGGCGTCACGGCCTCGCCCGGGGTGGCGGTGGGCCGGGTGCTGCACGTGCACACCCGGGCCGACCTGGAGCGGGTGGAGCCGGGCTGCGTGCTGGTGGCCCAGTCCAGCCTGCCCGAGTACGCCCTGGTGCTGGACAAGGCGGCGGCCCTGATCTGCGAGGTGGGCGGGCCGGCCAGCCACCTGGCCTCGGTGGCCCGCGAGCGCCGGGTGCCGGCGGTCTTCGGCGTGCGCGAGGCCCGCCGGGCGCTTAACGAGGGCGAGCTGGTCACCGTGGACGCCGACCGCGGCCGGGTCTACGCCGGCGAGATCCGGGCCCTGGTCATCCTGCAGGCCAAGCGCTTCCTGGCCCTGGTGGAGACCCAGGCCTACCGGGTGCTGGAAAAGGCCCTGGCGCGCATCACGCCGCTGAACCTCACCGACCCTCGCAAGCCAGAGTTCAGCCCGGCCCACTGCCGCACCCTGCACGACATCACCCGCTACTGCCACGAGATGGCCATGCAGGAGATGTTCCGCTACGGCGATAGCGCCGGCGAGGTCTGCTACCTGGAGGGCGGCAAGGTGGCCAGCGTGCCCCCCGGCGCGGCCCGCCGCCTGGCGGCGGATTTCCCCCTGGAGCTGTACCTGATCGACCTGGGCGGCGGCATCGACCCGGCCGCGGGCGGGGCCGAGGTCTATGAGCGCGACATCCGCAGCCGGCCGCTCCTGGGGCTACTCAAGGGCATCCATTCGGTGGAGTGGCGCGGACCCGGCGCGGTGGCGGCCAACACCCTGGCCGAGAGCCTGGAGGGCCACCACGACCCAGAGGTGCGCCGGCGCATCTACCGCCACAACTACGTGCTCATCAGCGGCGAGTACATGAACCTCTCATCGCGCCTGGGCTTCCACTTTTCCACCGTGGACGCCCTGTGCTCGGCCACCGACAGCGACAACTACATCCGCTTCACCTTCCTGGGCGGCGGGGCCGACCCGCCCCGGCGCATGCGCCGGGCGCGCTTCATCGGCGCGGTGCTGGAGAAAAGCGGCTACTGGGTGGATATCCAGAGCGACAACGTCTTCGCCCGGCTGGAGAAATACCCCTGCGCCGTGCTGGAGGCGCGGCTTTCGGTCATCGGCCGGCTGTTCGTCATGACCCGCCAGATGGACATGGTCATGTTCTCCGACGCGGTGGTGGACTGGTACGTGGACCAGTTCATGAAAGGCGAGACCCCGCCCGGTTTGACGGGGCCTTAAAGAGCCTCATTCCGCCTGACCGCGCCGCCTAGCCCTGGCGCTCGTCCAGCACCCGCTGGGCCTTGCCCTCGGCCCGGGGCAGGCTGCCCGGCGCCACCAGCTCCACCGAGCTACTCACCAGCAGCTCGGCCTTGAGCGCGGCGGCCAGGCGCTTCTTGAGCCGGCCCATGTCCTCGGCCGCCAGGGTGCGGGCGTGCTCGGTCACCTCGGCCCGCACGGTCATCACGTCGGCGTTGTCGCGCCGGGTCAGGTGGATCAGGTAGGTGTTGCCCACCTCCTTGAAGCCCATCAGCGTGGCCTCCACCTGCATGGGGTAGATGTTCACGCCCTTGACGATGAACATGTCGTCGCTGCGCCCGGCGATGCGCCCCAGGCGGCGATGGCTGCGGCCGCAGGGGCAGGGGCCGGGCAAGAGCGCGGCCAGGTCCCGGGTACGGTAGCGGATCAAGGGCATGCCCGCCCGGTTCAGGGTGGTGATGACCAGCTCGCCCTGCTGGCCCTCGGCCACCGGCGTGAGCCGCAGCGGGTCCAGCACCTCCAGCAGGTAGGCGTCCTCCCAGATGTGCAGGCCGTTCTGGTGCGGGCACTCCATGGCCACGCCGGGGCCGTTCATTTCGCTCAGGCCATAGGAGTTGATGGCCTGCACCCCGAAGCCGGCCTCGATGCGCCGGCGCAGGTCCTCGCTGTGGGGTTCGGCCCCGATGACGGCCAGGCGCAGCGCGCTGTCCTTCCTAGGGTCCAGGTCCAGCTCGGCGAAGGTTTCCAATAGGCGCATGGCGTAGCTGGGGATGAGGTGGATGACCGTGGTGCCCAACTGGCGCATGAGGGCCACCTGGCGGCGGCTGTTGCCGGTGCCCGAGGGCACCACCAGGGAGCCCAGGCGCTCGGCCCCATAGTGCAGGCCCAGCCCGCCGGTGAAGAGCCCATAGCCCACCAGGTTCTGGAACACGTCGGACTTGCGCGCGCCGGCCATGTGGAGCGAGCGGGCCACCAGCTCGGTCCAGCCGTCCAGGTCGGAGGCGGTGTGCAGCACTGCGGTGGGGGTGCCGGTGGTGCCGCTGCTGGCGTGCAGGCGCACCACCTCGTCGCGCTCCACGGCCAGCATGCCCCAGGGATAGGCCCCGCGCAGGTCGTCCTTGCCGGTGAGCGGCAGGTGCTTGAGGTCGTCCAGGCACCGGACGTCCGCCGGGGTCAGGCGCAGATCGGCGAAACGCTGGGCGTAGAAGGGCGACTTGGCGGCCTGGGTCACGCTGGCGCGCAGGCGGGTGAGCTGGAGGGCGCGCAGGTTTTCCGGGGCGATGGTCTCGATCTCGGGTTGCCAGTACACGGTGCTCAACCTCGGGTCAGGGCCGGCGCGCTCGGCCGGCGGTCTGTGGTAAGCCGCGCGGGGAATAGATGTTTACACCCGCGCGGCCCCAAAAGCCAGCCGCCCCGGCCAAATCACTGGTCCGGGGCGGCTTTTGGCTTGGCGCGGGCCTAGGAGCCTGTCGGAGTAATCCTCCGACAGGCTTCCGGGCGGGCCATGGATGGCTTTCTCCGACACACACCTAGAAGTCCTTGAAGTCCTCGTCGTCGAAGGGGATGACCTCCTCGGGCTTGGGCTTGCCCCCCGGCGGGGCCGGGGCCTCGGCCAGCATCAGGGTCGCCACCGCCTCGGCCTCCTCCACCGCATCCACCGGCTCGACCGGATCGGCGGCGGCAGCGGCGGCGGCCGCCACCGCCCCGGCCGTGGCGGCGGCCCCGACGGCCCCGGCCTTGCCATGCCCGGCGACGTCCTGGGGCGGCGGGGCCAGGCGGCGGGACTTGGCCCGGCGGGCCTGGCGGCTTTGGCCGCTGCTGCGGCCGGCCTGCTCCTGGCCGCCCTCCACCAACTGCACCAGATCGCCCACGTAGCCCTTCATCTGGTCGGCCTGGCCCATCAGCTCCTGGCTGGCGGCCGAGGTCTCCTGGGCGTGGGCGGCGTTTTGCTGGGTAACGTGGTCCAACTGGCCCAGGCCCTGGTTGAGCTGCTCCACGCCCTGGGCCTGCTCGCCGCTGGCGGCGCTGATCTCGCCCAGAAGCTCGGCCACCTTGGCCGCGCTGGCCTGCACCCGGTCGAAGGCCTGGTCGGCGGTCGCCACCAGGTCCCCGCCGCGGCGGATGTTGACCAGGTTGCCCTCGATGATCTGGGCGGTGTTCCGGGCCGCCTCGGCCGCGCGCTGGGCCAGGGAGCGCACCTCGCCGGCCACCACCGCGAACCCGGCCCCGGCCTCTCCCGCCCGGGCCGCCTCCACCGCCGCGTTCAGGGCCAGCAGGTTGGTCTGGAAGGCGATCTCGTCGATGGTCTTGATGATCTTGGCCGTGCGGTCGCTGGCCTGGTTGATCTCCTGCATGGCCGTGCGCAGGTCCTTCATGGAGGCGTCGGCCTGGTCCACCACCTTGCGGGTTTCGGCCATGAGGGTGTTGGCCTGGCTGGCGTTGCCGGCGTTGGCCCGGCTCATGCTGGCCATCTGCTCCAGGCTGGCCGAGGTCTCCTCCAGGGTGGCGGCCTGCTGGTTGGCCCCCTGGGCCAGCGACTGGCTGGCCGAGCCCACCTCCTGGCTGCTGGCGGCCAGCATCTGGGATGACTGCTGCAGGCCGTCGATGGCCCGGCGCACCGGCCGGGTGATGGCCCGCACCAACAGCCAGGCCAGGGCCAGGCCCAGCAGCGCCGCGGCGGCGACCACGTAGAGGAGCAGGGCGCGGCCCCGGCTGGCGGTGGCGTGGAACTCCTGCTGCACCTGGCCGCTCAGGGTCTGGCTCGATTGCATGAAGCGCCGGGCCACCTTCTGGATGCGCGTGAGCTGCTCCTGGCGCAGGCTGTCGTTGCTCACCTGCTTGGCAAAGGCGCCCTGGTAGGCCTCGGCCTCCTTTTTCAGCTCCGGCGTGGCCAGCTCCATGCCCCGAAGCAGCTTGAGGTTCTTCTCCACCTGGTCGCCCTGGGTGCGGTACTTCAGGTAGTTGAGCGCCGCCACCCGGGCCTTGAGCGCGAGCGTGTCCAGCGCGAAGGCGCCGCGCAGCTCGTTCATGCCATAGCTCATCATGTCGGCCAAAAAGGCGGTCTTGCGCTGGATGTCGTCCAGGTACACGCCGGCGCAGACCACCATCTGCCAGGGCTCGAAGTAGCGGGCGTAGGTGATCATGGGAAAGACCCCGTCGCCGTGGCCGGGCTTGGTCCAGTGGTGCTCCACCTCGGCCTCGCCGTCGGCCACCGCCGCTTCCACCAGCTCCTTGACAAAGGCCTGGCCGGTCTTCTCGTCCTTGATGGCGCTGACGTCGCCGCCTTCCAGCTTGGGGTCGTTGCCGTTGGCCAGCATCACCAGGTCCTTGCCGACCACGTAGAAGAAGTTGTTGCCCGAGAACCGGAGGCTGCGCACCATTTTCAGCGCCATGGCCTGGTCCTGGCCGTTGGCGTGCATGAAGGCCAGGGCGTGATAGGCCAGGTTGACCACGTCGTTGATCTGCTTGATGGTGGCCTTGTCCATGGTGCCCTTGAGGTTGTCCACCAGGTTGTCGCGGGTGGAGACCACCACCTGGTCCGAGACCTTGGCGCTCATGGCCGACATGGCCTCGGCCGTGGCCTGGAGCTGCCCGAGCAGGGCGGCGTCCTCCTCGGTCAGGCGCTTGATCTCCTGGGCCGCGAACTGGTAGGTCTCGCGCCCCTCCTCCAGCTTGGTCAGCTCCTCCTCCGAGAGCCCGCGGCTCCTGAGCTCGGCCAGGAGATCCTTGATCTGGCCCAGGTGCTGCTCCAGCTTGGCGTAGCTGTCCTGATCGCCGCGCAGCAGGTAGTTCTTCTCCTGGCGGCGGGCCTCCAGCAGCAGGGTTTGCAGCCTTTGGGCCACCTCCTCGTCGGCGGCCTGGCCGATGACCTGGCGCAGGCTCCAGTTGCCCACCCCGCCCATCACCAGGGCCAGGGCGACCAAGGCCAGGAAACCGGCGAAGACCTTGCCGGCCACGCCCAGGCGTATGCGTTTCATCGGATTTCCCCTCGCCGAAGCAGCCTGCCCCGCAGGCGCAGGTCGGCCTCCGGCACCGGGGCAGGGTGGATCAAGAGGCTTTTCCGCCGGCCGCGTGCGCCGCTTCGGAGGGCGGCCGGCCGGCCCGAAACCCTTGTTACCGTGGTGATCGTCAAGTTGAATTGGTTCGATACTCTAAAATATTTGGCAGCGGGGGCGCAACCCCCCCCGTTTTCAACGGGTCAGGGCATAGGCGTAGAAGCTGGCGGCGCGGCGGCCGGAGCCGGATTCCGGCACCAGCTCCTCGGCCGCGAAGAGCTTGCCGTCCCAGGCCCGCAGCAGGGCCTGCATCTGGATGGCCAGGGCGAAGGAGTGGGTGACCCAGAGCAGGTTCATGACCAGCCAGGGTTGCTGGGCCTGGTGGCGGGCGAAGGTGGCGGTGGGGTCGCTGGTCAGGCCGGTGCGCAGGTTGATGCAGTGCAGGTTGAACGCGCCCAGGCGCCGGCCGATGGCGTCAAAGACCTCGGCCGGGGCCCCGATCATGACCTCGCTGTAGTCGATGGACATGACCGCCTCCCCAGGGGATCGTCTGAATCCAGCATAGCACAGCCGGTGCGGACCCCGCCGGCGGGCTGGCCTGGCCGGCGGCTTGGTGCTAACCTGGGGTCTGAACTCAACGGAGGGCGGGGATGGACTGGCGACAAGCAACGGCCCGCTGGGGCCTGGTCCTGGTCTTGGGGGTGGCCCTGCTGGCCGGCCTGGGCTGCTCGGGCCAGAAAAGCGTGGACAACTTCCGCAAGGTCAAGGCGGGCATGACCGCCGCCGAGGTGCGCGGGCTCCTGGGCGAGCCGGACAGCATCAAGGAGGCCACCGGCGTGGCCGGGGTGTGGACCTACGAGGCCCGCACCTGGTACGGCGGCTTTGACGCCAGCATGAGCGTGACCTTCCTGGGCGAGCGGGTGATGCTGGCCACCCTGACCCGGCCCAGCAGCTAAGCGGCCAGCGGCCCCCCAAGGCCGCGGCCGGCCCCCCGCGCGGAGGACCGGCCGCGGATGCGTCAGGCCGTATCTAGGAGCCTGTCGGAGTAATAACTCCGGCAGGGTCCTAGAGCGGGCCACGGATGGCCCGCCAAATTGCGCTGGTCGCAAGACCGAAGCAATTTTAGCAAGTTGCCGAAATTCACTTTCGGCAACTTGACGTCGGGAAAAGCCATGGACGGCTTTTCCCGACAGGCTCCTAGGCGACCTTGACCGCCTGGCCGTTCATTTCGGCCCCGTCGATGATGGCCAGGGCCTCCTGGCGGTAGGCGTCCATGATGTAGGGGATGCCGGTGACCTTGGTGCACTCCTCGGTCAGGCTGGCCAGGTCGTTGCGGGTGATGAGGTCGGTGCGCCACTTGCGGGCCCCGGCCATGAGCTGCTGCAAGCCCACGCGCAGCTTTTCGCCGGCGCTGTAGATGCCGATGGCGCCCAGGGGGAAATCGTTTATCTCCTTGCCGAACTTGGCCTTGAGCTCCTCGTAGCAGACGAAGATCTCCTCCTTGGTAGCCCCGAACTTGCTCACCGTGCTGGGCAGGCCGCCGTCCTCGCCCATGAGCCAGCGGCCGATGTTCTTGCCCACCATGCCGGGGATCATGAGCGCGCGGCCCATGCACACGGCCTTGGTGTAGGGCGCGCCCAGGGCCAGGGCCTTGAAGATGTGGTCCTCGCTGCTGAAACCGCCGGCAAAGGCGATGTCCGGCACCCAGGCCCCGCGCCGGGCCAGGCGCGAGCAAAGCTCGTAGGCCATGCTGTGCAGGTAGATGGCCGGCACGCCCCACTCGGCCATCATGCGCCAGGGGCTCATGCCGGTGCCGCCGGGCGCGCCGTCGATGGTCAGCAGGTCGATCTTGGCGTCGGAGGACCAGCGGATGGCCATGGCCAGCTCGCGCATGGGGTAGGCGCCGGTTTTCAGCGTGACGCGCTTGGCCCCCAGCTTGCGCAGGCGCTCCACCTCGGCCATGAAGCCTTCCTGGTCCACGAAGCCCAGGCGGGAGTGGCGCTCGAATTCCTTGATGGCCCCGTCCTTGAAGCCAGCCTGGATGGCCTTGCTCTCCGGGTCCGGGGTGACGATGTAGCCGCGTTTCTTCAGCTCCAGGGCCCGCTCCAGGGAGTGGACCTTGATCTCGCCGCCGATGCACTTGGCCCCCTGGCCCCATTTCAGCTCGATGGTCTCCACGCCCAGCTTGTCCAGCACGTACTCGGCCACGCCCAGGCGGGTGTCCTCCACGTTCATCTGCACCAGGATGTCGCCCCAGCCGTCATGATAGCGGCGGTAGTCCTCCACCCGGCGGCGCATGTCCGGGGCCTCCTTGATCTTGCCCTTCTTGTCCAGCTCCAGCTTGGGGTCGATGCCGCAGACGTTCTCGCCGCAGACCAGGCTGATGCCGGTGATGGCCGCGCCCACCGCGAAGTGCTCCCAGTTCTTGCGGGCGATCTCGGTGGAGCCCAGGGCGCCGGTGAACATGGGAACCTTCATCTTGACCTTGTTGGCCACGCCATAGCTGGTCTCGGTCTTGACGCTGGGGAAGGTGGCGTGGTCCGGGTCGGCCTTGGTGCCCTCGGCGCCCAGGGCGTAGCCCATGATGTTCAGGTGGCTGTAGTCCACCGGGTAGTCCTTGTCCGCGCCGGCGGTCAGCTCGCCGAAGGGGCTGGGGTAGAGCAGCTCGCGGGAACGGAAGGTGGCGTTAAACAGGTCGCAGTTGCCTTTGCAGCCGTCGATGCAGCGCGAGCAGATGCCACTCTGGGGGGCCACGTCGCGGGAGCGGTTTTTGGTTTGCAGGGCCTCGTTGGCGTTGGGACGGTGCAGGTTCATGGTCGATCTCCTTGGCGGCTGGTTTGGGGGCGGGGGCGGCGGCCGGGCGGGCCTGGCCCCTCTTGCAATTAGTTATACTAAAAGGCAATGCCTGCCTTATCCCACGCCATCCCCAGGGATGTCAAGGGGTATGTATTAAGTGGCACTAACGCTAAGTGGTGCAACTCACCGGCAAAAACCAGCCCAAGCCGGCAATCCAGAGCCTGGCCGGGGCGGGTGCTGGTGGGGCTTGTCCCCCATAAATGCGGCAATATTGCCGTAAACACTGGGCTGTATAAGCATGGCGCCGGCAGGAGCGCCAAACCGCCCCAAGACGGCAAAAATGCCGTTCCGGAGCGGCTGGCATTATTTTCACTAAAACGCAGCGGCGGGAGCGGACGGGCGGGCGCGGGTGGGTGATTAGCGGTTATTAACGGCTAGCGTTGAGCCGGGGGCTGCGGCCACGGCCTCACTTGACCTTGAACCACAACAGCCGGGCCGGTTGGCGGCCGGGGTTGTGCCACGAGGTCGGCATCTCGCTGGTCAGGTAGACCAGGTCGCCGGGGCGCACGGTGTGGGTGGCCTGCTGGAACTTGAGCTGCAAGCGGCCGCTGAGCAGGTAGCCTACCTCCTCGCCCTTGTGCACGAAGAAATGGTTGCCCAGGCTCTGGCGGGGCGGGACTTCGATCAGGTACGGCTCGGCCTTGGCCTTCATGTCTACCGGGATCAACAGCCGGGCGCTGAGCGCGTCCTCGGGCAGGTCGCCCAGCTTCACCGGCTCGGCGTCGGCGCTGGCGAAGACCACCCGGCGCTCGGTCTCGGCCTGTTCGCGGAAAAAGCTGCTGATGTCCACCGAGAGCACCTCGGCCATCTTGAGCAGGGCCGGCAGGGAGGGGTAGATGAGGTTGGACTCCACCTGGCTGATGGTGCTGGGCGTCACCCCCACCAGCTTGGCCAGATCGGTCTGGCTGATGCCCTTCTTGCCGCGCAGGTCCTTGAGCCGCAGCCCCAGGTCCCAGCGCCCGCCGGCCCGGCGCTGGTCGTCGAAGGTGACGTTGAGGTCCTTGGTCCAATAGGCGTGGGGCTGGTGGTGGCTGTCCGGCGGCCGGCGCTCGGCCTTCAAGATGGTCAGGCTGGTGGTGCCCCGGCGCACGCTGAGCTCGATGGCCACCTGGGCGATCTGGTTGATCTGGGCCCGCAGCCGGGCCGAGTGGGCCTGCTTTTCCAGGATCCAGTAGGCGATGGTCTTGAGGTCGTAGAGCCGGGGGCAGGAGTGGGCGTAGAACTTGATGATCGCCTCCTCGCCGCCCCACAGCTCCTGCATGCCGGTGAGGCTCTCGAAGACGAAGCGCACGTCGCCCTGGTCCTCCAGCGCGGCGTGGGCCCCGTAGAAGGCGTCCATCACCGCCTCCACCCGGGCCGGCTCGGCCACCGGCATGATCCGGCAGGCCGGCCGCTCGGCGTCCGCGGCCAGGTCGTAGAACCGGCGGAACACGGCCGAGCCCGCGCCCTTGCCGTGGCTGAAGCAGTCCAGGATGGTCAGCCGGGGGCTGTCGGCCAGGGGCCCCAGCATGTCCAGGAGGTTCTTGGGCGAGCGGTCGAAGCTCACGTAGATCAGCGGCCGGTCCTGGTGCTGGCTGGCCAGCACGAAGTTGAGGCAGAAGACCTGGGCCAGGGAGCCGGCCGCGTCGTGCCAGACCACGTTGTCGCCGATGTAGAGGCCGCCCAAGAGGCGGTCGAGCTGGCTGACCCCGGAGGCCACCCTGAGCCGCGCGTCCATGCCTTTCTCCGCTTGGCGCGGCGGCCGCGCTCCCCCTGGGCGCGGCCTGCGCTTACTGGTCTTCCCCCCAGGCCCGCCGGCTGCGGGCGATCTTCTGGCGCGAGCCGGCCCAGGTCTTGCCGGCCAGGAAGGAGCCGGGCCATTTCTCCACCATGGCCGCGAACAGTTTGGCGCTCACGGTGAAGGACAGCTCGTCGGTCTTGTAATACTTGCGCGCGCTGGGGTCCCAGCCCCCCAGCACCGCCACCATGTCCTCGCCCTGGGCCAGGTAGTGGCGCGGCCAGCCCACGATGGACCCGCAGCCGGCCGAAAACGGCGAGCGCACGATCTCCGGCCGGCCGGTGACAAAGGTGGCCAGTTGGTGCAGGCCGGCCAGGGCCTCGGGCCGGGCGAAGAAGACCACCAGCTCCGGCTCCTCGGCCGGGGCCATGAGGTCGATGGGCTTGGCCACCAGATAGGGCTTTGGCACCGGCGGCGGGTCGGCGGCGGCGAAGACGGCGCGGCACTCGTCCGGCGTGGCCAGGTAGCGCTCGCCGTGCATCTGGTTGGGGATGCCGGAGCTGACGTAGTGCACTATGGCCTCGGTCTGGGGCTTGGTGAAGCCCAGCCAGAAGAACGCGCCGGGGCAGCCGTAGTGGTCGGCCGAGAACCAGGCCGGCTTGTGCTTGCGCCGGGCGCGCCAGAGGTGGCCGATGGCGCAGGTGAAGCCGCCGAAGACTGCGCCCCAGTTGATCTCCCCGGCCAACTCGCGCTGGCGGGTGGGCTGCTCCAGGGGGGCCGGGTTCAGGGCTCCCTCTGGCGGGGCGTCGGCGAAAAACAGGGCCAGGGGCGTCTCGTCCAGGCCCAGGGCGGCGAGCAGGCCGGGCAGGCCGGGCCAGCGAACGGATTCCATGCCTAATCTCCGGCGGGCGGCGCGCGGCGGGCGGCCCGCGGCCCGCGGTCAGGGCGGGCGGCCTAGGAGCCTGTGGGAGAAACAGCTCCGGCGGGCTCCTCGGCGGGCCATGGATGGCCCGCCAAATTGGTAGCCCCCAACGGGGGCGAGCAATTTGCGTAACTTGCCTGAATTCACTTCCGGCAAGTTAGCGTCGGGAAAAGCCATGGACGGCTTTT
>JAZDHW010000257.1:0-4018 GCA_043805555.1 Pseudomonadota bacterium
CCTGCCCTGACGCCGCGCCTGCGCAGCCGATAATTCCAGCCCTGCCGCCAGACCCGCCGCCGCTGGCGGAATCCATCGCGAACCCCGCCGCCATGGCCAGCAGCCCGGCCGAGCCGCCAGCGCCACCGCCCCAAGCCCAAGAGTCGGATCAAGGCCTGGAGCAGGACGAGACCGGCTCCGAGGCGTCCGACCTGGCCCCGCGCCTGCGGGTGCTCTACATGACGGGCAAGGGCCGCTGCCTGGACCTGCGCAACCGGTCCTTCTCCGTGCGGGCCAGCGCGGGCGAGGACGCCCCGGAGATTCTGGCGGTGCAGCCGGGGCGGGTGGACCGGGTGGAGCTGTGGCCGGAGACCACCATCACCCCGGCCGCCCAGCGCGAGGCCCTCAAGACCAACGTCCAGGTGGCCTACCTGGACGGCTGGGGCCGCACCCTGGGCACCCTGGAGCCCCCGCCGCCGGACAAGGCCGGCTATCACCTGGCCCAGGCCGCGCTGACCCTGGACCCCGCCCGCCGGCTGGAAATGGCCCGGCTCATCGTAGGCGGCCGGCTGCGCAACCAGCGCGCCCTGTTGCGCCGGCTGAACCGCAAGCGCGGCGACCCGGAGATTGCCGCCGCGGCCAAGACCCTGGGGCGGGTGCTGGCCCGGCTGGCGCGCGCCGCCGGGGTGGACGAGCTGATGGGCCACGAAGGCGAGGCGGCCCGCCGCTATTGGCAGGCCCTGGCCCGCACCCTGGACCCGGCCTGGGAGTTCGGCGGCCGCAACCGCCGCCCGCCCCGCGACCCCATCAACGCCGTGATCTCGCTCACCGCCGCCATCCTCTACCGCGACATCCTGCACCTGCTCACCCGCCACGGTCTGCACCCCGGCTTCGGGGCCCTGCATGGCTCCCTGGACGGCCACCAGGGCTGCGCCTCGGACCTGGTGGAGGAGTTCCGCGCCCCGCTCTCGGAGGGCCTGGCGGTCTACCTGGCTAACAACCGCGTGCTCCGGCCCGAGATGTTCGACCACGACCCCGAGGGCGGCTGCCTGGCCAACGCCGAGGGCCGGCGGGCGGTGGTGGGCGGCTATGAGACCTGGCTGGACCGGCCGGTCCACTCGCCGCGCGCGGGCGGCAAGGTGAAATGGCGCGGGCTGCTGGAGGAGCAGGTGTTGGCCTACCGCCGCCACGCCCTGGGCCAGGAGCCCTACCGGCCCTATCTCATGGATTATTGACCGGGAGGCGGCCATGGCCGGCGCGGTGATGCTGACCGTGTTCTGTTATGACGTGGAGGAGAACCGCGACCGCCGCCGGGTGGCCACCATGCTGCAAAGCCTGGCGGTGCGGGTGCAAAAGAGCGTCTTCGAGGCCTGGCTGCCGCCGGAGGTGGCCGTGCGCCTATCCGAGAAGGCGGCCGCCCTGCTGGGGCCCAACGATTCCCTGCGGGTCTACAGCATCAGCGCCGACGGCTATCGCCGCACCAAGGCCTATGGCGCCACGGCGCTTTTGGGGCCGGAGAACTACTATTTGGTGTGAGTAAGGCGGCAGTGTAAACGAATATCACCGCCTGGAAAAGGGCGGAGTCATGATGGCAATGCCGGCCTGATTATCCCGCCGTTGCTTCCCGAAATCTAGCAAGCAATACCCGATAAAAGCTAAGAGCATGAAAGGAAAGGGCGGGGGATTTATGCCCCCGCCTTTCGTCTTTCCGCTTCCAATCGCGGAATCCCCCCAAAGAAGGTGGTGATTCCAATGGCTCAGCAGAGCGAGAGTTTCAATCCGCTTCCAATCGCGGAATCCCCCCAAAATCTAGCGGGAGGCGAGTAATGGAAATTACTGGTTTCAATCCGCTTCCAATCGCGGAATCCCCCCAAAGCAGTATCTTCTACTACTGGCCGATAGTAAAAAAGGTTTCAATCCGCTTCCAATCGCGGAATCCCCCCAAAAAAGGTAAAAGAAGATGAAGAACCTGAAGCTTTTCGGGTTTCAATCCGCTTCCAATCGCGGAATCCCCCCAAACTCAATCTCTGTTCTAAAGGGCATGATCTGGAGTTTCAATCCGCTTCCAATCGCGGAATCCCCCCAAAGCACCCTATCATATCTACCTGATCCGCCAGTGGAAAAAATTGCGGTTTCCACAGTGTTGCGTTCACAAGCGATACAAGCGGGCCCGCCGAGGACTTCCGGCCGCCAACTTGCGCCATAACTGTATGATCCATCAAGCTAATAAACATTTCCACACGGTCCCCGCGCGCCTAACCTAGCACTTCGCCTCACCATTCATCCGCGCCGCCCTCCCAGTTTACCACCCCCGCCGCGCCTCGCCCCGGCTTGCCTTCTCCCCCCGCCCGCCCTTATCCTGGCCACGCACACCCCAGCCCACGGAGCCGCCATGCCCGCCACCGCCCTGCAACAGTTCCTGCTCCACCCCGGCCAGCCCATTGACCTGCCCGGCCTCTGCCAGGCCTGGCGCGAGACGGTGGTCAGTCTGGCGATCCGGCCAGCGCCGGCCCCAGCCCGCGGCTTGGCCCCGGAACTGGCCTGGCTGCTGCCGGGGCGCATCCGGGGGGCCTGGGGCCAACAGCTCATGCGCGCCGGTTCGCCGGAGGCCCTGGCCGGCCAGCCCTGCCCCTGGTCGCCGCCCTGCGCCCTGGAGACGCTCTTTCGCCCCCAGGGCAACGCGGCCAAGGGCCTGGAGCTGGTCCGTCCCTATGTCCTGGCCCTGGACCTGGAGCCTGGCGGACCCGGCCTGCGGCTAGGCTTGAGCCTCTTCGGCGCGGCCGGGGATTACGCCTTTGCCGCGGCCGAGGCCCTGGTCTGCGCCCTGCGCGAGGGCGCTTTCCACCTGGGCGACGCCCCCCTGCGCCTGGAGGTGGTGGGGCGCGAGATCGCCGAGCGCCCCGGCCCGGACCTGGCCCTGGCTGATATTTCGCTCAGCGCGCGCTTGCGTTTCGTCACGCCGGTCTGCCAGCGCCGGGGCGACCAGGTGGGCCTGCACCCGCCGTCTCTGATAACCGGCCTGGCCAACCGGCTATCGTCCCTGGCCCGCTGGCACGGCCTGGAGCTGCAAGAGGATTGGCGGGAGCTGAAGGATATCGCCCACAGCCTGCAATGGGACTTGCAGGGCGAGGCCCAGGTGAGCTGGCAGCGCCGCTCCGGCCGCCAGGACGGCCGCGAGATACCCATGTCCGGCCTCCTGGGCGACCTGTACCTGAGGGGCGACCTGCCGGCCCTGGCGCCGCTGCTGGAGCTTGGTCAGCGCTGCTTCGCCGGCAGCCACACGGCCCTGGGCCTGGGCCGGTATGAGTTGGCGTGGCTGTAGGCCCGGGGAGGGGAATCCCGACGGTGCCGGTCAGCTCCCCACCTGGCCAGGCCTGGCGTCCGCAATGCAATATGAATGCATAATGGAAGAGATAAAGGGTGCTGTTAGGGGACTGGCTGCCTCGGCAGCTCGACTATAAGGGGGCAAAAGGAAGGGGCAGGGGCCCGTGTTCACGGTGCGCGTCAGGCCTCGCTGTTCTGGGTAATGCTGGGTAATTTTTCTGTACATTGGGCTCGGCCGGCAGTTTTCATCAACAAGACAGCTCTTATCAACCTGCCGTAATTGCGGTTAAAAGCCCGAAATGGCCAGGCTTTATTGGCCTGCCCGGTCTGACTCTTAATCCGTAGGTTCAGTGTTCGATCCACTGGCAGCCCACCATTAAAAGCAAAGGCTTCCTGAAGCCTTACGACCCCCAGGAGTCACTTCCTGGGGGTTTCGTTTTGGCCCCGTTTCAGGGCATTCTAGGGCATTTGGGGGAACAAAATGGGAACACTCGTGGGAACAGTCTCGCGTCTGAGAAACGCAAGGCAGGTATAAAGGGAGGAGGTTGCAGGGTTAGGAGGGGGCCCAGTCCGTCTAGGTGTAGATGCTAAAGAGGTTGTCCACATGGTTCCGAGCATGGAAACTGGTGATTGAGCGTCAACCAGACTCTTGCTTGGAGGTCCACGTGAACAACCAGCATCAGAATGCCCGAACCACGTTCCATAGTCGAGTGCT
>JAZDHW010000258.1:0-3153 GCA_043805555.1 Pseudomonadota bacterium
GCGGGCATGGGCGCGCGGAAGGCCGCGGCCCGGGCCGGGTCGGCGCTGATGGCCGCGGCCAGGTAGCCCACCACCCGCGAATGGTCGCCGGTGGCCTGGGCGCTGTTGGCCTGGGCCAGCACCTGGCCCTGGGCCGCGCCCATGAGCCGGGCGGCCGTGAGCACCGCGGCCACGCCTTGCAAGCCGCAGGCCTCGGCCCGGCCGGCGGCCTCGTCAGCCATGAGCCCCTCGGCGTCCAGGGCGCTGATGCGCCGGGCCACCTGGGCGTCCAAAAGCTTGGCCGTGGTCTCGTCATGAAAATGGCTCAGGTCGCTGGAAGCGGCCAGGAGCACCCGGCGTCCGGCGGCCACCGCGGCCAGGGTTTTTGCGAGTTGCTCGGCCTGGGCCGGGTCCGGTGGGCCGGTGAGCACGGTGACCAGGCGCGCGCTGGGCAGGGTCCGGCGCAGCAAGGGGAACTGCACCTCCAGGCTGTGCTCGCGCAAATGGGCGGCGGGATGGAAGACCGCGCCCAGGCGGCGGGCCAGGTCCTGGGCCAGGGCCTGGTCCACGGCGATGTCGCCCAGGGGGGTGGCGTAGTCGCCGCCCAGCCACACGCTGGGCTGGCGCAGGTAGACCTGGTGGCTGGGGCCCACCAGGATCACCGTCTCGGGCGGCGGGTCCATGGCCCCGGCCACGGCCCAGGCCGCGCCGGCCACGGCCCCGGAGTAGCGATGGCCGGCGTGGGGGGTGATGACGGCCAGCAGGCGGCCGGCGATGGCCGGGCGGGCGGATTGCTTGAGGTACAGGTCCAGGTTGCGGGCCAGGATGTCGGGCTCGGCCGCGTACCAGGAGCCGGCCAGCAGGGCCGGGCGCTCCTGGATGTCGGGCGGGGCGGCGGCGGCCGGGAGGCGGCAGGGCAGGGTCAAGCCGGCCAGCAGGATCAGGCCGGCCAGCAGGGGCGCCAGGGGGCGGCATCGGCGGCGGGGCGCGGACATATGGCTGTCACCTCAGGGGAATATTACCACAGTCACGATCGGAGGGCAGGCCATTGACGCCGGGCCGGGCATGGCCCACACTTCCCCAGTAGGACACCGCAGCCCAGCACCCTCCCCGCGAGGCGAGCCTTGCAATCAGCGCCCGTCAGCCGCGCCCAAACCCTCACCGGGTTTTTGATCCTGGCCCTTCTGGCCGGGGTGGCCCTGGGCGTGTTCTACAAACAGGCCCGCTACGACCCGGCCGCCTGGGGGGTGCCGGGCCAGCCCGGCGCGGCCGGACCGGCGGCGGCCGTGGGCTCGCCCGGCGACCTCAACAGCCTGACCCCAACCGGCCTCACCGCCATGGGCCCGGCCGAGCGCTTCGGCCCCGAGACCCTGAGCGACAAGATCGACGGCAAGGCCGAGCTGTACCTGGCGGCCGGTTTCACGGCCCTGGGCGCCCGGCGCTACCACCTGCCCGGCCAGCCCCAGGCCTGGTTCGAGGCCTTTGTATTCGAGATGAAAGAAGCCAAGGCCGCCTACAGCGTCTTCAGCACCCAGCGCCGCGGCCAGGGCCAGAAGCTGGACCTGCCCACCGAGGCCCACCTCAGTGGAACTTCGCTGTTCGTGCTGCACGGCCCCTGGTATCTGGAGATCCTGGCCGCGGGCAGCGACCCGGCCCTGGTGGCCGGCATGCAGGCCTGGCTGAAGGCCTGGCTGGAGCGCGCCCCGGCCCTGGCCGCGTCCGCGGCGGACGAACGGGCGCTCTTCCCGGCCGCCGGCCTGCAAAAGGACAGCGTCGCGCTGCTGGCGGCCAACGTCTTCGGCTTTGACAAGCTGGACCAGGTCTACGCCGCCGGCTATTTGCGCGGGGGCCGGGAGGCCACCGCCTTCCTGAGCCGCCGGGGCGACCTGGCCCAGGCCGCCAGCCTGGCTCAGGCCGCCAGCCTGGCTCAGGCCGCCAGCCTGGCTCAGGCCACTGGCCTGGCGACGGCCTATGCCGAGTTCCTGCTCTCCGCCGGTGGCCAGGAGGACAAACCCGCCGGCCTGCCCCCTGGCGCGCGCCTGGTGAAGATCATGGACACCTTTGACCTGGTCTTTGCCCGCGGCCCCTACCTGGCCGGGGTGCACGGGGCGGAAACCCTGGAGCTGGCCCTGGCCCTGGGCCGCGAGCTGGACCAGCGCATCACCGAGGCAATAAAGCCATGAAGCCCGACCCCCACGCCTCCCGCCCTCAGGCCCCGCCCAGCGACCCGGACCAGGGCCGGCGCGACTTCCTGCGCCGGGCGGCCGTGGTGGGCCTGGGCCTGGCCGCCACCGGCGGTCTGGGCTGGGGGCTCTACGACCCCACCGGCCCCGCCACCAGCGAGCCCCGCGCCGCGGCGGTGCAGGTGCCGGATTTCTCCCTGGCCGCCGAAAAGGGCCGCATGGCCATCGTGCACGGCAGCAACCGCACCGCCGCCCTGCGCGCCGGCCTGGAGGCCGTGGGCGGGCTCAAGCGCTTCATCCAGCCCGGCGACCGGGTGTTGATCAAGGTCAACGCCGGCTTCGCCACCCCGCCCAGCCTGGGCGCCACCACCAACCCAGAGATCTTCGCCGAGCTGGTGCGCCTGTGCCGCGAGGCCGGGGCCGCATCGGTCGCCGTCACCGACAACCCCATCAACGACCCCCGGAGCTGCTTCCAGCTCACCGGCCTGGGCCAGGCCGCCGCGGATTCCGGCGCGGACCTCTGGCTGCCCGAGACCCGCTTCTTCCGCCCGGCCACCGTGGAGGGCGCGAGCCTCATCCGCTCCTGGCCGGTGCTCTACGAGCCCCTGGCCGCGGCCAACAAGGTCATCGGCCTGTCGCCGGTGAAGGATCACCACCGCTCCGGGGCCTCGCTTGCCATGAAGAACTGGTACGGCCTCTTGGGCGGCCGGCGCAACATCTTCCACCAGGACATCAACACCATCATCGCCGAGCTGGCCCTGATGATGCGCCCCACCCTGGTCATCCTGGACGGCGTGGTCAGCATGCAAAGCAACGGCCCCACCGGCGGATCGCCCGACGACCTCAAGGCCACCGAAACCCTCATCGTCTCCACCGACCAGGTGGCCGCCGACGCCCGCGCCAGCCTGCTCCTGGGCCGCACCCCGGCCGACCTGCCCTTCATCGCCAAGGCCGCCAGCCTGGGCCTGGGAACCAGCGACTGGCAAAGCCT
>JAZDHW010000259.1:0-6504 GCA_043805555.1 Pseudomonadota bacterium
ATCGGCTCCGGGCCCATCATCATCAGCCAGGCCTGCGAGTTCGATTATTCCGGCACCCAGGCCATCAAGGCCCTCAAGGAAGAGGGCATCGAGGTGGTGCTGATCAACAGCAACCCCGCCACCATCATGACCGACCCGGAGATGGCCAGCCGCACCTACGTGGAGCCCATCACCCCGGAGTACGTCATCGAGGTGCTCAAGGTGGAGCGCCCGGACGCCATCCTGCCCACCCTGGGCGGCCAGACCGCGCTCAACACCGCGCTCTTGGTGGCCGAGACCGGCATCCTGGAGCGCCTGGGCATCGAGATGATCGGGGCCACCCCGGCGGTGATCAAGAAGGCCGAGAGCCGCGAGCTGTTCCGCCAGGCCATGGCCAACATCGGCCTGAAGGTGCCCGAGAGCGCCATCTGCCGCACCCTCAAGGAGGTCATGGCCGCGGCCAAGCAGATCGGCTATCCCCTGGTGGTGCGCCCGGCCTTCACCCTGGGCGGCACCGGCGGCGGCGTGGCCTACAACCGCGAGGACCTGGAGGAGATCGCCAGCTACGGGCTTTCGGCCAGCCTGACCCACGAGGTCATGATCGAGCAGTCGGTGCTGGGGTGGAAGGAGTTCGAACTGGAGGTGATGCGCGACCGCAAGGACAACGTGGTCATCATCTGCTCCATCGAGAACCTGGACCCCATGGGCGTGCACACCGGCGATTCCATCACCGTGGCCCCGGCCCAGACGCTCACCGACCGCGAGTACCAGATGATGCGCGACGGGGCCATTGCCATCATGCGCGAGATCGGCGTGGAGACCGGCGGGTCCAACGTGCAGTTCGCCATCAACCCGGCTGACGGTGAGATGGTGGTGATCGAGATGAACCCCCGGGTGAGCCGGTCTTCGGCTCTCGCAAGTAAAGCCACCGGCTTCCCGATTGCGAAAATGGCCGCCAAGCTGGCCATCGGCTACACCCTGGACGAGCTGCCCAACGACATCACCCGCGAGACCATGGCCAGCTTCGAGCCCACCATCGACTACTGCGTGGTGAAGATCCCGCGCTGGGCTTTCGAGAAGTTCCCCGGCTCGGTGGACGTGCTGACCACCAGCATGAAGAGCGTGGGCGAGACCATGGCCATCGGCCGCACCTTCAAGGAGGCCCTGCAAAAGGGCCTGCGCGGCCTGGAGATCGGCCGGGCCGGCTTGATCGGCGACGGCAAGGACCCGGCCCCGGAGCAGGTGACGCCCGAGGCGCTGCGCAAGAACCTGCGGGTGCCCAACAGCATGCGCATCTTCTGGCTGGCCCAGGCCATGAAGAGCGGCATGACCGACGCCGAGATCTTCGAGCACACCTGGATCGACCCCTGGTTCCTGGCCAACCTGCGCCAGTTGGTGGATTTCCAGGCCGAGCTGGCCGCCCGCCGGGCCTGGGGCGAGCTGGACGACCCCCTGGCCGAGCTGGATGCGGATTTCCTGCGCCAGGCCAAGGAGTGGGGCTTCAGCGACCGCCAGTTGGCCGCGGCCCTGGGCTCCGACGAGCTGAAGGTGCGCGCCCGCCGGGCCGAGCTGGGCATCCGCCACACCTACAAGCTGGTGGACACCTGCGCGGCCGAGTTCGAGGCCTACACGCCCTACTTCTACAGCACCTACGAGACCGAGGACGAGTGCCGCGCGGCCGACAGGCGCAAGGTCATCATCCTGGGCGGCGGGCCCAACCGCATCGGCCAGGGCATCGAGTTCGACTACTGCTGCGTGCACGCCTCCTTCGCCCTGCGGGAGCTGGGCATCGAGTCGATCATGGTCAACTCCAACCCGGAGACCGTCTCCACCGACTACGACACCAGCGACAAGCTTTATTTCGAGCCGCTGACCTTCGAGGACGTGCTGAACATCATCGAGAGCGAGAAGCCCTGGGGCGTCATCGTGCAGTTCGGCGGCCAGACGCCCCTGAACCTGGCTGTGCCGCTCTTCAACGCCGGCGCGCCCATCCTGGGCACCAGCCCCGACGCCATCGACCGGGCCGAGGACCGCGACCGCTTCCGGGCCCTGTTGCAGAAGGTCGGCCTGCGCCAGCCGGACAACGCCACCGCCACCAGCGTGGACCAGGCCGTGGCCATCGCCGAGAAGATCGGCTACCCGGTGGTGGTGCGTCCGTCCTATGTCCTGGGCGGCCGGGCCATGGAGATCGTCTACGACCAGGCCGCGCTGATGCACTACATGGCCACCGCGGTGCAGGCCAGCCCGGACCACCCCATCCTGGTGGACAAGTTCCTGGAGGACGCCATCGAGGTGGACGTGGACGCGGTGAGCGACGGGACCACCTGCGTGGTGGCCGGCATCATGGAGCACATCGAGCAGGCCGGCGTGCACAGTGGCGACAGCGCCTGCGTGCTGCCGCCCCACACCCTGGCCCCGGCCATGCTCGACGAGATCCGCCGCGCCACCCACGCCCTGGCCTTCGAGCTGGGCGTCAAGGGCCTCATGAACATCCAGTTCGCGGTCAAGGACGAGCTGCTCTACGTGCTGGAGGTCAACCCCCGCGCCAGCCGCACCGCGCCTTTCGTGAGCAAGGCCACCGGCGTGCCCTGGGCCAAGGTGGCCACCAAGGTCATGGTGGGCGTGAGCCTGGTTGACCAGGGCATCACCCAGGAGGCCCATCCCAAGCACATCTCGGTGAAAGAAGCCGTCTTCCCCTTTGTGCGCTTCCCGGGCGTGGACCCGGTCTTGGGCCCGGAGATGCGCTCCACCGGCGAGGTGATGGGCATCGACAGCAACCTGGGCCTGGCCTTCGCCAAGAGCCAGATCGCCGCCGGCCAGGTGCTGCCCACCAGCGGCACGGTCTTCCTGAGCGCCAAGGACGACGACAAGCCGGCCCTGGTGGAGGTGGCGGCCAAGTTCTACCGCCTGGGGTTCGAGATCGTGGCCACGGCCGGCACCCACGCCGCCCTGGCCGCCCAGGGCATCCCCAGCCGCCGGGTGTAGAAGGTGAGCGAGGGCCGGCCCCACGTGGTGGACGCCATGAAGAACGGCGAGGTGCACCTGGTCATCAACACCGCCGAGGGCAAGGACCCCATGAGCGACGCCTACCAGATCCGCCGCGCCGCCCTGGACCGCGGCCTGCCCTACATCACCACCGTGGCCGCGGCCAAGGCCACCGTGGACGCGGTGGAGGCGCTGATAAAGAGCGACCACCTGAGCGTGACCCCGCTGCAGGATTATTACCGGGCGTAGCGAAGGGGGCTTTCGGGAAAGGGGTGGGCCATGAGCGACTTCCCGAGGATCACGTCACTGAAGATCGACGGCTTCAAGGTCTTCGACAAGTTCGAGGCCAAGCTGGGGCCGTTGGAGGTGATCGTCGGGGCCAATGGTTCGGGGAAGAGCAGCCTGTTTGCTCTACTTAAGTTCATTTTAGATGGCCAATCTGCGCCTATACCTCCGGAAATTATTGCGGGTCCTGTGGGAGAGAATGTATTTTTCCAAAATTTGCGAGATAGTTTTTCCTGGGAAATTGAGTCGCAAATCGCTACTAAAGCAACGGTCAGATATGGAGCAGAAATTATTGGCCCACGCGGGAAACCACGGGTCTCCCGCGAGGATGGTGTTTATGTTGGTGAATATAATGACGGCACTGGGGTTATCGCACTAAATAGCGAATTTGATTTATCAAATTTAGAAACTGTAAAGCATCTTGATAAGGTGCCCCTTGGGATTGCTAGGCATCTTAAACTGAGCCTATATAATTGCAACTATTTTGGTTTCACGCGGTCGTTGTCAATTTTTATCAAGGAATGGGAATTCCACAATTCTTTCCATATTAGTTCGGACAAAATACGCAAATCGTGCGTTGTCGAGCAAGAGCCATCCATTCATGATGATTTTGGCAACCTAAGCTCCATCCTGCATTACTACGTTACGGAGCACCCGCAAATCATTGTCGAAATCGATACCTTGTTAAGCCTGGTATACGCAGGGGTGAAAGTCCGGGTCAAAGCCCGCGGTGGGCCGGGAGAAGTAATCGGATTCCTCCGGGAAGAAGAATCTGGCGTGGAGTTCACCCTGGCCGACCTCTCCGACGGCATCCTGCGCTTCCTGTGCTGGGCGGTGCTGTGCCTGCACCCCAAGCCGCCGACCCTGGTCTGCGTGGACGAGCCCGAGCTGGGCCTGCACCCCCGCGTGCTGCCGCTGTTGGCCGGGCTGTTCAAGAAGCTCAGCGAACGCACCCAGGTCATCCTGGCCACCCATTCTTCCTACTTCCTGTCCCAGTTCGACCTGGACCAGATTGCGGTGATGCGCAAGGTGGACGGCCGGGCCGAATGGATCAAGCCTGCCGACCACAAGGTCTTCCGCGACATCCTGGCGGACTTCGGGCAGGACGAGATAGAGCGCCTGCACATCTCCGACGAGCTTGAGGTGCTGGCGTGAAAGTGGTGGTCTACGTGGAGGGGCCGTCGGACGTATTCGCCATGAAGACCCTCCTGAAGCCGCTGCTGGAAGCCAAGAGGCATGAAGGGGTCAGGATAGAGTTCGCGCACGCGGGCAAGGGCGACGCCAAGGCCTACCTGCTCACCCGCGTCCCGGCCCTGGCGGCTACAAAGCTTCCCGGGGAGCCCGAAACCACCATCGTGGTCTTGCCCGACCTCTACCCGCCGGGCAAGGCGGACTTCAAGGACGACAGCCCGGCGGAGCTCGCTGAGGGCGTGAAAGGCAAGCTCAAGGCCGCGTTGGCGCGCAAAGGCGGGGCCGCCGCCGGGGATGTCCTGGCGCGCTTCCAGGTCTTCTGCTTCAAGCATGACCTGGAAGCCCTGCTGCTGGCGGTGCCGGACCGGCTGGGCAACCGGCTGGGCCTTTCCTCCTTGCGGCCTTCTTGGAGGCGGCCGGTGGAGGACCAGAACCACGCCAAGCCGCCCAAGTACGTGGTCGCGGAACTGTTCAGCAAGCACCGTAAAAAGTATGATCCCCAGATCGACGCTCCCCGGATATTGGACGGGGCTGACTACAGGCAAGTGGCGCAAAGCTGCGATCAATGCTTCAAGCCCTTCGTGGACTTCCTGGAGTCCTGCGGGGCCGTGGCTTGAAAAACCTAGACGGCTGCCTATCTTAGGGGTAGTGTTTGAGCGAACGATGAACCAACCGGCGCGGTCCGCGGGCCCCAAGGCCGGCGGGCCGGCCGCCCTTTTTTGGCGGGGGCTGCCCCATGAGCGAGATTCACGACGACCATCCCCGTGACTGCTGCGGGGTCTTCGGGGTCTACGGACACCCCGAGGCCGCGCGGCTGGCCTATTACGGGCTCTACGCCCTCCAGCACCGCGGCCAGGAATCGGCCGGCATCGTGGTCAGCGACGGCAAGCGCCTGAAGGACAAGCGGGCCATGGGCCTGGTGCCGGACATCTTCGCCGAGGACGACTTCAGCCGGCTCACCGGCCACATGGCCTGCGTCCACGTGCGCTACTCCACCACCGGCTCCTCCATCTCGGCCAACGTCCAGCCCTTCATGATAAATTACGCCGGCCACAGCCTGTGCCTGGGCCACAACGGCAACCTGGTCAACGCCTTCGAGCTGCGCCGCCGCCTGGAGCGCGAGGGGTCCATCTTCCAGACCACCATGGACTCCGAGATCGTCATGCACCTGTTGGCCCGCAACATCCACCTGGGCTTCGAGGAGGGCCTCATCGCGGCCCTGGGCGAACTCAAGGGGGCCTACAGCTTTCTCTTTATGACCGAGGACACCCTGGTGGCCGCCCGCGACCCCCAGGGCTTCCGGCCGCTCTGCCTGGGCAAGCTGGAGGACGGCTACGTGGTGGCCAGCGAGACCTGCGCGCTGGACCTCATCGACGCCAGCTTCCTCCGCCAGGTGGAGCCGGGCGAGGTGGTCTTCATTGACAAGAAGGGCCTCCGGAGCGTCAAGCCCTTCAAGCGCCAGCGCCACGCCCACTGCATCTTCGAGTTCATCTACTTCGCGCGGCCCGACAGCAACATCTTCGGCCAGAACGTCTACCAGGTGCGCAAGCGGCAGGGCGCGCAACTGGCCAAGGAGAACGCCGACATAGAGGCCGACTTCGTGATGCCCTTCCCGGACAGCGGGGTCTACGCCGCCCTGGGCTATGCCGCCGCCTCGGGCCTGCCCTTTGAGATGGCCATGATCCGCAACCACTACGTGGGGCGCACCTTCATCCAGCCCAGCCAGGACATGCGCTCTTTCGGGGTGCGGGTGAAGCTCAACCCGGTCAAGGAGCTGATCCAGGGCAAACGGGTGGTCATCGTGGAGGACTCCATCATCCGCGGCACCACCACCATGGCCCGCGTGAAGAACATCCGCGCGGCCGGGGCCTCGGAGGTGCACATGCTGGTCTCCTGCCCGCCCCACCGCTTCCCCTGCCACTACGGCATTGATTTTTCCACCAAGGGCGAGCTGATTGCCTGCGACCACCGGGTGGAGGAGATCAAGAACATGCTGGGGTTGGACACGCTGCGCTATCTGTCCATCGAGGGGCTCCTCAAAAGCACCAAGACCAGCCGCGACGG
>JAZDHW010000260.1:0-7052 GCA_043805555.1 Pseudomonadota bacterium
CGAATTCCACGTCCTCGAGTTGGCGCCAGGGCCGCGCCGTTGGATCAGTTCGGTCTTGAAAAGGCCGTTCACCGTCTCGGCCAAGGCGTTGTCGTAGGAGTCGCCCCGGCTTCCTACCGAGGGCTCGATGCCAGCTTCGGCCAGCCGTTCGGTGTAGTGGATGGAAGCGTACTGGACGCCGCGGTCGCTGTGGTGAACCAGGTGGTCTGCGCGCGGACGAGCCCAGAGCGCCTGCTCCAAAGCGTCCAAGGCCAGGTCCGTGCCCAGGCTGTTCGAAACTCGCCAGCCCACAATCATGCGCGCAAACACGAACTATGAAGGCCACGAACACGAAACCCCGCCAGGTGGCCACGAAGGTCAGGTCCGCCACCCAAAGCTCATTGGGACGGCTGGCAGTGAAATTGCGCTTCACCAAGTCGGCCGGCCTGGCGGACCCGGCACCCGCCACCGTGGTCTTGAACTTTCTGCCCCGGACGGCTCCCCGCAGCCCCATGGAACCCATCAGCCGCTCCACGGTGCAACGCGCCACCGCTTTGTCCTCGCGGCCTAGCTGCCGCCAGACCTTGCGCGCGCCGTAGACCTGGAAGTTAGCCTCCCAAACCCGGCGGACGGCGCGACAAAGCACCGCATCCCGCCGCAAGCGTGGAGGCAAGCGCGCGGGATCGGCCTGGCGGGCTTTCTGCCAAAAAAATGGGTCGCCGGGGCGATCGGCAGTTGCGCACAGATCGGCTCAACCCCGTAGGCACGGCGATGCTCGTTGATGAAGGACACCTTCACCGCGGTCGGCGGTCCAGCCTAAGCCTGAGCGAAAAAAGCCGATGCCTTGCGCAGAATCTCATTGCCGCGCCGCAGTTCGCGGTTCTCTCGTTCAAGCTCCTTGAGCCGCTTGCGCTCGTCGCTGGTCAGGCCGGGCTTGAGACCCTGGTCCCGCTGGGATTGAAGAACCCAGCTGCGAAGAGTCTCCCCAGTGCAGCCGATTTTGGCCGCAATCGAGCAGATGGCAGCCCATTGCGAGCTGTATTCCCCAGTGTGCTCCGCCACCAGCCGAACCGCCCGTTCCCTCACCTCTGGTGAATACCTGGTTTGCTTGCCCATGACCCAATCCTCTCAAAGTTTGGAGTCTCCGGCAATCCCGGGGCGGTTCAGACACAACTTGTGACAAAAGCTCTTTACGCCCCCCGGACCGCCTGATTGTTATAGCGCGCCTCCATCACCGCCCACTGTATGGTCTGCACCTTTACGAGCAGCTCGCCGCGCTGTTCCGGCTCCCTGGCCAGGCCCAGGTAGCGGGCCATGGCGATCACTGCCGAGAGGTCCAGAGCCAGGCGTCCGTTGGGCAGCGTGCGCACCTGGTCCGCGCAGAGTTGCCAAAGCTCCCAGGCGCTCAGGTTCTCGGCAAAAAGGCGCGGCGGCGGCGTGCAGCCCTCGCACTCGGGCGCTTCCCCCAGACGAGCGTAGCGCTGGCGGCACTCCGCGCAATCCAGCCGGCACGGCGTGGCCCACCACCGGGCGAAGCGCGCTAGTTTTTTCGCTCCTCCGCGGCCCGCTGGCGGCGCAGGGCCTCCAGGATATTCAGGCTGAGGCGCAGCTCCATGCGCAGGGGCGCGCCGCCCGGCTCGCGCTCCCATTGCTCGCCCTCGCACAACGCCTCGATCACGGCCGCCGGGGTGGCGGTCAGGCCCTGGCGCGCGTCCTGGTGCACGGCCTGGATGCCGCTGACGCCGGCGGCCAGGGCGGCCAGCTTGTCGATCAGGGGTCCCATGCGCCTCGCTCCGGCTGGGGCGGGCGGCGGGGTCATAACCAGCCCCGCCCGCTGAGACGGCAGTTAACCAAGCCGGCCGGAGACGGCCCAGGCAGCGGCTTCACGATGGTTGGGGGGCGGAGGGAAAGGGGCGGTCAGGGGACTTGCGGCCCAAGGGGAGGCTGTGCGCCAGGCGCCCTGCCTCGCCTGACCAGCCCCAGGGCCAGGCGGCCCAGCAGGGCCGCACCAAGCAGCAGGCCCTCCACGACGCAGATGCACTGGCTGGCAGGCAGATCGGCCGCGAAGGACCAGCCCAGGCCGGCCAGGGTGGCGGCCACGGCCAGGCCCGCCGCCCAGACCAGGGCCCAGCCCAGGCGGCGGCAGAGGACCAGCGCCGCGCTGGGGGCGATGACCAGGTGGCCGAAGACCAGGATGGCCCCGGCCGCCTTGGCCGCCGCGGCCACGGCCAGGCCCAGGCAGGCGAAGTAGACCAGCTCCCACCAGGCCACCCGCAGGCCCAGCACCTGGGCCGCGTCGCGGTCCAGGAAGCTGAAGGCGATGGGCCGCAGGCAGACCAGCAGCACCAGCACCACCGGTCCCAGCACCGCCAGCATCAGCCGGGCGTCGGCCGGGGTGGCCAGGAGCAGGTCGCCGTAGAGCAAGGCCTTGACCTCGCCCAGGCCGAAGCCGCTCTTGGCCACCACCAGGATGGCCAGCGATGAAGCCAGCACGAAGACCACGCCCAGAACGGCCTCGCGGGTCAGGCGGCCATAGCCCCGGGGCATGGCCAGGGCCGCGGCCGCGGCCAAGGTCAGGCCGCCGGCCAGGGGCAGGTGGGGCAGGCCCCAGGCCAGGCCCAGGGCCACGCCCAGGTTGGCCACCTCGGACAGGGTGATGCCGATGAAGATCACCCTCCTGAGCACCGCCAGCACGCCCAAAAGAGAGCAGGCTACGGCCACCGCCACCCCGGCCAGCAGGGCCTGGGGAAACAGCGCCGCCACCTGGACCAGGCCCTCAAACATGGCCGCCCCCTCCCCCGCCGGCCAGGGAGCGCAGGCGCACGCGGCCGCGTTCCACCTGGGCCACCTGGCCGGCCAGGCCGCCGAGCAGGGCCTCGCCGTGATGAGCCAGGATGACGGTGCGCCCCTGCTCCCGATTCAGGCCGGCCAGGCGGGCCAGGATCTCGCGCTGGGCCGCCTCGTCCAGGCCGGCGGTGGGTTCATCCAGCACCAGCACCGCGGCCCCGCCCACCAGGGCGCGGGCTATGAGCGCCTTCTGGCGCATGCCGCCGGACAGCTCGGAAAAGAGCTTGCGGGCATGGACACCCAGGCCCACCATCTCCAGAGCCTCGGCCACCGCCCGCCGGCCGGCCCGGCCCAGGGGCCGCCACCAGCCCCGGCCGGGGTAGAGGCCCATGGCCACGATACCGGCCGCGTCGATGGGAAAGCAGGGGTCGATGCTGGCCTGCTGGGGCACGTAGCCCGGCGGCCGCTGTTTGAAGTCGCTGACCACTGCGCCCCTTAGCGGCCGCACCAGGCCCAGCATGGCCTTCAGCAGGGTGGTCTTGCCCGCGCCGTTGGGCCCCAGCAGGGGCAGGAAGGCACCCCGCGGCACCGCCAGGTTGACGCCGCGCAGGACCTCCTCCCGGCGATAGGCCACCCACAAGTCACGGCAGACCAGCGCGTGCTCGGGGGAAGGGGCGGCCTGCGCCGGGCCGGAGGCCCTTGCGCGGGAGGAGAGGTCGAGGTTCACAGCGCCTCCGCCAGGCGATCCACCAGCCGGTCCAGCAAGGCCAGGTAGTCCTGGCCGCCCTTCAGGCCGCCGCAGGTGTTGGGCAGCACCAACACCCTCGCGCCAGTCTGGCCGGCGGCCAGGTCGGCGCCATTGCGCGGGTAGTAGGGCTCCAGCAGTATCACCTTAATCCCTTGCTCGCGCATGACGCGCACCACCCGGGCAAGGTGGGCGCCGCTGGGCGGGATGCCGGGCTTGGGCTCCAGCTCGGCCGCCACCCGCAGGCCAAAGCGGTTGGTCAGGTAGACCCAGCTCTTGTGATATATGACCAGCGCCGCCCCGCGCTTGGCGGCCAGGCGCGCCTTCCAGCCGCCGAGCTGGCCGGCCAGGCCCTCCTGGGCCAGGTAGGCCTCCAGCTTGCCGGTCAGCTCCAGGGACCACAGGGTGTTGCCGCCCAGCTTGGCCACCAGGGCCGGGCCGAACATGGCCTGGTCCAGGCGCTGCTCGAAGGCGGCCAGGTTGCTCTCGAAGGTCGGCGCGTGGGCGGGATAGAGCTGGCTCAGGCGCTGGGCCAGGCTATAGGCCGCCAGGCGGGCGTTGATGGGGTCCAGCCACCAGTGCGGGTTGCCCAGGGGGTGCACGTCGCCCATGGAGCGGTCGATGGGCCCGGTGGGGATGTCCAGCTTGAGCACCTTTTCCGAGGCGTCCAGGTGGCGCGAGCCGCCGGGCAACAGGTCGGGCCGGCGGGCCCCATCCAGCAGTGGCGGCTCCCAGCCCACCTCCAGCTCCATGCCCACCCGCACCCAGAGGTCGGCGTCGCGGGCGGCCAGCACGTAGCTGGGCTTGGCCTGCAGGAAATGGGGGTCGTCGTGTCCGTCGCTGATGCTGGTCACCGTGGCCAGGGGGCCGGCCACGGCCCGGGCCAGGCTGGCCAGGTCCGGGGTGGTGGTTACGATCTTGATGGGCAGGGCCTGGGCGGCGGCTCCATCGGTCGCCAGGACCGCCGCCCAGATCAGCGCCACCATCAGCAAGCTAAGCGATAGTCTGCCGCGCATGGCGCTTCCTCCTTAGAACTTGTGGGCCCCGTGGGTGCCAAGGGACACCTGGAGCTGCACGAAGAACTCCCAGAAATCCTGGTCGCCGTCGTCCAGGGCGAAATTGCCCCGGCTGGCCTGGACCCGGATGCGCGAGAACTCGGTGGGCGAGAAATCCAGCATGGCCGAGTAGCGGCTGCTGGCGTCGTAGTCATAGGCCGCGCCGGTGGGACTGTGGCCTTCATTGATCAGGCCCACCTGGTCCCAGCGCAGACCAGCCCGCCAGCGGGGCAGGAAGCCGTACACGCCCTGGAGGTAGAAGCCGTCCTGTTCGTCTCGGCGGTCGTTGCCGGCCAGCTCCGGCAGCAGGTCGTGGCGATAGAGGTCCAGGTCCTTGCGGCGGTAGAGGTATTCGCCCTGCACCACCACGTCGCCCTGGCCGTGAGCGCCGCCGCCCTTGTACTTGTAGACCGCGTCCAGGCCATAGAGGGTGCTATGGCCGTCCAGGAAATGGTCGTTGACCCCGTCGCCGTCGCCGTCGTGGGCCTCCTGGTGCACCCCGTAGGCCAGCGACGCGCCCAGTTGCAGGCCGTGGCGGCCGCCCAGGTTGGGCGCGTACTTCAGCCAGCCCACCCACAGGCGCGGGCCGTCCTTTTCGGGCAGGTCCTCGCCCAGGTATTGGAAGGAGCTTTCGTTGTCGCCCTGGAAGGCCTCGACGCCGAAGAGGAGATGGAAGGGCAGCGGGGCCAGCCAGGAGGCTTGCACGCCCTTGTCCAGCAGGTTGTGATCGCCCAGGAGCAGGCGATAGTTCAGGGGCTGGTCCACGAAGTCCCACTCGTGGGAGTGCTGGGAGTTGAGGCGGCCCAGGCCGCTGAAGAACTTGCCGGCCTGGAGCTTGAGGCCGTAGGGCAGAGCGGTGGTCTGGATCACCGCCTCCTCCAGCTCGGTCGCATCGTCGTCCACCGCCACCGTGGCCCAGCCCTTGAAGTAGGGGTCCACCTGGGCCGAGAACTGCAACTCCACGTGGCGCAGGTTGAAGCCCTTCTTGGCGCCTTCGTGGGAGTGGCCTCCGTCGCCGTGGTTGTGCACGTCGCCGAAGCCCTTGATCCCGCTCAGCAGGTGGGCGCTGTCCTCGTTGGTGTCGTTGTTGTAGTAAAAGGTGTCCAGGATCACCGACAGGTCGGGGTTGAGCTTCTGCACCGCCCGGCTCCAGGCCGATGCGCCCTCCGGGGCCGGCGCGGCCGCGCCCTGGCTGGCCAGTTTGGCCAGGCTTTCGCGGCTGGGCGCGGCGGCGGGTGCGGCGATCGCGGGCTTGGCCTCCAGGGCCTCCAGTTTTTGCTGCATCTGCTGCAAGCGGGCCTCATAGCCCTGCTGCATGGCCTGCATCTGCTGGCGCAGGCTGTCCATCTCCCGGTGCAGGTCGTCGGCCTGGCCGGCCATGGCCGCCGGGGCCGCCAGGGCCATTCCGGCGACTACCAGCAGTGAAATAAGTAACCTAGGCATGATGATCCCCTCCGCTTTCCGGGGCGCGGATGCGCGCGCCGCCGGGATGGCCCAGCTCTGGTGCTGATTGCGTTGTTGGGTGCGGGCGCGGGAGCTAGGCGAATGCGGGAGGGCCGCGGTGACGAAAGCCCAGGGGGTGCAGCAGGCCCAGGCGCAGGGGCCTGGCCAGCTCCGGGCGGGGGCTGGCGACGGCCTCGGGCGCTGGCGTCAGAGCAGGCCCGGGTTTGGCCAGATGCAGTCCGGCCAGGGTCAGGCAGATGGTGCAGGCGTGGTGCTCGTGGCTGGAGTCGACCGGGGCGCGAAGGCCTGCGGCCGGCCCGTGGCAGTGAGCGTGGCCGTGCTCATGACCGGCCAGGTGCTCGTGCAGGCTCTCGTGCAGCAGGGGCGCGAGGCCGGTGGCAAAGACCAGCGCGGCCAGGGCCAACCAGGCCAGGATGGCCGGCCGGGCGCCTCTGGCGCGGCCACGCGGGCGGGCTATGTCCGGATGGCTCTGCATGCCAAGATAATACCAAGTATTACCGGGCCGGTCCAGCTTTCATCGGGCCGTAAGCCAATACAATGACTGTACAGCCGACGAGAGTACACATTGTTGGTTCATCCGGAATTTGCGCACCTAAGTTGAACAATGGTATTTAAGGAGTTGAAATTAATGGTGAATTTGGCCAGGTGCCATACAGGGTCGATTATAGGTTGTCGCCCTGTCGCACCCGGCAAGGCTGCCGGGGGATTTTTCCTTCCAGACCTCTTGTCACATTGTGTTTGCTCGATGGCAACCGTCAAGGACACTACGCCTTCGGCATTCCTCCTTGACTGCCGCCCTAAATATAACCTATTGTAATCTTAATTTATTGTCATGCTTTCGATCTAGGTACGCAAATTCCGGATGAACCTTCCTTTAAGTTCCAGTTGGCGGGGTTCCTTCCGGTGGTCCCCATCGGCAGACTCCGCCCCTTCACCTTGGGGCAGGCATACATGTAGGTGAGGCGGAGCGGACCTACTTTCTGGCCCCACCCGCGGCCGCTGCCGCTTTTTCGCGGGCGGAG
>JAZDHW010000261.1:0-30217 GCA_043805555.1 Pseudomonadota bacterium
AAGAAACCAAGGACCCGCGCTGGTTCCCGCCCGCCATCCTGCGCCGCAAGATCGCCGCCGGCCACGTGGGCAAAAAAGCCGGCAAGGGCTGGTACCTCTACGACCAGGACGGCAACAAGACCGGCATGAACAACTAGCGCCGCGTCTGGCGAATACAGGAGTTTCAAGCATGCAAGAGCCCGTGATCCTCAGCGCAGTGCGCACCCCCGTCGGCCGCCTGGGCGGCTCCCTCACCCCGGTCAGCGACCGCGCCCTGGCCGGCCTGGTGGTCAAGGAAGTCATCGCCCGCGCCGGCATCGAGCCCGGCCAGGTGGAGGAGGTGATCTTCTCCCAGCAGTACCGCACCGGCGAGCTGCCGGCCAACATGGCCCGGCCCATCGCCATCGACGCCGGGGTGCCCATCCCGGTGCCGGCCTTCACCGTGGCCAAGGCCTGCGGCGGCTCTTTGAAGACCGTCTTCCTGGCCGCCCAGGCCGTCAAGGCCGGCGACCACGACCTCATCGTGGCCGGCGGCGTGGAGTCCATGTCCGGCGCGGCCTACATCCTGCCCAAGGCCCGCTGGGGCTTCAAGCTGGGGCACGCCCAGCTCATGGACCAGCTCGTGCTCTTTGACCCCATCAGCGGCAACACCATGGGCGAGACGGCCGAGAACGTGGCCGAGCGCTACCAGATCAGCCGCGCGGACCAGGACCAGTTCGCCCTCATGAGCCAGCAGAAGGCCGGCGTGGCCCTGGGCGAGGGCCGCTTCAAGGATCAGATCGTGGCGGTGCCCTTGAAGGGCAAGAAGGGCGCGGTGACGATGTTCGACACCGACGAGCACCCCCGCCCCGAGACCAACCTGGAGGGCCTGGCCAAGCTCGCCCCGGTCTTCCGCAAGGGCGGCTCGGTCACCGCCGGCAACTCCAGCGGCATGAACGATGGCGCGGCCGCGGTGGTGGTGGCCAGCCCGGAGCGCGCCGCAGCGCTGGGCCTCAAGCCCCTGGTATCCATCGTGGGCTACGCCAGCGTGGGCGTGGAGCCGGCCTACATGGGCATCGGTCCGGTGGACGCCACCAAGCTGGTGCTCAAGAAAACCGGCCTCAGCCTCGGCGACATCGACGTGGTCGAGCTCAACGAGGCCTTCGCCTCCCAGTCCCTGGCCTGCATCCGCGAGTTGGGCCTGGATGTGGACAGGGTCAACCCCAACGGCGGCGCCATCGCCCTGGGCCATCCCATCAGCGCCACCGGCAGCGTGATCCTGACCAAGCTCATCCACGAGCTCAAGCGCACCGGCAAGGAATTGGGCCTGGCCACCATGTGCCTGGGCGGCGGCCAGGGCGTGGCCCTGATCGTGCGCAACCTGGCCTAGCAGGCTGTTGAAAACAGCCGGCGCGGGCCAAGATAGGCCCGCCGAAAAGCGCAGGCCTTGATCCAAGGCCAAGCTTTTCGCAAGTTGGCCGAATTTACTTTGGCCAACTTGGGTTGAAAAAGCCCATGGATGGACTTTTTCAACATCCTGCTAAAGCGAGGCGCCGGGGTCGGGTCCGGCTCCACTCCCCCCCGAGGAGCGAACCCGGCTTCGTCGCTTCATGAATAACCATCACGCGCGCTGCGCAACAGGCAAGGAGGACCGCGTGAACCTGGCCCAGATGCTGGTGGACGCCGCCAAACGCTTGCCCGATAAGACTGCCATCCGCTTCCAGGACCAGAGCGTCAGCTTCGGCCAGCTCGACCGCCGGGTCAGCGGCCTGGCCGCGGGGCTCAGGGGGCTTGGCGTCAAGCCCGGCGACGTCTGCGTCCTGATGATGCCCAACTCCATCAACTGGGTGACCTGCTACTACGCCCTGGCCAAGCTGGGGGCCGTGGCCCTGCCGGTCAACTTCCTCTACCGCACCGCCGAGCTGGGCCACATTTTCCGCGACTCCGGCGCGCGGGCCTTCATCGGCCACAGCGACCACCTGGAGTACGCCGGCCCGGTTTTAGGCGAGATACCGGCCATCGACATCCGCCTGGCCGACGGCGCGTCCGTGGCCGGCTTTGGCGACCTCAACGCGCTTATCAGCGCCCAGCCCGATTTCCCGCTGCACCCGGCGGCGGCCGACGACACCCTGGCCATCATCTACACCAGCGGCACCACGGGCCTGGCCAAGGGCGCCATGCTCACCCACGGCAACCTGGGCAGCAACGCGCGCACCGTGGCCGAGATGCGCGTCACCGGTCCGGACGACGTGGTGCTGGGCGTGCTGCCCTACTTCCACATCTACGGCCAGACCAGCATCCTGAACGCTTCCATCCACCTGGGGCTCACCGTGCGGCTGTGGGTGCACTTCGACGCGGACGAGGTCTTCGCCGCCATCGAGGAGGAGGACAGCGTCATCGTCATCGCGGTGCCGACCATCTTCAACCGCCTGGCCGAGATGGCCGCCCAGACCCCGCCCCGCCGGGCCAACCTGCGCTTCTGCGTCAGCGGCGGGGCCTCGTTGCCGGTGGAGGTGCTCAAGCGTTTCGAGGCCGCCTATCACACCACCATCTACGAGGGCTACGGGCTGACCGAGTGTTCGCCGGTCTGCGTGGAAAACCCCTTCGGCCGCACCACCAAGCCCGGCTCCATCGGCCTGCCCATCCCCGGCTTCACGGCCCGGGTGGTGGACGAGTTGGACCAGGAAGTCGCCACGGGTCAGGTGGGTGAGCTGATCGTGCAGGGCCCCGGCGTGATGAAGGGCTATCTGCACCAGCCCCAGGCCACGGCCGCCGCGCTTAAGAACGGCTGGCTGCACACCGGCGACCTGGCCCGGCGCGACGAGGACGGCTACATCTACATCGTCGACCGCAAGAAGGACCTGGTGATCCGCGGCGGCTACAACGTCTACCCCCGCGAGATCGAAGAGGTGCTCTACACCCACCCGGCCGTGAGCGAGGCCGCGGTGCTGGGCGCGCCCCACCCCGACCTGGGCGAGGAGGTGGCCGCCGTGGTGGTGGTCAAGGCCGGGGCCTCGGTCACGGCCGAGGAGTTGCGCGATTACGTCAAGGCGCGGGTGGCGCCCTACAAGTACCCGCGCATCATCAAGCTGGTGGAGGAGCTGCCCAAGACCAACACCGGCAAGATCCTCAAGCGATCCATAATCCTGGACTGACCGGGCCGAGCCGCGCCCGCGCTTTTCATCGCACCCGCCGGCCGTCGGCCGGCCACAAGGGAGGGAAAAGATGACCGCCAAATCGAGGATGCTGGCCGTTTTCTGCGGCCTGGCGCTGCTGTTGGCCGCCGCCGCGGCCCAGGCCGCCACCACCCTGCGCTTCCAGTGCGCCTATCCCGAGAACGCCAACGTCGGCCAGACCACGCTGTTCTTCGCCAGCGAGGTGGCGCGCCTGACCAACAACCAGGTGGAGGTGAAGGTCTTCTGGCCCGGCCAGTTGGCCAAGACCAACGAAGTCTTCGACGCGGTGCGCCAGGGCATGATCGACGGCTACTCCGGCTCGCTGCTCTATTTCGCCGGCAAGGTGCCCGAGGTCAACGTGCAGTGGCTGCCCTACAACTGGGACAACGCCGCCGAGGCCAAGGACGTGCTGCTCAACAAGGGCTACCTGGACACCTTTGGCGAGGCGGTGGGCCAGCATGGCGTCACCCTGCTGGGCAGCCTCTCGGTGGCCAGCATGGGCCTGCTGACCAAGTTCCCGGTGGAGAAGCTCGATGACTTGGCCGGCAAGAAGATCCGCGCGGTGGGCATGGAGGCCAGCATCATGAAGGCCCTGGGCGCCTCGGCCGTGGCCATCGCCGGCGCGGAGCAGTACATGGCCCTGCAGCGCGGAACCGTCGATGGCACCGACTTCCCCTGGTACACCATCGAGCAGTACAAGTTCTACGAGGTGCTCAATCACATCGTCAAACCCGCCTTGCACACCCCCGGCATGGTGGAGATCATCATCAACAGCAAGACCCTGGCCGGACTGTCGGCCGACCAGCAGAAGGCGCTGAAGCAGGCGGCCATGAACGCCATGGACAAGAGCCTGAAGGCCTCCGACGAGCTGGACGCCAAGGCCTTGGCCGACGCCGCCAAGCGCGGGGTCAAGGTGGTGACCGTCAAGGGCGCGGAGATGAAGCGCTTCCACGAGGCGGTCAAGCCGCTGTGGGACGCCGAGGCCAAGAAGTCGCCCTTCTCCGAGAAGCTGGTGAAGATCCTGCGCGACAACTTGATGTCCAAGGGCATCGTGCTTTAGGAGCCCAAATTGCTTAGGTCTTACGGCCTGCGCAATTTGGCGGGCCGTCCATGGTCCGCCTAGGAGCCTGCCGGAGCTATTACTCCGGCAGGCGCCTACCCAACCCATCCCCCGGCCGGCGGGGCCCGCCCGGCCCCGCCGGCCATGGAGAAGGCATGCGCTCCCTGCTCCGAGCAATCGACGTCGTCAACCACTGGGTGGGACGAGCGGTGGCCTGGGTCAGCCTGGTCATCACGGCGCTGGTCTTCCTGGAAGTCCTCTTGCGCTACGTCTTCAACTCGCCCACCACCTGGGCCTACGAGGTAAACCTCTACCTGCAATGCACCTTGGTGATGCTGGCCGGCGGCTACACCCTGCTGCATGGCGGCCACGTGCGGGTGGACATCGTCTACCGTTTCTACGACCAGCGCCGAAAGGCCTGGGTGGACATCCTCACCGCCTTCCTGGTCCTGGCCCCGGCCCTGCCCATGCTCTATTTCGGCGGCGGGCTGGCCTGGGAGGCCCTCATGACCGGCCAGCGCTCGGTTTCGGCCGCGGAGCTTCTGCTCTGGCCATCCATGGCCACGGTGCCGGTGGGCGTGGCCCTGCTGCTCATGCAGGCGCTGGCCAACGCCCTGCGCGCCGGCATTTTCCTGGCTACCGGCCGCGAAGCGCTGGAGGGTTAGCATGGACACCTGGTTGCTGGCCCTGATCGTCTTCGGCTTGCTGGTGGCGCTGCTCATCTCCGGCGCGCCCATCGCCCTGGTGCTGTTGTTCATCGCCACCTTGGGCACCCTCTACACCTGGGGTCCCAAAGGCCTGCTGATGCTCTTCAACACGGCCTACGGGGAGGGCACCAACTTCATCTTGCTGGCGGTGCCGCTGTTTGTGCTCATGGCCAACGTGCTCAAGTTCTCCGGCCTGGCCGACGAGCTCTACGAAATCGTCTACCGCTGGATGGGCCGTCTGCGCGGCGGCCTGGCCATGGGCACGGTGGCCATCTGCGCCGTCTTCGCGGCCATGGCCGGCATCAGCTCGGCCGCCACGATTTCCATGGGCCTGATCGCGCTGCCCTCCATGCTCAGCCGGGGCTACGACAAGAACGTGGCCCTGGGCTGCATAAACGCCGGCGGCGCGCTGGGCATCCTCATCCCGCCCTCGATCATCATGATTCTCTACAGCAACATGACCGACGTCTCGGTGGGCCAGATGTTCATGGGCGGCGTCATCCCCGGCATCCTCCTGACGGTGCTGTTCATCGCCTACATCGGCCTGCGCTGCTATTGGCAAAAAGAGCTGGCCCCGCCCATGCGGGAGCATTACAGCCTGGCCCAGAAGGTGGCCACCCTGAAGGGCGTGGTCCTGCCGCTGTTGTTGGTGGCCCTGGTGCTGGGGGTGATGTACCTGGGCGTCTGCACCCCCACCGAGGCGGCCGGCATCGGGGCCGGCGGGGCCTTCGCCGCCGCCGCGGCCCACCGCCGCCTGACATGGGCACGGGTGCGCCAGGCCACCATGGAGACCATGCATCTCAGCGCCATGATCTTCTGGATCATCATCGGGGCCAACGCCTTCACCCATTTCCTGGCCTACGCCGGCATCCAGGACGGCATGCAGAAGGCCATCCTGTCCATGGACGTGAGCCCCTGGGCCATTCTGCTGGCCATCCAGTTCCTCTACTTCATCCTGGGCATGTTCCTGGATCCGGCCGGCATCCTGCTCTTGACCACGCCCATCTTCGTGCCCATCATCACCCAGTTGGGGTTCGATCCCCTCTGGTTCGGCATCCTGTTCACGGTGAACATGGAGATGGCCTACATCACGCCGCCGTTCGGCTTCAACCTGTTCATCTTGAAGGGCGTCACCCCGCCCGAGATAACCATGAACGACATCTACAAATCGGTCTGGCCCTTCGTGGCCCTGCAGGCGGTGGGCCTGTTGGTCTGCATGATCTGGCCGGAGCTGGCCACCTGGCTGCCTTCCCTGATGAGCACCGGACTGGCCGCAAACTAGGGCCGGGCAAGGAGGAACTTCCGTGGGCGACAAACTGGCATCCTACGAGCTGCAAGGCCCGGTGGCCCTGGTCACCATCGATCATCCCCCCATGAACGCCCTGGACGTGCCCACCAAGCTGGCCATCAAGGCGGTCTTCGACGAGCTGGACCAGCGCCGCGACGAGATGCGGGCGGTGGTGCTTACCGGCGCGGGCGACAAGGCCTTTGCCGGCGGGGCGGACATCAAGACCTTCCTGGAGCTGACCCCGGAGACGGCCAAGCGCCGCCTGATGCTGACGCATGCCATCTACGCCCAGATCGAGGGCTTCGTCTGGCCGGTCATCGCCGCAATCAAGGGCTACTGCCTGGGCGGCGGGCTGGAGCTGGCCCTGGCCTGCGACATCCGCTATGCTGGCGAGAAGGCCAAGCTGGGCTTCCCGGAGGTGAACCTGAGCGTCTTCCCCGGCAACGGCGGCATCGCCCGCGGCCCGCACCTCATGAGCCTGGGCAAGTTCAAGGAGCTGGTCTTTTCCGGGGCCCTGATCAGCGCCGGGGAGGCCATGGGTTACGGCCTGATTGAGAAGGTCGCGCCCGACGACCAGGTGCTGGAGGCGGCCCTGGAGCTGGCCGGGCGCATCGCCCAGAAGGGGCCCCTGGGCCTGATGGCGGCCAAGAAGGCCATCAACCGCTGCCGCGACCTGGCCATGCTGGACCGCCTGGAGCTGGAGAGCGACCTCTGGGCCCGGCTCACCGCCAGCGAGGACATGAAGGAGGGCGCGCGGGCGTTCATGGAAAAGCGCAAGCCCGATTACCGCTGCCGCTAAAGCGGCGCGCGGCGCAAGGAGACAGCCATGGCGGTCATCACCATTTCGCGCCAGGTGGGCAGCCTGGGCGACGAGGTGGCCCGGACCCTGGCCGGCGAGCTGGGCTACCAGTTGGTCGGGGCCAACGAGCTGAAGGAAGTCGCCTGCGGCCTGGACCCGCGCTTTGCGGCCGAGGCCAAGGACCTGCAGATGGAGCGGGGGCTCTCGGTGCTGGAGCGGCTCTTTTTCGCCCAGCCGGTCTACACCAGCCTCTACGCGGCGGTGATCCTGGAGGTGGCCAGCCGGGGCGGGGTGGTCATCATCGGGCGCGGCTCCCAGGTGGTGCTGCGCGAGGCGCCCCAGGTGCTCAGGGTGCGGGTGGTGGCCCCCACCGCGCTGCGCGTGGCGCGGGTGGCCCAGGCCATGGCCATCGACGCCGAGGAGGCCCGCGCGCGGGTGGAGCGCCACGACCAGGAGCGCCGGGCCCTGGTGCGCCAGATCTTCGACCACGACCTGCGCGACTGGGGCCTGTACCACCTGGTGCTCAACACCGAGAGCCTGGACCAGGCCGGCGCGGTGGCCATCCTCAAAAAGGCGGTGGCCGAGGTGCGCCGCCTGCACCCGGACGAGCGCCTGCGCGAGGCCCTGCAACCCCTGGCGGTGGCCAAGCTGATAGAGGCCCGGCTCCGCCAGGAGCTCTTGCGCTCCAACCTGCTCAAGGCCGAGCTGGCCGGCGACGGGTCCATCCACCTGACCGGCTATCTGTACACGGCCGAGGAGGGCGAAAAGGCCGAGAGCCTGGCCCGCGACCTGGCCGGGTCCATCCCGGTGGTCAACCGCATCCGGGTGTCGAGCCTGAACCTGAGCTGGCCGGTGTAGGACGCGCCTGACCCATGAAGGGCGGGCGGGGGACGCAGCCGGCGCGCTTCTACTATGGCTGGTGCGTCGTGGGGGTGGCCTTTTTGGCCAACTTCATGTCCACCGGCACCAGCTTCTACGTCTTCAACGCCTTCCTGCTGCCCCTGTGCGAGGCCCGGGGCTGGACCCGGGCCGAGTTCAACATCGCGCCCATGCTGGGCTTCATCTGCGGCCTGCTGGCCCAGTTCAGCTATGGCAGCCTGCTGGACCGCTTCGGCCCGCGCCTCCTGATGACCGTGGGCCCGCTCCTTTCCTGCGCGGCCTTCATCATGCTGGGCCGGGTGGAGAGCCTCTGGATTTTCCACCTCTGCTACGTGGCCTTGCAGGTGGGCAACTCGGCCATGAGCGGCATCGTGGGCAACACCGCCGTCTCCAACTGGTTCGAGGCCCGGCGCGGCCGCGCCATCGGCATCGCCACCATGGGCATCTCGCTCTCCGGCGTGGCGCTGCCCTACCTGTCCATGCGCCTCATCGCGGCCGAGGGCATCGCCACGGCGGCTTTGTGCATAGGGCTCTCCATCCTCATCGTCGCGCCCCTGGCCTGGGCCCTGGTGCGCACCGGGCCGGAGGAGTGCGGCCTTACCCTGGAAGGCGCGGCGGGCATGGCCGGCGCGGCGGGCGGGCCGGTCTCGGACGCGCCGCCCTACCTGCCCATGAGCGGCCCCCACGCCGACGTGCCGCCCGGCCCGGAGCTGGACGCGCGGGCGGTGCTGGCGCGGCCGGACTTCTGGAAGCTGGGCCTGGCCTACGCCCTGGGCCTGATGGGGGCCATGGGGGTGATGTTCCAGATCGCGCCCCGCTTCCAGGACCTGGGCCTCAGCGGCCCCTGGGCCATGGCGCTCACCGCGGCCATGGCGCTCTTGGGCACCATCGGCAAGCTGGCCTGGGGCATGTTCTGCGATTGGTGGCGGCCGCTGAAGGTGGTAGGCTTGCTGTTCATGCTCAAGGCGGTGGGCATGGCCCTGGGGCTCATCACCGGCTCGATGGCGGCCACGGCCCTCTTTATCCTGGTCTTCGGTTTCGCCATGGGCGGGGTGATGTCCACCTACCCCATCCTCACCGCCCATCTCTTCGGCCGCGAGGGCTTCACCCGGGTCTACCGCATGCTGGTGCTGTTCCTGGCCCTGCAAGGCTTCGGCTATCTGGTCATGGGCCAGAGCTTCACCCGCACCGGCTCCTACGACCTGGCCTACGCCTGCTTTTTTGTGCTGGACCTCATCGCGGCCGGCCTGATCATCAGCCTGGGCAGGCAACATTCCCCGCGCCTGGGCGCGGGGAGGAGGTATTGATCATGCACGAGGAGTTGGAAGGCTTCCTGCACCCCCGGAGCGCGGCGGTGGTGGGAGCCAGCCGCGATCCCATGAAGGGCGGCCACGACCTGACCTATAACCTTGTCAAGTGCCTGCCCGGCCGGGTGTACCCGGTCAACCCCCGCTACGACGAGGTGGCCGGCGCGCCGTGCTTCGCCTCCCTGGCCGATCTGCCCGAGACCCCGGACCTGGCCGTGCTCTTCGTGCCGGCCAAGGCGGTGCCGGAGGTCCTGCGCCAGTGCGCGGCAAAGGGCACCCGCTGCGTGATGCTCCAGGGCGCGGGCTTTGCCGAGACCGGCCCGGAGGGCGCGCGGTTGCAGGACGAGTGCCTGGCCATCGCCCGGCGGCACGGCCTGCGCCTGTGGGGGCCCAACTGCATGGGCGTAGTGGACGGCAACCAGCCCCTGGTGGCCTCGTTCATGCGCCCGGCCATCTGGGAGGGCAAGCTCCAGGCCGGCGGGGTGTCGTTGATCGTGCAGAGCGGCATGCTGGCGGCCGGCTTCCTGATGCAGGTGATCAGCCAGGGCTACTTCGGCCTGGCCAAGGCCTGCTCCATCGGCAACCGGGTGGACGTGGGCGAGTGCGACCTGCTGGAGTACTTTGCCCACGACCCGGAGACCGAGGTGGTGGCCCTGTACCTGGAGTCGGTGAGCGACCCGCCCCGCTTCCGGGCCGCGGTGGAGAACCTGGGCCGTCCGGTGGTGCTGCTCAAGGGCGGGCTCAGCCCGGCCGGGGCCCAGGCGGCCTTGAGCCACACCGGCAGCCTGGCCGGCAACGCGGCCGTGGCCGAGGGTTTTTTCCGCCAACTGGGCCTGCACCGCGCCCATGACTTCGTGGAGCTGATGGACCTGACCAAGGCGCTCTACCTGTGGCGCCAGCGCACCGGCGGCAAACGGGTGGGGGTCATCACCTTCAGCGGCGCGGCCGGCATCGTGGCCGCCGACCACTTGTGCGCCCAGGGCCTGGAGCTGGCCCAACTCTCCCCGGCCAGCCTGGAGCGCCTGGCGGCGGTCTTCCCGGCCTGGATGGAGCCCCACAACCCGGTGGACCTGTGGCCGGCCATCGAGAAAAGCGGCCGGGCCGAGGCCTATGGCGCGGCCCTGGAGGCGCTGTTGAATGATCCCAACGTGGACGCGGTGCAGGTGCACTACTTCGTGGAGCCGGCCATCATGGCCGCCGGGATGGACTGCCTGGCCGCGGCGGCGGCGAGCCCCAAGCCGGTGACATTCTGGCCGGTGGGCGACGCGGGCTGCTTTGACGAATTCCGCCAGAAGGCCGAGGCCATGGGCGCGCCGGTTTTCGGTGAAATCTCGCGTGGGGTGGCCGCCCTGGTCCTGGCCGCGGCCGAGGCCCGGCGACCGGGGCGGCGGGTTTAGTCGGCCCAGACCACCAGGGCGTCCACGGCCAGGGGCCGGCCGCCCGGGCCCAGCTTCAGCGGGTTGATGTCGATCTCCCGGAGCCCGGCCTGTTCCAGGCCCAGGCGGCCCAGGGCCACCAGCAGCTCGGCCAGGGCCTGGCGGTCTGCCGCCGGGCCGCCGCGCTGGGGTTCCAAGAGGGCGCGGCCGCGCAGCTCTTCCTGCATGTCCAGGGCGTCGGCCAGGCTGAGCGGCGCCACCCGGAAAGCCACGTCCTTGAGGGCCTCGGTGTAGATGCCGCCCAGACCGAACATCACCGTGGGGCCGAACTGGGGATCGCGCACCAGGCCGGCCACGAATTCGCGCGGGTCGCCGATCATCTCCTGCACCAGCACCTCGGCCGGCTCCGCGCCCAGGCCCGCCTTGAGCCGCGCCCAGGCCGCGCGCACGTCCTCCGGACCCCGCAGCCAGAGCTGCACCAGGCCGCGCTCGGTCTTGTGGGCCAGATCCGCGCCCGAGGCCTTCAAGGCCACCGGATAGCCCAGCGCCGCGGCCGCGGCCAGGGCCGCCTCCAGGCTGGTGGCCGCCGTCTCGCGGGTGGCGGCGATGCCGCGCCCGGCCAAGAACGCTTTGGACTCGTGCTCGCTCATCACCCGCGCCATGCCGCCACCTCCCGGCTGTTATTTTTGGGCAAACTAGCACACCCGGCCGCGGCCGTCTAATATCGGAAGCGCCGGCCGATATGATAGAATCAAACAATACAGGTTAACAACGCAGCGACCGGCGCGGCCGCGGTTGGCAACGGTTGCGCCTTATCGCCTCAGGCGCTTGACAGGAAGCGTTCCGGTGGAGTAGGTCAGGAACACCAGCCCAGGCTCCACCAGGCGCTACCCTTCGCGCCCCTCTTTGCACCCGCTGTGCCTGCCCAGTTTTGCGGCTGCACCCTCACCTTAAAATGGCCACGCGGCCCGGTGGTTTCGCCGGCTGCCAACCAAGTCGAAAGGAGTTAGCATGCGGTTTAAGTTTGCGGGCGCGTTGGCGGCCCTGTTGGCCCTGTTGCTGCTGGGCTTTGCATCACTGGCCACGGCCGCCGATCTCAAGGCCGGCGACCAGATCACCCTGTCACACAAGACGACCATGATGGCCTCGCTGCGCAGCCACGAGTCCACCGGCCCCGGCGATCGGGACCAGGAGCTCAAGCCGGGCACGGTGGTCAAGGTGCTGCGCGCGGACTACGGCCTGGGCAAACCCTGGTACGAGGTGGAGACCGAGCACGGCCGCGGCTGGCTTGGGGCCGTGGTCCTGGAGCGCCAGGCGCCGCCGCGGGAATGGCTGGAGATGGTGGGCAAGCCGGTGGTGCTGAAAAAGGGCCAGCGCCTCAGCTACACCGTGGACGCCCCGGACAACTACATCTACACCGCCGCCCAGGACATTAAGACCACGGTGCTGGGAGTATCCAGTCTGGTCTTGAGCGCATATAAGAAAGTGACCAGGGCCCAGGTGGACGTGCCCCTGGCCAACAGCCCCAGCCGGCTCAAAGGCTGGATCCAGGCCGAGGAGCTGGACCGCTAGGTCCCGCGCCCCGGCCGGGGCCGCCATCGGCCGCGATAAAACCCTTGCCCAGCCTGGAGTGCATCCGGGCTGGGCAAGGTCTTTCCGGACGGGGGCCGCCGCGGGCCGGGGCCGGGCTTGAAGCCGGGGGCGCCACCGGCGCACAATGACAGGCGATGGCCATCCCCGCCGCAGGAGGTCCGGTGCCGATCGCGCCCGCCAACATCCAGCCAAGCCTTCCGGCCGCCCGGCCCTGGGCCCGGCGCTGGCTGGGTCCTGGCCTGGCCCTGTCCCTGGGCGCCCTGCTGCTGGCCCTGGGCCTGACCCTGCCGGCGCTGCTGCGCTGGTGGGTGCTGGCGCCCAACGCCCTGGCCGAGCCGGGCTGGCACTGCCAGATCTTCCGGGGCGGCTATGTCAACGACCAGCCCTGGCGGACCATCCGCATGCCGGCCGGCGAGCGGGTGGGCCTGGAGCACCCCCAGACCACCCTGGTGGCCATGGGCCTGTGGCGGCTGGAGCACGACCAGGAGGTCCGGCTCAGCCTGGAGGCCGACGACTACGCCAGCCTGAGCCTGGACGAGCGGCCGGTGCTGGAACTGCCGCCCGGCGTGAGCGCCGGCAACCAGGGCGCGGTGAACCTGCGCCTGGCCGCCGGTCCCCACCTGGTGACGGTGACCCTGCACAACGGTCCCGGCTCGGGCCATTTCCGCCTGCTGGCGGCCGCTGCCGGCGGGGAGCCCCGGCCGCTCACCCTCCGGGCCCTGGACCTGGCCAACCTGGACCAGTGGCTGGCCCTGGTCCGGGCCCGGCCCCTGCTGATCCTGCTGGGCGTGGGGCTCCTGGCCGGCGGACTGCTGCCCCGCCTGGTCCCCGCCTGGCGCGGCCGGGCCGGCCGCGGCGGCTGGTGGCTCTTCTGGCTGGCGGCCGGGCCCTTCCTGGCCTGGCAGGCGGCCGGGCCCCTGGGCAACGACTTCTGGTACGACGAGGTGGTCAGCCTGCGGGAGTTCATCCTGGCGCCCATCTGGCAGCCCCTGACCCAGTATCCTTACCCCAACAATCACGTGTTCTTCAGCCTGCTGGCCAACCTGTTCCTGAAGGGCCTGGGCCTGGACCAGCCCAACCACCTGCTGCTGCACCCCTACCTGCTGCGGGGGCTGCCCCTGGGCCTGACCCTGCTGGCCCTGGCCCTGGGCTTCCGGGCCCTGCGCGAACGCCTGGGCCCGGCGGTGGCTTTCCTGTGGACGACGCTGCTCGCGACAACCCTGCCGGTGGCCGCCTTTGCCAGCCAGGCGCGCGGCTACAGCCTGGGCCTGCTGCTGACGGTGGTGCTGGCGGTGCTGTGCCTGCCGCATCGGGACGGAGGCCGGGTGCGCGTCTGGCCGGCGGCGCTGGCCTGCGCGCTGCTGCTCTACACCCTGCCGTCCAATCTCTACCTGGCGGGCGCGGGCCTGCTGCTCTGCGGCGGGGCCTGGCTGGCGGCGCGTTTGCGCCGCATGGGGCTGGGTCCCGCCGCGCACGACGCCGCCGGCCGGCTGGGCCTGGCCCTGGTCCTGGGCCTCGCCCTGGCCGTGCTGTGCTATGCGCCCCTGCTGGACCAGCTCCTGTTCAACCCCTACCTGGAGGCCGGCGCGGCCTTCGCCCACCCCGACACCCTCTATCAGCGCCTGCCCCGGTTCCTGGCCGATTTTTGGCAGGCGCGCTGGTGGCTGTGCCTGCCGGCCGGGCTGGGCGCGGTTTGGCTGTGGCGGCGGCAGCCGCAGGCCCGGGCCTGGCTGGGTCTGGCCTTGGCCCTGGCGGTGCTGCCCTTTGTCTTCAGTTGGGCGCGGGGCGACAAGCCCTTCCCGCGCGTCTTCCTCAACCTCTATCCCTTCCTGGCCCTGGCCACTGCCCTGGGCCTCTGGGCATTGGTCCAGGCCGTGGCGCTCCTGCGCCGCCGCCAGGCCTGGGTGTTGGCCGGCCTGCACCTGGCCCTGCTGGCCAGCTTCGCCTGGACCCTGGCCGCCGCCGACCAGGCCCTGGACCGGGAACTGCAAGCGGGACGCCCGGTGGACGAGGCCCGCTACTTCTTCCAGATGCCCCGCCTCAGCCCGCGCCCGGCCGCCCGCCTGGCCATCCGGAATATGCCCGCCCCGGACGCGCCCGCGGGCCTGGTGGGACGGACCCTGGACGCGGTGGCGGGCGAGGCCTACCTGCGCCTCTACGGCTTGGCCTGGCAGGCCACGCCCCAGGCCCTGGCGGCCTTGGCCGGACCCGGCCGGCCGGCCTTCATGCTCACCGCCCAGCCCGCCTGGGCGGGCGAGCGATTGGCGGACGGTGGGGTCACGGCGCGGGTGCGGGATTTGGGGCCGGCGGGTGCGGGCTATCGGGTGCTGCGGGTGGAGCCGGCGCGAGAGGCTGGAGCCGCCGCCGTCAGGTAGTCCGGGCGGGCGCGGCTGGCTTGCGGTTGAGCGGCCAAGGTCGGCACCCGCGGAGGGCAGCAGGGCGGCGCGGCAAAGGCCTGGCCCAGCCGATCCCGTGTCGCGCAGAACAAAGGCCAGCCGGGTCGGCGGAGAGGCCGGTTCCGGGGGCGCGTAGGCCCCGCCGGCCTTGGGCACCGCCAGCATGGCCATGACCGCCTGCCCGCGGTATGCGCTTTTAAATCGCGAGAGATAGGGCTATCGTGCTGCCAGCACGCCGGGAGCCGGCGCGCCATCCTTGACCGCCGTGGGCGGGATGGCATCCCGTGCCGGCGGCCTGGTTCATGCCGGAGGGCTTGGTTACATCTCGGCGATTCTGCATCCCGGCAGGGCAGCGGCCGGCGGTTCCGGGGCGTCGGCCCAGGCCGCGCGCGGGGAAAGGCATTTGGCGATGTTCGAAGTGACGCCGGTTGAGATCCAGGGGCGTCGGGCCTGCCGCATGAGCGGCCGCCTGGACGCCCTGACCGCCGCGCAGGCCCAGGCCGCCATGGAGCAGATGGTGGAGGATGGCCTGCGCGCCCTGGTGGTGGATTTGGGCGAGTTGCGCTACGTGAGCAGCGCGGGGCTCAGGGTCTTCATCATCCTCCAGAAGATGCTGCGCAAGATCGGCGGGCGGGTCGTCATCTACCAGCCGGTGGAGATGGTGTGCCAGGTCTTCCTGCAATCTGGCATCCTGCCGCTTTTTGACCTGGCCGCCAACCCGGAGGAACTGGCCGCGCTGTTCGGCGGCCCGGACGCCGCCGCCGCCTTCAGCCGCAAGCTGGAGATCGACGGCATAGGCCTGGAGGTGATCGAACGGCCCCGGCCGCCCGCCCGCCTGGCCCTTCACGGCAGCCAGGACAAGCTGGGCCGCTCGGCCTACGACGAGGGCGACGCGGTGGCGGTGCCGGCCAGCCGGGGCCTTTTCGGGGCCGGCCTGGGCTGCTTCGGCGAGAACTTCGCCGAATGCCGTCAGCTCTTCGGCGAGGCGGTGCTCATCGAGGGCAGCCTGTTCTACCAGCCGGCCGTGGCCCGCAGCGGGGCGGATTTCGTGCTGAACCTGCACAAGCAGGGCGGCCTGGCCTACAGCTTCCTGAACGCCTTCACCTTCCAGGGCCCCTTCGCGGCCCTGGTGGCCTTTGACAGCCCGGCCGGCCTGGTGGACCTCACGCGGCTGCTGAAGGTGTTTCACCAGGTGCTGCCCGCGCCGGTGCTGGGCCTGGTCCTGGTGGCCGAGAGCAAGGGGCTCTGGGGCATGCACCTCAAGCGCGCGCCGGTCATCGACCACCAGCCGGCGGACGGGCGGGAGATTTATCACCCCGAACGGTTCCGGGACTGGATGAGCCTGCCGGTGGAGCCCGCGGACGCGGGCAAGGTGGTGGTGGCCACCGGACTGGCCGCGGCCGAGCGCGGTCTGGTCCCGCCGGCGGTGCTGCCCTGGCTGCCGGCCGACGCCGATTTTCACCTGCACGCGGCGGTCTTCGGCAAGGGCCCGCTGGGCAAGCGGCCCGAGCAGCTCGACGACGAGCTGATGCGCATCATCACCGAGCTGGAGGCGCTCAAGGTGCAGCACCTGCTGGGACGCACCCAGGTAGCCGCGGGCCTGGCCGGCCTGGTGGCCCTGGAGGCCTAAAGCCATGGAACTATGGCTGGGCGCGATCATCCTGGGCCTGCTCTACGCCCTGATGAGCACCGGGGTCTACATCACCTTCCGGGTCTACAACTTCCCCGACATCACCGTGGACGGCAGCTTCACCGCCGGCGCGGCAGCGGCCGCCGCCCTGATCGTGGCCGGCTGGCACCCCGCCTTGGCCCTGGTGGCCGCGCTGATGGTGGGGGCCGCCGCCGGGGCTGTCACGGCCCTGATCCACACCCGCTTCAAGATCAACGGACTCCTGGCCGGCATCCTGGTCATGACCGGGCTGTACTCCATCAACCTGCGCCTCATGGGCCGGGCCAACATCCCGCTGTTGCAGGAGCGCACCCTGTTCACCATGCTGGACGCGGCCAATCCCGGCCTGCCGGCCCCGGTCTGGACCCTGGTGGCCCTCATTGCGGTGATGGCCGCCTTCTGGCTGATCATGGCCTTTTTCCTGAAAACCGATCTGGGCATGGCCATGCGGGCCACCGGCGAGAACCCGCGCATGGCCGCGGCCAACAGCGTCAACGTGGAGATGCTCACCATCCTGGGCCTGGCCCTGGCCAACGGCCTGGTCGGCGTCTCGGGGGCCCTGGTGGCCATGTACCAGGGCTTCGCCGACGTGACCATGGGCGTGGGCACGGTGGTCGTGGGCCTGGCCTCGGTGATCATCGGCGAATCCACCCTGCGCGCCCGCAGCCTGGCCGGCCAGGTGCTGAGCGCCCTGGTGGGCTCGGTGGCCTTCCGCCTGATGATCGCCCTGGCCCTGTACCTGGGCCTGAACCCCATCGACCTCAAGCTGCTCACCGCCGGTTTCGTGCTGCTCACCCTGGTGGTATCCCAGGGGGTGGCCAAGGGCCGGCCCAAGGGCCAGGGCCTGGCCGCCCGGCTGCGGGCGCGGCCGGCCTGGGTGCTGGCCGCGGTGCTGGCGGCCCTGCTGGGCTGGTGGGGCGCGGGCCAGGTCCTGGGCCCGCCGGCCGGCGACGCGGGCGGGCCGGGCCCGGCCGCCCAGGCCGGGCAGGCCAAGCCCCTGATCGGGGTGTTGCAGATCACTGACAACTCGCTGCTGGACATCTGCCGCGAGGCCCTGGTAGCGGAGCTGGCCGTGCTGGGCTATCAGGACGGGGTGACCTGCCACCTGCGGGTGGAGAACGCCCACGGCGACCTGGCCCATGTGAACCTGGTTTTAGACAAGTTCCTGAAGGACAACGTCGCCCTGGTGGTGACCATCTCCACCGCCACCACCCAGGCCGCGTTCAAGAAGATCACCGACCGGCCGGTGGTCTTCACCGCCGTGGCCAATCCATTCATCATCAAGGCAGGCGCTACAGAGCGCGACCACCTGCCCAACGTCACCGGCGCCTACGGGGCCACGCCCATGGACAAGACCCTGGCCCTGGTGCGCGAGCTGCTACCCAAGGCCCGGAAGGTGGGCGCGGTCTGGGATCCCAGCCAGGCCAACTCGGTGTTCAACGCCACCAACCTCAAGCGCGAGATCGACCAGACGCCCGGCCTGGTCCTCGCCGGGGCCACGGTGGCCAGCACCGGAGAGGTCTACCAGGCCGTGCAGTCGCTGACCAACCAGGCCGTGGACGTGCTGGTGATGCCGCCGGACCACCTGGTCTACTCGGCCTTCGACGCGGTGGTGTCCGCGGCGCGGCCCAGCAAGACGCCCATCGTGCTCAACGACATCGAGCGCCTGGGCGACGGCGCCCTGGCCTCCATCGGCTACGACATGGTCTCCAGCGGGCAGCAGGGCGCGCGGCTGGTGGCGCGGGTGCTCAAGGGCGAGAACCCGCGCGACATACCTTTCGAGCGCTACACCCGCCTGAAGGTGGGCCTGAACCTGGACGTGGCCGCCGAGCTGGGCCTGACCATCCCGCCGGAGGTGCTGGCCCAGGCCAACATCATCTACCCGCCTCCGGTTAAGGATAAGCCCGCCAAGACCGCCGCCCCTGCCGCCCCTGCCGCGCCGGCCCCGGCAGCGCCCAAGGCCGCGCCGGCGGCCAAACCCCTGCGGGTGGCCATCTTTTACTTCTTGGACGTCAAACCGGCGCTGGACGCGGTCCAGGGGGTGATGGAAGGATTGCATGAAAGCGGCGTCATGAGCGAGCGCCGGATAGAGGTGACCTTACGCAGTGCTCAGGGCGATTTCCCCCTGGGCCAATCCATCGCCCAGGACCTGATGCGGCAAAACGTGGACCTGGTCGTCACCATAACCTCGGCGTCCCTGCAGCTCATGGCCCGCTTCAACAAGACCATTCCCCACGTCTTCGGGGCGGTCACCGACCCCCTGGCCATGGGTGTGGCCGAAAGCCTCACCCGCCACCCGCCCAACCTCACTGGCATCGCCACCGCCGAGCCTGTGGCGAGCACCATCAGGACCATGCGCGAGGTGTTTCCCCGGGCCAAGCGTCTGGGCATGGTGTGGAACCCCAGCGAGCCCGCCTCCCGGATCAACGTCCTGGCGACCAGGGAGGCTGCCCAACGTTCCGGCTTCGAGGTGCTGGAGGCCACCGTGGCCGGCACCGCCGAGGTGCGCGACGCGGTGCAGAGCCTGCTCGGCAGGGGCATCGACCTTTTCTTCACCTCCGGCGACATGACCATCATAACCACCATGGAAAGCGTGGCTCAGATGTTGGACCGGGCCGGGGTGCCGTTGGTGACCAACTCCAGCGACGACGCCGCGCGGGGGGCGATGCTTGCCGTGGGGCCCAATTACCCCGAGGTGGGCCGCGAGACCGGGCGGATCGCGGCGCGGGTCATCAGGGGCGAATCTCCCAAGGACATGCCCATCCAGATCTATGAGCCGGAGGAACTGGTGATCAACTGGGACCTGGTCCGCAAGCATGGCGTGAACCTCCCCCATGAAGTCCGCCAGAGGGCCGCCAACCCGGAGGGGAGGCCATGATCGAGATCAGGGACGTGCACAAGCGGTTCAATCCCGGCTCGGTGAACGAGGTCTACGCCCTGCGCGGGCTGAGCCTGGACATCCCGGCCGGGCAGTTCGTGACCGTCATCGGCACCAACGGCTCGGGCAAGTCCACCCTGCTCAACGCCCTGGCCGGGGAGTTTGCGCCCGACACCGGCAGCGTCTTCATCGCCGGCCGGGACGTCACGGCGGCCAAGGAGCATGAACGGGCCCGGCTGGTGGCGCGCGTGTTCCAGAACCCCTTCATGGGCACCGTGCCCGGCATGAGCATCGCCGAGAACCTGCACATGGCCTCGTTGCGCGGCAACACCGCCTTGCCCCGCCTGGGCCTGAACCGCTCACACCGCCAGCAGTACCGGGAGCGGATCAGGGCCCTGGAGATGGGCCTGGAGGACCGCATGGACAACGCCATCGGCTCGCTCTCCGGCGGGCAGCGCCAGGCGCTCACCCTGCTCATGGCGGTGATCAACACCCCCCAGGTGCTCCTGCTGGACGAGCACACCGCCGCCCTGGACCCCAAGTCGGCCGCGCAGGTGATCAAGCTGACCCAGCAGTTCGTGGCCCGGATGGGGCTGACCACCCTGATGGTCACCCACAGCATGCGCCAGGCCCTGGACCTGGGCGAGCGCACCGTCATGATGCACCGCGGCCAGGTCATCGAGGACATCCCCCTGGCCGAAAAGCGGCGGCTGACCACCGAGGACCTGCTGGAGCGCTTCGCCGAGCTGCGCAAGGGCGAGCTGCTCAACGAGGAGCTTCTGGAGGAGCTGCGCCGGGGCTACGCCTGATCCGGGCCCGGTCAGCGGGCGCCCGGCCGCTGAGCTGCCGGGCGCGGCCAGGCAGAGGCGCTGCACTCATTTCATGCGCAACCTGCTGACCATGGTCCCCAAGAGCGCCCGGCACCTGGTGGCCGCCCTGGTGCGCTCCATCTTCGCCCAGCCCGACGCCAAAGAGGTCTGGGCCCGGCAAAGCCGGGTGGCGGGGCAACCGGGGAAGCGCTTCAGCGAGGCGGCCAAGATATTTCCCAGGATTAACGGACAGGTAGTCAAGTGACTTGTTGGGATTCGAAGGCCAATGGGCTGCGGTGGCCATTGGCGCCATGCCTCCTGGCCCGGTGGTGGTCAGATTCGATGCATTCGGACACCGCCGGACGCATGGCCTCGCGGCTGAGCAAGCTCTCCCCGTGGAGCATCTCCACCTTGAGCCTAGGGCATCAACCTTGAACGCGGCCGGGTGCCGGCGTCGAGACGCCGGCTGCCCATTCCCCTGTTTGCTCATGGATCACCTTTCCTGCGAAATCTGCTCGCTTACCAAGGCGTCCCCAAAATCTGGGCGGGATCACCACGTAGAATTCCCTTTTCATGCGCTTTTTCCCTTGTCCAGTCTGCATGCCGCCACACCGCGGGAATGGACTGATCGGACGATTTGGACCCGCCGGGGCCGCCGGCTTGTGAAGCCCGCCCTGCTCGGATAAGATAGCTGATCCGTTGCCGATCTTTTGTCAGCACCTCAGGCGGAGGGAGGACCGGGCGAAGATGCGCAAGATTTGCGTGGTGGTGGGCTCGCGGGCCAACTACAGCAGCATCAAGAGCGTGATGAGGGCGGTGAAAGAGCACCCGGAGCTGACCCTGCAACTGGTGGTGGGCGCTTCGGCCCTGCTGGACCGCTTCGGCTCGGTGGTGGACGTCATCGAGCGCGACGGCTTCAGCCCCACCGCCAAGGTGCACATGATTATTGAAGGCGAGACGCCCCAGACCATGGCCAAATCCACCGGCCTGGGCCTCTTGGAGCTGCCCACCATCTTCGGCGCGCTCCGGCCCGACGTGGTAATCACCGTGGGCGACCGCTTCGAGACCATGGCCACCGCCATCGCCGCGGCCTACATGAACATCCCGCTGGCCCACACCATGGGCGGCGAGGTGACCGGCACCATCGACGAATCCATCCGCCACGCGGTGACCAAGCTGGCCCACCTGCATTTCCCGGCCAACCGCGAGGCGGCCGAGCGCATCATCAAGATGGGCGAGGAGCCGGAGGCGGTGCACGTGGTGGGCTGCCCGCGCATCGACCTGGTGGCAGAGATCGCGCGCAACAACGGCCGCCAGCTCGATCAGGACTTCCTGGCCCAAGAGGGCGTGGGCGGCCACATCGATCCGGACAAACCCTTCCTGCTGGTCAACCAGCACCCGGTCACCACCGAGTACGGCAGCGGCGAGGACCAGATCAACAGCACGCTCGAAGCCCTGATGGAACTGAGGATGCCCACCATCATGCTCTGGCCCAACGCGGACGCGGGCAGCGAGGACATCAGCCGGGGCATGCGCAAGTTCCGCGAGCGACATCACCACGAGTTCATCCGCTTCTACAAAAACTTCCCGGTGGAGACCTTCGTGCGGCTCATGCTCAAGTGCGCCTGCATGATCGGCAACTCCAGCGCCATGATCCGCGAGGGCTCGTTCCTGGGCGTGCCGGCGGTGAACGTGGGCTCCCGCCAGGACGGCCGCGAGCGGGGAGCCAACGTCATCGACGTGGGCCACGACCGCGACGAGATCCTGGACGCGGTGCGCCGCCAGTTGGTCAACGGCCGCCACCCCAGCCAGCCCATCTACGGCGACGGCCACGCCGGCCGGCGCATCGCGGAAATCCTGGCCAACCTCAAACAGGTCCGCCTGCAAAAGCGCATCGCCTACTGAGGCTCTCATGCCCAAGGCCCGCCTAGCCCTGATCCTGCCCAACGCCATGGCCAGCCGCAACGTGGTGGAAAGCCCGGTGCTGGCCGAGCTGGCCGGGCGGCCGGGGCTCACGGTCCTGGTGCTCAGCACCCGGCCCGAGGACGCCGCGGCCGTGGCGGCCCTGGGCGCGGGGAATATCGCCTGGGCCGACCTGAACCACCCGGCCGCCGATCCCGGCCCGCTCTATGGCGGCCCGCGCCTGGCCGGCCGCCGTTTGTTGCACCGCCTGGGTCAGCGCCTCTGGGGGCGCTGGGCCGGCTTCGGCAACCTGGTCTATCGTTTCAATGAGATCAACCAGTTCGCCGGCCATTGCCAGAAGAAGGCCATGCCGCCCGAGCGCCGGGCGCGCGAAAACCTGGCCGGCAACTTCGCCGACCCGGCCCTGGGCCGGCCCCTGCCCATGAGCCGCCCCCTGCTCGGCCTGCTCATGCGCCTGTACCACTGCGACTGGTGCGGCGAGCCCACGGTTGAGGCCTGCCTGGACGCCTGGCGGCCCACGGCCCTGGCCGTATACCACGTGCAGAACCTGGCCGTGCGCCCCTGGCTGGCCGCCGCCCGCCGCCGCCGCCTGCCGGTGCTGGGCGTGGTGGGCTCCTGGGACCAACCCACCACCAAGGGCCCGCTGCCGCCGGGGTTGACGCGCATCGCGGTGCAGAGCCCGCGCATGTCCGCCGAGCTGGCCCGCTGGCATGGCGTCGATCCCGCCCAGGTCGCGGTCACCGGCTGGCCCCAGATGGACGTCTATTGCCGGCCGGGCATGCTGCGCCCCCGCGCCGAGTTCCTGGCCGAGCTGGGTCTCCCGGCCGAGCGCAACTACATCCTGTTCGGCGCCTACAGCGACCGCCTGGGCCCCCATGAGCCCGGCGTGGCGGCGCGGATCGCCGACTGGCTGGCGGCCGGGCGTTTCGGCCCCTCGGCCAGCCTGGTCATCCGCCCCCACCCCAAGGACCGCCGCTGGTCGGAGCGCTTCGGCCGCCTGCACCAGCCGCCGGGGGGCGTGCTCCTGCCGGCCGAGCACGGCCGCCTGGATTTTTTGGCCAACCTGCTGCACCACTGTGGGGCGCTGCTCTGCGCCAGCGGCACCATCGCCCTGGACGCCATCGCCCTGGACCGACCGGTGGTCAACCTGGGTTTTGACGGCGATCTCGCGGTGGACTATCATGCCAGCGTGCGGCGCTGGTACGAGATGGACCACTACCGTCCCGTGCTGGAAAGCGGCGGGGTGGCCCTGGCTGAAAGCTGGGAGCAACTGGCCGCGGCCCTGGCCACGGCCCTGGCCGACCCCGGCCGCGACGCCGCCGGCCGGGCCCGCTGCCGGGCCGAGCAACTGGAGCCCCTGGATGGTCAGGCCAGCCACCGGCTGGCCGACCTGATGGCCGGGTTCACGGAGGGCCGTCATGACTGAGACGCCGGTGTTGGGCCTCATCCCGGCCCGGGGCGGCTCCAAGGGCCTCAAGGGCAAGAACCTCCTGCCCCTGGCCGGCCGGCCGCTCATCGCCCACACCATCGCCGCCGCCCTGGCCAGCCGCGCCATTACCCGGGTGGTGGTGACCACCGACGACCCGGCCATTGCCGCGGCCGCCCGCCAGGCCGGGGCCGAGGTTCCTTTCCTGCGCCCGGCCGAGCTGGCCGCCGACGCCACCCCGGCCCTGCCGGTGATCCGCCACGCGCTTGATTGGCTGGACCGGGCCGGCTGGCCGGCCGCGGCGGTGGCCTATCTGCAACCCACCTCGCCCCTGCGCCGGGCCGAACATATAGACGCGGCCGTGGATCTGCTGTTCAGCGAAAAGGCCGACAGCGTGGTCAGCGTGGTGGAGGTGCCGCACAACTTCAACCCGGTCTCGGTGCTGCGCCTCACGGACGGGGTGCTGCGGCCGTTCCTGGCCCAAAATACCGACCCGCTGCGCCGCCAGGACAAGCCCAGGGTGCTGGCCCGCAACGGCCCGGCGGTGCTGGCGGCCACCCGCGCCACCATCCTGGAGCTGGGCGTGCTCTACGGCCCCCGCACCCTGCCTCTGCTCATGACGCCCCAGGACTCGGTCGACGTGGACGACGCCTTTGACCTGGAGCTGTGCGAGTGGCTGCTGGCGCGGCGGGAAAAAGAGGGGCGATAGGTAGCGCATGGACGCGGAAAAACAAAAGCTCACCCAGAACAAGTTCAAGCTGCCGTATCGCCGAGGCTTGCTACTGCCTGGTGGTTTGGGTGCCCCCGCGAGCGTGCGCCACCCCGGCGACGAACAAATATAAACGGGCAGGGAGCGACGCGGGCCCATGGACCAAGAGAAACAAAAGCTCACCCAGAACAAGTTCAAGCTGCCATACCATTGGATGCGCGACCCGCTGCACCTGGGCAGCCTGCCCTACTTCGGCTACGCGGCCCTGGTGCAGGGGCTCCTGCCGCCGGCCCCGGCCGCGGTGCTGGACATGGGCTGCGGCGACGGCCGCATCGCCCACGAGCTGGTGCAGGCCGGCTACCGGGTCACCGGCCTGGAGTTCCTGGCCATGAGCGCCCAGTACGCCAGCCTCCTGGTGCCCGAGGGCCGCTTCATGCAGGCAGACCTGCGCCAGGACCTGGTGGCCGACAAGGGCCTTGCTGAGGCCAGCTTTGACGCCGCCATCCTGGTGGAGGTCTACGAGCACATCCCGCCGGCGGACTGCCCCCAGGTGCTGGCCAACGTGGTGCGCGTGCTCAAGCCCGGCGGCCGCTTCATCGTCAGCGTGCCCACCAAGCTGGTGCCCATGAGCAACCTGCATTATCGCCACTTCGACCCCGGCCAGTTGGAGGCCGAACTCAGTGCGGCGGGGCTCACGCCCCAGGAGACCGTGGGCCAGCACCGCCTGGGCGGTTTCTGCGGGTTCCTGGCCAGCCCCGGCCTGGACCGCTGGCTCAATAACGGCATCCTGGAGCCGGTCATCTTGAAGCGCCTGCGCCGCAGGCTCTATCAGCGCACCTGCAACCGGGCGGCAACCGGCCAGGCCTGCGGCCGCTACATCGTGGCGGCCCGGAAGGCCTGAGCCCATGCGGGTGGCCTACGTCTCCATCCTGGACCTGGGCAGCCGCATGGCCCACGGCGTGCAGGTGATGAAGAACGCCCAGGCCTGGTCCAAGGTCTTTGGCGACTTCGAGTTCATCACCAACGTCACCCCCCAGAGCCGCCTGCGCCTGGACCCGGAGGCCATCGCCCGGCTCTACGGCCTCTCGCACCGTTTCGCCATCCAGGCCTATCCCCTGGCCTCGCCCCACCCGCGCCTGACCCCTTACTGGCCCCAAAAGCTCTTCCATCGCCTGGCCGCCCGGCGCTGCGCCCGGCGGGGGGTGGACCTGGTCTACACCCGGGCCAACCTCACCCCGGCCGCGACCATCGCCCTGGGCCTGCCCACGGTGGTGGAGACCCACAGCCCGCCCGGCGACGAGCCGGACAAGCAGGCCCTCTACGCCGTGCTGGGCCACCCCCTGCTCAAGGCCCTGGTCACCATCAGCGACGACCTGGCCCGGCGCTACCGGGCCTTCGGCCTGCCGGCCGAGAAGATCCTGGTGGCCCCGGACGGGGTGGACATGGACCTCTTTGCCGGCGATCCCGGCCGGGATGCCGTGCGGCGCGAGCTGGGGCTCTCGCCCACCCGGCCCCTGGCCATGTACGTGGGCCACCTCTACGACGGCCGCGGGGTCGATGAGATACTACATGCCGCGGCCGAGCTGCCCGACGTGGATTTCGCCCTGGTGGGCGGCCACGCCGCGGACGTGGAGCGCTGGCGGGCCCGGGCCGCCGCCCTGGGGTTGATGAACCTGCGCCTGATGGGCTTCGTGCCCAACACCCAGGTGCCGCGCTATCTCTGGGCCGGCGACGTGCTGCTGATGCCATACTCCACCGCCTGCCCCACCGCGGCCTGGATGAGCCCCTTGAAGATGTTCGAATACATGGCCGCCGGCCGGCCCATCCTGGCCAGCGACCTGCCGGCCATCCGCGCCATACTCAGCCACGGCCAAACCGCCCACCTGGCGCCCCCGGACTCCGGCCCGGCCCTGGCCGCGGGCGTCCGGGCGCTACTGGCCGACCCGGCCCGCGCCGCCCATCTGGCCGCGGCGGCCAAGGCCGAATCCGCCCGCTATTCCTGGGACCAGCGGGTGGCCGACATCATGGCCTTCGTGGGGGTGCGGCCGTGAACCTGCACGCGCCCTCCATCACCTGCGGCCGGGCCCTGTGCGGCCTGGGCCAGGCCCGGCTCTTCTTCTATCTCAGCCTGGGCTCGTCCCTGGCCGACTGGCAGCGGGCCGGCACCCTGGCCCGGGAAACGGCCCTGTACCGCGCCCTGCTGCCGCACCTGGCCGGGGTGGAGGTGGTCAGCTACGGCTGGCAGGACCGCGGGCTGGTGGCCGGGCTGGACGGCCTGCAGGTGCACCAGAACTGGCCCCACCTGCACCTGGGCATCTACCGCCGCCTGATTGAGCGCGGCCTGCACATCCGGGGCAAGGGCCCGGCGGTGGTGAAAAGCAACCAGATGCAGGGCGCGCGGGCGGCCATGCGCGCGGCCCGCGCGGCCGGCTATCCCTTCATAGCCCGCTGCGGGTACCTGCCCAGCAACAACGCGCTGTGGATGAAAGGCGACGCCGACCCGCAAACCCAGTACTGGTACCGCTACGAGGCCCAGGTCTTCGGCGGGGCCGACCGGGTGGCGGTGACGACCCCGGCCATGGCCGCCACGGTGGTCAACCGCTACGGCGTGGCGCCGGGCAAGGTGCGGGTGGTGCCCAACTTCGTGGACACCGAGCTGTTCACCCCCGCCGGCCCGGAGACCAGGCGCGGCGACCTGGTGCTCTACGTGGGCCGCCTGCACCGCGAGAAAAACCTGGTCAACCTGGTGCTGGCCATGGCCGGCCTGGAGGCCGAGCTGGTGCTGGTGGGCCAGGGGCCGCAGCGGGCCGAGCTGGAGGACCTGGCCCGCCGCCAGGGCATCCGCTTGCGCTTTTTGGGCCAGGTGTCCAACGCCCTGCTGCCCGGCCTCATCCGCCAGGCCACGGTCTTCGCCCTGCCCAGCCTGGGCGAGCACCACCCCAAGGCCATGATCGAGGCCATGGCCTGCGGCGCGGCGGTGGTGGGTTGCGACGCCTATGGCATCCGCGAGATCATCGCGCCGGGCGAAAACGGCCTGCTGCCGGCCTGCGACACCGACTCCATCCACCAGGCCCTGGTCCAGGCCCTGGGCGACGGCGAGCTGCGCGCCCGCCTGGGCGCGGCGGCCCGGGCCTATGTCTGCAAGCATTTCGCCTTCGACCGGGTGCTGAGCCTGGAGCTGGATCTGCTGGCCGAACTGGTGGGATGAGCCTCACCTCCCGGCCCGGGGCTGCTATAATCAGCGCCAACCCCGGCCGGCCCTGCGACCGGCCCCAACCGCCATCCGGACCAATCCCATGTGCGGCATCTGCGGATTCATAGAGGCGCGGGCGGCGCGGCCCCGCGAAGACCTGGCAGCCACCGCCGCGGCCATGGCCCTGGCCATCGCCCACCGCGGCCCGGACGACGCCGGGGCCTGGGCCGAGGCTGAGGCCGGGATCGGCCTGGGCCACCGCCGCCTGTCCATCCTTGATCTCTCCCCCGCCGGCCACCAGCCCATGACCAGCCACGACGGCCGCTGGGTGATGGTCTTCAACGGCGAGGTCTACAACTTCGCCGAGCTGCGCGCGCGGCTGGAGGCCGAGGCCGGGGCCATCGCCTGGCGCGGCCACAGCGACAGCGAGGTGATCCTGGAGGCCGTGGCCCGCTGGGGCGTGGCGGCCACCGCGCCGCTCATGAACGGCATGTTCGCCATCGCCCTCTGGGACCGCGCGGAGCGCCGGCTGTGGCTGCTGCGCGACCGCCTGGGCAAAAAGCCGCTCTATTACGGCTGGTGCGATGGCGCGGACGGACCGGTATTCCTCTTCGGCAGCGAGCTGAAATCCCTGGCCGCCCATCCCGGCTTCCGGGGCCGGGTGGACCGCGACGCGCTCACCCTGTTCCTGCGCCACAACTACGTGCCCGGCCCCTACTGCATTATCGCCGGCGTCAAGAAGCTCACCCCCGGCGCCTGGCTGATGATCGACCCGGCCCGGCCCGGCGAGATGCGCGAGCCCACGCCCTACTGGTCGGCGCGGGACATGGCCCAGGCCGGCCAGGCCGCGCCGCTGGACATCAGCGAGGCCGAGGCCGCCGCCGCGCTGGAGAAGCTCCTCCTGGACGCGGTGGGCCTGCGCATGATCGCCGACGTGCCCCTGGGGGCCTTCCTCTCCGGCGGGCTGGACTCCAGCCTGATCGTGGCCCTGATGCAGGCCCAGGCCTCCCGGCCGGTGCGGACCTTCAGCATCGGCTTCCCCCAGGCCGACTTTGACGAGGCCCCGCATGCCAAGCGGGTGGCGGCCCACCTGGGCTCATCGCACACCGAGCTTTACGTCACCTGGCAGGACGCCCTGGACGTGATCCCGCGCCTGGGGACCATGTTCGACGAGCCCTTTGCCGACTCCAGCCAGATACCCACCTTCCTGGTGGCCGAGATGGCCCGCCGCCACGTCACCGTGGCGCTCTCCGGCGACGCCGGCGACGAGCTTTTCGGCGGCTACGACCGCTACTTCATCGGCAGCCGCATCTGGCGCGGGGTGGGCCGGGTGCCGGGGCCGCTCAAGGCCGTGGGGGCCAACATCCTGCTGGGCCACCCGCCGGCGGCCTGGGACGCGCTCTTTAAGCGCTGGTCGTGGCTGCTGCCCCGGCGCATGCATTGGCACCACCCCGGCGACAAGGCCCACGAGCTGGCCCGCCTCCTGGGCGCGGACTCGGCCGAGGATTTTTACCGCGGCCTGGTCTCCCACTGGAAGCACCCCGCCGCCCTGGCGCCGGGCGGGTCCGAGCCGCCCACGGTGCTCACCGACGCCGTCCAGCGCCCGCAACTCGCCGACTTCCAGAGCGCCATGATGTTCATGGACCTGGTGAGCTATTTGCCCGACGACATCCTGGTCAAGGTGGACCGCGCCACCATGGCCGTGGCCCTGGAGGCCCGCGCGCCGCTGTTGGATTATCGCGTGGTGGAGTTCGCCTGGCGGCTGCCCCTGGCCATGAAGATGCGCGGCCAGACCGGCAAGTGGCTGCTGCGCCAGGTGCTGTATAAATACGTGCCGCGCGAGCTGTTGGAGCGGCCCAAGATGGGCTTCGGCGTGCCCCTGGCCGAGTGGCTGCGCGGGCCGCTCAAGCCCTGGGCCGAGGACTTGCTGGACGAGGCGCGCCTAAAACGCGAAGGCTTTTTCGCGCCCGGCCCCATCCGCCAGCGCTGGTCCGAGCACCTGAGCGGCGGCCGGGCCTGGCACTACTACCTCTGGGACGTGCTGATGTTCCAGCAATGGCTGGCAGATAACCCCTGGGCCGGCGCGGCGTGAGGCTCTTGCTGCTCATCCGCAGCCTGGATCTGGGCGGGGCCGAGCGCCAGCTCTGCCTCTTGGCCGGCGGACTCAAGGCGCGCGGGCATGCGGTGGACGTGGCCTGCTTCTACGCCCAGGGTCCGCTGATGGCCGAGCTGGCCGCGGCCGGGGTGACGGTGCACCCCCTGGGCAAGTCCGGCCGCTGGGACATCCTGGGCGCGGCCCTGGCGCTCAAACGCCTGGTGGCCCGCCTGCGTCCCCAGGTGCTCTACAGCTTCCTGGACACCCCCAACCTGTTGGCCGCCCTAGTGCGCCCCCTGTGTCCTGGTTTGCGCGTCGTCTGGGGCGTCCGGGCCAGCGACATGGACCTGGCCCGCTACAGCCGCTTCGCCGCCCTGGCCGCCCGCCTGCTGCCGTGCCTGGCCTGGGGCGCGGACGCCATCATCGTCAACTCCCAAGCCGGCGCGGCCGTGGCCCAGGCCCGCGGCCTGCCCCGGCGCAAGCTGGCCGTCGTCCCCAACGGCATCGACACCGACCGTTTCGCGCCCGATCCCGCCACGGGATCACCCTTGCGCGCGGCCTGGGGCGTGGGGCCGGATGATCTGCTGGCCGGCCTGGTGGGGCGCATCGACCCCATGAAGGATCACGCCACCTTCCTGCGGGCCATGGCCCAGGTGCGCGCCGTGCTGCCCGGCCTGCGCCTGGTCTGCGTGGGCGGCGGCGACGAGAACCTCATGGCCGAGCTCAAGGCCCTGGCCGCGTCCCTGGGCCTGGCCGATATCCTCGCCTGGGCCGGGCCGCGCATTGACATGCCGGCGGTGATGAACGCCCTGGACCTGTGCGTGCTGGCCTCGGCCTTTGGCGAGGGCTTCCCAAACGTGCTGGGCGAGGCCATGGCCTGCGCCACCCCGGTGGCCACCACCGCGGTGGGCGACGCGGCCTGGGTGGTGGGCCGGCCGGAGCTGAGCGCGCCGCCCAACGACCCCGCCGCCCTGGC
>JAZDHW010000262.1:0-24143 GCA_043805555.1 Pseudomonadota bacterium
GCGCGGGTGGCGGTGGTGGGCGCGGGCCCGGCCGGGCTCACCTGCGCCTATTTGCTGGGCCGCCAGGGCTTCAGGGTGACGCTCTTCGACCCCGCCCGGACGGCGGGCGGCTTCCTGAAGGGGGCCAAGGGCCTGCCGGCCACGGTGCTGGGGGCCGAGGTGGAGCGCCTGGTGCGCCTGGGTGGGGTCAAGCTGGCCCTGGGCGCGGGCTGCCGGCCCGAGGAGATCATGGCCGGCAAGCCCGGTCCGGCCCTGGTGGTGGCCGACGACAGCGCCCACCCGGCCAGCGCGGCCTGGCCCATACCTGAGCCGCCTGGAGACGCCGCGCCCTGGCTGCGCTCCGGCCCCGGCCGGGGCGGCAAGGCCTTCAAGCCCTCCCAGGTGTCCCTGGCCATCGGCTTGGGCCAGGCGCTGGCGGCCCAGGCCCTGGCCGCCCTGGCGGGCGAGGCCTACGCGCCCCCCGTTGCCCGGCCGGTGGTGGAGGCGGAGGCGATCAAGCTAACGCGCTTCACGCCCGAGAAGCCCACCCGCAAGGCCCCGGCCCGACTGGACGCGGACCGGGCGCGTTATGAGGCCGGGCGCTGCATGTCCTGCGGAACCTGCAACCTTTGCCAGCAGTGCGTGCTCTTCTGCCCGGACGCCTGCCTGGCCCCGGACCCGGAGGGCGCGGGCGTGCGGGTGGACCTGTACCACTGCAAGGGCTGCGGCATCTGCGCCGAAGAGTGCCCGCGCGCAGTCATCAGCATGGAGGCCGGCCAATGAACAAGCTCATGATGGGCAGCGAGGCGGCGGCCGCCGCGGCGGTGCTGGCCCGGGTGCAGGTGGTCTCGGCCTACCCCATCACCCCCCAGACCGTGATCGTGGAGACCCTGGCCGAGGTCATCGGCCGGGGCGAGCTCAAGGCCCGCTACCTCAACGTGGAGTCCGAGCACTCGGCCATGGCCGCCTGCATCGGGGCCAGCGCGGCCGGGGCCCGGGTCTTCACCGCCACCAGCAGCCAGGGCCTGGCCCTGATGCACGAGGTGCTGCACTACGCCGCCGGCGCGCGCACCCCGGTGGTGATGGCCAACGCCAACCGGGCGCTGACCCCGCCCTGGAACCTCTACTGCGACCACACCGACTCCCTGGCTCAGCGCGACACCGGCTGGATGCAGTATTACTGCCAGGACGCCCAGGACGTGCTGGACGCGGTGCTCATCGCCTTTCGAGTGGCCGAGCAGGCGCTGTTGCCGGTGATGGTCAACCTGGACGCCTTCTACCTGACCCACACCAGCGAACCGGTGGAGGTGCCGGACCAGGCGGAAGTGGACGCCTTCCTGCCGCCCTTCGCCCCCGGCCACAAGCTGGATGTCGATAATCCGCGCACCTTTGGCAACGTCTGCGGGGCCGACCTCTACACCCCCATCAAGTTCCGCCGCCAAAGGGAGACCCTGGCCGCGGCTGACACCTGGCAGGCGGCCTCCGCTGAGTTCGCGGCCCGCTTCGGCCGGGCCCGGCCGGCGGTGGAGGGCTATCGCCTGGCCGACGCCAGCCTGGCCCTGGTGGTGATGGGCACGGCCTTTGGCGCGGTGCGCCTGGCGGTGGAGGAGCTGCGCGCGGCCGGCATCGCCGCCGGGGCGCTCAGGGTGGGCCTGTTCCGGCCCTTCCCCTATGACGATCTCTGCGCGGCCCTGGCCGGGGCCAGGCGGGTGCTGGTGCTGGACCGCGATATCTCGCTCGGCGCCGAGGGCGTGCTGGCCCAGGAAGTGAAGGCGGCGCTCTTTGCCCAGCCCGGCCGGACCAAGGTGGACGGCCTGATCATGGGCATCGGCGGCCGCGACGTGACCCCGGACAAGGTGGCCGCCCTGGCCCGCGCGGCCCTGAAGGGCCGCATGCCCACCGAGGCCGCCGGCCGCAGCCAGTGGGTGGAGGTGATGTCATGACCAAGCCGATCCTGGAACGCGAGCTGATGTCGCCGGGCCATCTGGCCTGCCCCGGCTGCGGGGCCTCGCTGGCCATGCGCTACGCCCTGAACGCCCTGGGCCCGCGCACCATGGTCATCATGCCGGCCGGCTGCTGGTCCACCTTCATCGGCGTCTACCCCCACACCTGCCTGGCGGTGCCGGTGATGTCGGTGGCCTTCGAGACCGCCGCGGCCACGGCGGCCGGGGTCAAGGCCGGCCTGGAGGCCCAGGGCAAGGACGACGTGACCGTCATGGCCTGGGCCGGCGACGGCGGCACCTTTGACATCGGCTTCCAGGCGCTCTCCGGCGCGGCCGAGCGCAACGACGACATCCTCTACGTCTGCTACGACAACGAGGCCTACATGAACACCGGCATCCAGCGCTCCTCGGCCACGCCCACCGGCTGCTGGACCACCACCACCCCGGACTCGGCCCCCAAGCCCCAGGCCAAGAAGGACATGGTGGCCATCATGGCCGCCCACGGCGTGCCCTACACCGCCACGGCCAGCGTGGGCTATCCGGCCGACTTCATGGCCAAGCTCAAGAAGGCCGCGGCCATCAAGGGAACCAAGTTCATCCACCTGTATGCATCCTGCCCCACCGGCTGGCGGCACGACTCCCGCCAGTCCATCGAGGTGGCCCGTCTGGCGGTGGCCGCGCGGGTGTTTCCGCTATACGAGGTGAACGATAACGGGGAATGGCGACTGTCGGAAATGCCTGGTAAGGTCCCTGTAGACGGGTACCTGGGCATGCAGGGGCGCTTCAAGGCGGCCCTGGCCTTGCCCGGCGGGGTGGCCGGTTTCCAGGCGCAGGTGGACCAGCGCTGGCAGCGCCTCTTGGCGCGCTGCCGCCCCGGCCGGCCCCGCCGCTGAGATGGCGAACCATATGACAGACTGGAGGCAGGGCGTGTCTCGCTATATTCCCACGTCCGCGCGAATACCGTCGGTTGGGAGGAGTGGCCGTTGGTGATCCCCAAAAAAGAAAGGTTGGGCGACTTAGCCTACCAGGTCATCCGGGAGATGATCGCCGAGCACCGTTTCCAACCCGGCGCGCGCATCAACGTGGAGGAGCTGCGCAAGGAGCTGGGCGTCAGCCGCACCCCGGTTTGGGAGGCCATCAACAAGCTGGAGCAGGAGGGCCTGGTCAAGAACATCCCCAGCCGGGGGGTGTACATGGTCGAGCTGACCCTGCAGGACACCCTGTACCTGTACCAGGTGCGCGAGGTGCTGGAGAGCATGGCCGCCCGCGAGGCCTCCGTCCGCATGGACGAAGAGACCCTGGCGCGCATGGCCGCCAACCTGAAGATGCAGGAGACGGCGGTGGCCGCCCGCGACCTCAGGGCCTACACCCGCCTGGACTACGAGTTCCACGCGGCGGTCTACGGCGCCAGCGGCAATCCCTACCTGCAAGAGACCCTGCAGGTGATCAAGAACAAGATGCGCCCCCTGGGGCTCAGCATCCATCCGCTGCTGGAAGAGCTGTACAGCCACCATCTGGAGCTTTTCGCGGCGCTGAAATCCCGCGATCCCGACGCTTCGGAAAAGGCCTTCAAGACCCACAACAAGTTCATCGTGGAATACATCATCAAGGAGATGGCCGCGGTCGAGGGCCGGGAGTTGGATCCGGGCCAGGACTTCAGCCGTCTGTTGGCCGGACAGTCAACGGGGAGATGAAGCCATGGCCGCGAAAAAACTGGGCTTGCACGACCTGTACGAGATGAAGCGCCGGGGCGGGAAGCTGACCTGGCTCACCTCCTATGACTTCCCCACCGCCCAGTTCGCCGAAGCCGCCGGCCTGGACATGCTGCTGGTGGGCGACAGCCTGGGCATGTGCGTCTACGGCTACAGCGGCACGGTGCCGGTGACCATGGACCAGTGCATCGCCCACTGCCAGGCCGTGCGCCGGGGCGCGCCCAACACCTTCGTCATGGGCGACATGCCCTTTCTGAGCTACCAGACCACTGACGCCGACGCGGTGGCCAACGCCGGGCGCTTCCTGAAAGAGGCCGAGGTGGACGCGGTGAAGTTGGAGGGCGGGGTGCGGGTGGCCTCGCGCATCCGGGCCATCAGCGACGCCGGCATCGTGGTCTGCGGCCACATCGGGCTCACCCCCCAGAGCTCGGGGCTCCTGGGCGGCCACAAGGCCCAGGGCCGCACCGCCGAAACGGCCAAGCTGGTGGTGGACGACGCCCTGGCGGTGGAGGCCGCCGGCGCGCGCCTGTTGCTGGTGGAGGCCGTGCCGCCGGAGGTGGCCGCCTACATCGCCAGGCGGCTGGCCATCCCGGTCTATTCCATCGGGGCCGGCCCGGACTGCGACGGCCAGCTTCTGATCGTGAGCGACCTCATCGGCCAGTTCCAGGCCTTCACGCCCAAGTTCGTCAAGAAGTACATGGACCTGGCCGGCCTGGTCACCGACGCCATGCGCGCGTATTGCCACGACGTGCGCGCAGGCGGCTTCCCCGGCGAGGAGCACTGCTACCGCATGGTCGCCGGCGAGGAGGCCAAGTTCCTGGCCCTGGTCCAAGACCAGGACAAATAAGCGCCCGCGCGGCCCCGCCGCCCGCCTACGGGCCGGCGGCCGCCAGCCCAACCAACCCGACACGTCAGCCCGAGGGAGAATTGTCATGCCCGCATGCGCGCCCTATGCCCAGTTCATGAAAGACCTGCCCCAGGCCGCAATACCCATCCCGGGCGTGGAGGGCTACATCCTGGGCGGGCCCACCTCCCAGGCCGTATTCATGGAGATCCCGGCCGGGACCAAGGTCCCCCCGCACAGCCACGGCGAGCAGTGGGGCATCGTGGTCAGCGGCGAGCTGGAGTTCACCATGGACGGCCAGACCGTGAAACGCAGCGCCGGCGACTCCTACCTGGTGCCCAACGGGGCCGAGCACTCGGCCACCATGCTCACCGACTGCCGCCTCATCGAGGTCTTTGACGTGCCCGACCGCTGGAAGCCCAAGGCCTGATCAGCCGGCCGGGGCCGCGTCCCCGTTCCACCCTTTCCTGATCGCCTGAACCAGGGCGGGACCGGCCGGGATTGCGCGCCAATCCCGGCCGGCCCCGCCTTTTTGCGCCCCGCCCCTGGCCGGTATTTATGCCCGGTAACCACCTTGACATTAGGTCAACCAGCGGCGTATGCCTAAATTAAGACCCCAACAAGTAAGCTATGTTTATTTCAGCACATTTCCTACCGTAAACCTTTTAGGGAGGCGGGCATGAAAAAGTGCACCCGACGGGAGTTTCTGGCCGCCACCGGCCTCTTGGCCGGCGGGATGGCCCTGTCATCCCTGGGGGTACCCCTGGGGACAGTCCGGGCTTACGCCCAGGAGTTGAGCAAGGCCGATCGCATCAAGACCGCCAAAACCACCATCTCCACCTGCTACTACTGCTCGGTCTCCTGCGGCCTCCTATGCTCCACCGACGCCAAGACCGGCCGCATCATCAACATCGAGGGCGACCCCGAGCACCCCATCAGCGAAGGGTCGCTGTGCGCCAAGGGCGCGGCCATGTACCAGATGACCGACAACAACCCCCACCGCCTGACCAAGGTGCTCTACCGCGCGCCCTACGGCACCAAGTGGGAGGCCAAGAGCTGGGACTGGGCCATGGAGAAGATGGCCCGCAACATCAAGGAGGTCCGCGACCGGGACTTCATGTTCAGGAACGCCCGGGGCCAGACGGTCAACCGTCTGGAGACCATCGGCCACATGGGCAGCTCCAAGCTGGACAACGAGGAGTGCTGGGTCATCACCACCATGGCCCGCACCCTGGGCCTGGTGCACATCGATCACCAGGCGCGGGTCTGACACAGCCCCACGGTGGCGGCTCTGGGAGAGTCGTTCGGACGCGGGGCGATGACCAATCACTGGATCGACATTCGTAACAGCGACTGCATCCTGATCATGGGCAGCAACGCTGCCGAGAACCACCCCATCAGCTTCAAGTGGGTCATGCGGGCCCGGGACAAGGGCGCCAAGATCATCAGCGTGGACCCGCGCTTCACCCGCACCTCGGCCCGGGCCGACTTTTACGCGGCCCTGCGCTCGGGCACGGACATCGCCTTCCTGGGCGGCATGATCAACCACATCCTGGAGAACCGGAAGTACTTCCGGGACTACGTGGCCAACTACACCAACGGCGCGTTTTTGGTGGACGACCGCTTCGACTTCAAGGACGGCCTGTTCTCCGGCTACGACCCGGCCAAGCGCAAGTACGACAAGGCCTCCTGGAGCTTCAAGACCGACGCCCGGGGCGTGGTCATGAAGGACCCCAGCCTGCAGGACCCGCGCTGCGTGGTGCAGTTGCTGAAAAAGCACTACTCCCGCTACAGCCTGGAAAAGGTCTCGGCCATCACCGGCACCCCGGTGGCGGACCTGAAGGCGGTCTACGAGATGTACGCGGCCACCGGCGTGGCCGACAAGGCCGGCACCATCATGTACGCCCTGGGCTGGACCCAGCACACGGTGGGCGTGCAGAACATCCGCACCATGGGCATCATCCAGCTTCTTTTGGGCAACATCGGCGTCTGCGGCGGCGGGGTCAACGCCCTGCGCGGCGAGCCCAACGTGCAGGGCTCCACCGACCACTGCATCCTGTTCCACATCCTGCCCGGCTACATGCGCGCGCCCACGGCGGCCATGAAGGACCTGAAGGCCTATATCGAGACTTGCACCCCCAAGACCAAGGAGCCCCAGTCGGCCAACTGGTGGGGCAACTACTCCAAGTACATCGTCAGCCTGCTCATGTCCTGGTATCGCGGCGCGGCCGCAGCCAACAACGACTTCTGCTACAACTACCTGCCCAAGCTGGACGAGGGCCAGAACACCTCCATCCTCAACACCTTCGACCTCATGTACGAAGGCAAGATGAAGGGCTACATCTGCGTCGGCCAGAACCCGGCTTGCAGCATGCCCAACGCCAACAAGGTGCGCCAGGCCCTGGGCAAGCTGGACTGGCTGATCCACGCCAACATCTTCGACAACGAGACGCCCTCCTTCTGGCACGGGCCGGGCATGGACCCCAAGAAGATCAAGACCGAGGTCTTCCTGCTGCCGGCCGCGGCCTCCATGGAAAAGGCCGGCTCCATGACCAACAGCGGCCGCTGGGCGCAGTGGAAGTACGTGGCGGCCCCGCCGCCGGGCGACGCCATCAGCGTGGGCGACATGGTCTATCGCCTGATGGCCAAGATCAAGGAGCTTTACAAGCAGGAGGGCGGCAACGCCCCCGAGCCCATCAACGACCTGTACTGGGACTATGGCGACGCCAAGGGCGACTTCGATCCCCTGGCCGCGGCCAAGGCCATCAACGGCTACTTCCTGGAGGACGTGACCATCGCGGGCAAGGCCTACAAGAAGGGCGACAACGTGCCCTCCTTCGGCCTGCTGAGCGACGACGGCAAGACCTCCTCGGGCAACTGGCTCTACGCCGGCATGTTCACCGCCGACGGCAAGAACCTCTCGGCCCGGCGCGGCAAGGCCGACCCCACCGGCCTGGGCCTGTACCCCGAGTGGGCCTGGTGCTGGCCGGTGAACCGGCGCATCATCTACAATCGGGCCTCGGTGGACCCGGCCGGCAAGCCCTACAACCCGGCCCGGCCGCTCATCGCCTGGAGCGGCGGCACGTGGGTGGGCGACGTGCCCGACGGCCCCTGGCCGCCCATGGCCGATCATGCCAAGGGCAAGCTGCCCTTCATCATGAAGCCCCACGGGGTGTCCTCCATCTTCGGCCCCGGCCTGGCCGAGGGGCCTTTCCCGGAGCACTACGAGCCGGTGGAGAGCCCGCTGGCCATGAACCCCATGAGCGGCCAGCGCATCAACCCGGCCGTGAAGCTCTTCAAGGGCGAGATGGACCAGTACGCCAGCCACGACCAGCGCTTCCCCATCGTCTGCACCACCTACACCGCCACCGAGCACTGGTGCACCGGGGCCATCACCCGCTGGATGTCCTGGCTGACCGAGGCCATGCCCCAGGTCTACGTGGAGATGAGCCGGGAGCTGGCCCAGGCCAGGGGCATCAAGAACGGCGACAAGGTGCGGGTGGCCTCCATCCGCGGCCAGTTGGACTGCGTGGCCATGGTCACCTGCCGCCTGCGGCCCTTCCAGGTGCAGGGCAATGAGGTGCACCAGGTGGGGCTCACCTTCAACTACGGCTGGCGCTATCCCAAGGACGCCGGCGACAGCGCCAACCTGCTCACCCCCACGGTGGGCGACGCCAACACCATGGCGCCCGAATACAAGGCGTTCATGGTCAACGTCAGCAAGGCCTAGGAGGTGAAGCATGTCGCAAGGTAAGTCGATGATGGTGGACACCTCGCGCTGCACCGCCTGCCGGGGCTGCCAGGTGGCCTGCAAGCAGTGGCACGGTCTGCCCGGCACCAGGACCAGGCAGACCGGCACCTACCAGAACCCGCCGGACTTCTCGGCCCAGACCTGGAAGGTCGTGCGCTTTTCCGAGGGCCAGGCCGCCAACGGCAAGCCCTACTGGTATTTCTTCTCCGACATGTGCCGGCACTGCCTGAACCCCGGCTGCATGGAGGGCAACCAGAAGGACGAGATCGTCCAGGACGCGAAGACCGGCGCGGTGCTGTACTCGCCGGCCACCAAGAAGCTCAACTACAAGGACGTGCGCGGGGGCTGCCCCTACAACGTGCCGCGCCAGGACCCCAAGACCAAGGAAATCAGCAAGTGCAACCTGTGCATCGACCGCCTGCGGGACAACCTGATCCCGGCCTGCGCCAAGTCCTGCCCCACCGGGGCCCTGGTCTTCGGCGACCGGGAGGCGATCCTCAAGCAGGTGGCGGACCGGGTGGCGGAGCTAAAAAAGACCCATCCCAAGGCCAAGGCCCTGAACGCCGATGACGTGCGGGTGATTTTCGTGGTCACCGACGAGCCGGAAAAGTACCATCAGTACGCCGAGGCTTGAGACCGCCCGTGAGTTGGTGCTATGCCAGGGGGAGGCTGCGGGCCTCTCCCTGGCCCTTTTATATCCCCCCGCGCCGTGGAGCCGCCATGCCGCCCCAGCCGAGCCCAGACCAGACAGCCCCAGCCGCCCAGGCCGCCCAGGCCGTAGACCAGGCCCTGGACGCCCTGACCAGCCAGACCCCGGCCCTGGCCGGGATCATCGCGGCCTTCCGCCCCCTCAAGCTGGCCCAGGCGCGGCTTGGGGCCGAACTGCCGGCCCTGGCGGGCCACCCGCCCCGGACCGACCCGGCCCGCCGGGCCCAGGGCCTGCCCCTGGCCGCGTGCGCCGATTTCCTGGCCGGCACGGACCTGGAAGGCTATCTCAAACGCGCCGCCGCGCTGATACTGCCGGCGATCGGGGCCGGTTTCCCGCCCCTGGCCGCCGACGCCCAGGCCCTGGGCCGCGCCCTGGGCCGCGCCCTGGCCGACCCGGCCGCCCCGGCCGACCCCCTGCTGGCGGCCAGGCCCCTTTTGGAGGCGGTGTTGCACGGCGACCAGAAGGCGCTCCAGGCCAGCGCCGGCCGGGCCGGGGTGGACCCGGCCGGGTTGCAGTTCTGCCTGTTGCAGATGGCCAAGCCGCTCTTGGAAAAACGCGCCGCGGCCCTGGCGCCCCTGCTGGGCGAACAGCCCTGGCTGCACGGGGCCTGCCCCATCTGCGGCTCGCTGCCGGAGATGGCCTATCTGCAGGGCGAGGGCGGCCAGCGCTGGCTGCGCTGCTCGCTGTGCGCCCACCACTGGCGCTTCGCGCGCACCCAGTGCCCGGTCTGCGGCAACGAGGACCAGGAGTGGATGGAGTTCTTCTTCGTGGAGGGCCGGGAGCGCGAGCGGGTGGACTGCTGCCGGGCCTGCGGCAAGTACGTGGTCACCCTGGACGCGCGGGACCTGGACCAGCCGCCGCGGTGGGAGGTGGCCGCCCTGGGCCTGGTCCACCTGGATGTCTTGGCCCAGGAGAAGGGCCTGACCCCGGCCACCTGGTCGGCCTGGAACCAGGTCGGCTAGGGCCTGTTAACACTATCCGTTTGCTAGACAAATAAGAATGGGGGCCGGTAGCAGGCCCTAGCCCGCCCGCGGCCGGCGGGGCTGGCGCGGGCGTCAGGCCGGCTGGCGGCCGGGCCGGGGTGGGGCGGCGGGGCGGGCAGGCGGTTGCAGACAGCCTGCGCCGGCCGGGGTTCAGCCAGGCCGGCTAGAAAAACTCCTCCCGGCGCAGCTTGATGAGCACCGCGTCGCGCTTGACCTCGCCGGCCAGGGCCGCCAACTCGGCCAGGCAGACCTGGTGCGACTCCTCCTGGGCCGGGTCCTCCACCCGCAGGCCGAACTTGTTCAAGCGCTCGCAGACGATGCCGATCTCCAACTCCTGGCCGGGGTTGCCCAAAAAGCTCAGGAGCACGGCCAGGTGCCCGCCCAGGGCCTGCTGCTGGCTGCGGGCCTGGTCCATCTCCTGCTCCAGCTCCCGCTTCTGCTGCGCGGCCCGGCGAATCTCCAGGTCCAGGTCCACCGTGGGTCGCAGCGAGGCGTGCAGGCTCTGGCGCTGGGCCTTGAGGCTTTTCAGCTTCACGTCGGCCAGCACCAGCAGGCCCTTGAGGTCGCCGTCCTTGACCCCTTCGGTCAGGTAGCCTTCCAGGGACTGGTGGGCCAGGTATTTCAGGTACATGCGCACCAGCTCGGCGCGGGTGGCCTGCTCGTCGGCGGCCGGGGCCAGGATGCGGTGCAGGTCGAAGCTCACCGCCTGGCGGGGGATGTCGCGCCGCAGCATCTGGCCTTGCACCTCGGTCCAGAGCACGGTCTTGACCCGGCGGGTCATGGTGAGCATGGCGCTGGCGCTGGCGGCGTGGTTTTGGGCGAAGTAGCGTTTCAGGTTAACGTTGGAGCCGATGACGGCCTCCAGCTCGTCGGCGTCCTTGAACACCGCCCCCACCACCGGATCGCTGTCATAGGTGGAACGGCTGACCAGCACCGGGCCGGGGAGCTGGCTAATCTCCCGCTTGGCCCGGCGCAGCACCTCGCGCACCACCGGCCGCAGCTTTTTCTGATAGGCGCGCTCGGCGCGCACATAGCCGCCCGAGGCCTCCACCACCAGCTCTATGGCCTGCCCCAGCTCTTCGCGGGATTGGCGGCGGCCTTGCCAGGCGGTGCTCAGGTCGGCCAGGTGTTGCCAGAGGTCGTTGAAAAAGCCGGGCATGGCCGTGCTCAGTCTTGGGTGGATGAGGGCGGCCGCCGGGCCGCTGCCGCCATGGTGACACATAACCCGCTGCTTAGGAAGGCCCCCGCCGGGCCGGGCCCGGCCGGTCCGGGGCAGGGGCGGCAAAATGAGCTATAATTGTGAACATGAGATATAGGCTGGCAATTTGCCTGGTCTTTGTGCTGGTTCTCCTGCCGGCCGCCGGGGGGGTGCGCGGCGAAGACGTTGCGGATGACTCCCAGGCGCCGGGAGCCTGGGCCCGCGCACACCTGGAGGCCGGGGAGCAGGCCTGGCTCCACCAGCACCGGGTCCTGCGCCTGGGGGTGGGGACTTCCTTCGAGCCGATCATGTACCAGGATGACGCGGGCCAAGGGCCGGTGCTCAAGGGCATGGTCACCGACTACCTGCGTCTTTTGGAGCACCGCCTGGGCGTCCGGCTCCAGCCCCAGATGGGCATCCGCTTCAGCGAGGCCCTGGCCCGCGGCCGCGCGCGCCAGATCGACCTGTTCCCCTGCGTGGCCCGCTCGCCGGAGCGCGAGCAGTACCTTCTCTTCACCCCGCCCTACCTCTCCTTCCCCCTGGTCATCGTCACCCGCAAGGACTTCCCCTACGTGAGCGGCCTGGCCGATTTCGACCATCGCCGCCTGGCCGACATCGAGGCCCTGGCCTACTACCGCCGGGTCAGGGCCGAGCACCCCGACATCGAATTCCTGCTGGTGGACACCATCCCCGACGCCCTGAAGGCGGTGGCGCTGGGCAAGGCCGACGGGCACGTGATCAACCTGGCCGTGGCCACCTACTACATCGAGAAGCTGGGCCTGATCAACCTCAAGGTGGCCGCGCCCACCAGCTTCGGCAACAACGAGCTGGCCATGGCCGTGCGCTCGGACTGGCCCATCCTGGCCGGCATCCTGGAAAAAACCCTGGCCGGCATCGACCGGCCCACCAAGGACGCCATCCAGCAGCGCTGGATTTCAGCGCCCCTTGATCCGGGGCTCAGCCAGGGCGAGGTGCTTAGTTGGGGGCTCATCGCGGGCGTGCCGGTGCTGCTGGCGCTCACCCTCACCCTGTTCTGGAACCGGCGGCTGAAGCAGGAGGCGGCCGAGCGCCTGCGCGCCGAGGCGGCCCTGCAGGCCAGCGAGGCCCGCCTGCTCAAGGCCCAGGGCATGGCCCACGTGGGCAACTGGGAGATCGACCTGGTCGCCCGCACCATGTGGGCCTCCGAGGAGGCGTGGCGCATTTACGGCGTCTTCCTGGGGCCGGAGCAGACCATGAACCTGGCCGACGCCCAGGCGGTGCCCCTTCCCGAGGACCGCCCCCGCCTGGACCAGGCCCTGGCCGACCTGCTGGCCGGCCGGGACGAATACGACCTGGAGTTCGGCATCCGCCGCCAGAACGACGGCGCGCCGCGCTGGGTCCACTCGCGGGCCGAGCTGGTGCGGGGGCCCGACGGCGCGCCGCGCCTGGTGGTGGGCACCATCCAGGACGTGACCGAGCGCCGCCAGGCCGGCGAGGCCCTGCAAAAATCCGAGCAGCGCTACCGCGATCTCCTGGATTCGGTGCACGACCTGATCTACACCCAGGACCTGGACGGCCGCTTCACCAGCTTCAACCGGGCCCTGAGCGAAATCCTGGGCTATGACGCCGGCCAGCTCCTGGGCCGGCGGGCGGCGGAGTTCATGAAGCCCGCCCTGCGCGAATCCTTCGACAGCGTCTACCTGGAGCAGATCAAGCGGCTGGGGGTGCACAGCGGCGTGTCGCAGTATTTCCACCAAAACGGCGGCCGGCGCTACCTGGAATACAAGAGCCAACTGGTCCACGACGCCGACGGCCGCGCCTACATCTCCGGCATCGCCCGCGACGTGACCGAGCGGGTGACCCAGCACAAGCGGCTCCGCCAGTTGCAGGACCAGTTGCTCCAGGCCCAGAAGATGGAGGCGGTGGGGGTGCTGGCCGGCGGGGTGGCCCACGACTTCAACAACATCCTCCAGGCCATCGCCGGCTACACCCAGGTGCTGCGCGGCGGCGGCAACCTGGACCCGGCCCAGCGCGGGCACCTAGACCGCCTGGACCAGGCCGTACACCGGGGGGCGGACCTGGTCCACCGCCTGCTGACCTTCGGGCGCAAGGCCGAGAAAAAGCCGCGCCTGGTGGACCTGAACCACGAGCTGGGGCAGGTGGTCAAGCTCCTGGAGCGGACCCTGCCCAAGATGATCACCATCCAGACCGACCTGGCCCCGGACCTGCGCCCCATCCTGGCCGATCCCATCCAACTGGAGCAGGTGGTCATCAACCTGGCCAACAACGCCCGCGACGCCATGCCCGGCGGCGGGGTGCTGGCCCTGCGCACCGCCAACGTCCGCCTGGACCCGGCCGCGGCCGGCGGCATCGTGGCGCTGGGGCCTGGCGACTACGTGGTGCTGGAGGTGGCCGACAGCGGCCCCGGCCTGGCCCCGGAGGTGCTGGCCCACGTCTTCGAGCCCTTTTTCACCACCAAGGAGGTCGGCCGCGGCACCGGCCTGGGCCTGGCCACGGTCTACGGCATCGTCAAAAGCCACGGCGGCCACATCGCCGCCGGCAACCGGCCCGCCGGCGGGGCCAGCTTCGTCATCCACCTGCCGGCCGAGCCCGTGCCGGCCGCCCACGCCCACCAACTGCCCCACGAGCCCGCCGCCGCCCTCGGCGGCCACGAGACCATCCTGCTGGTGGACGACGAACCGGCCATCCTGGACACCGGCCGCGAGGCCCTGGCGAGCTTCGGCTACCGGGTGCTCACCGCCGGCACCGGCGAGGCGGCCCTGGAGGCCTATCAGGACCAGGGCCGGGCGGTGGACCTGGTGATCATGGATCTCAGCATGCCCGGCATGGGCGGGCTCAAATGCCTGGCCAGGCTCAAGGAGATCGACCCCGCGGTCAAGGTGCTGCTGGCCAGCGGCTTCGCCGAGGAGGCGGTGCAGGATGAGGCCCGCTCCCTGGGGGTGAGCGGCATCATCAATAAGCCCTACCGGTTCAGCGACCTCATGCTGCGGGTGCGCGCGGCCCTGGAGAGCGGGCCTGCGCCCGCCCGCTAAGCGATTGCCCTTCCTGTCCGCGAGTGTGGTAACGTGATCCAGCCGCCCCCCCAACTCAGGCAATCGCAAGGGTCGCCCATGACCGGCACCGTGCCTGGCCCCGCCCCGGCCGCCATGTCTCCGGACATCTGCTCGCTCAACTGGAAGGGCCTGTTCGCCTACCTGCGCCGCCACCACGGCGAGCAGGCCGTGCAGCGCCTGGTGGAGGGCCTGGTCGGCAACCCCGATTACCTGATCGCCGACAAGCACGATCCCTCCCGCCTGAGCCCGGTGTCGCTGGAGCACCTGGAAGACCCCTTCTACTGGGTGTCCAACGAGTTCTCCCTGCAACTGCTGGCCAACGTGAAGCAGGTGGTGCCCGGGCCGGAGCCCCTGCGGGTGGCCGGCGAGGGCGCGGTGCTGGAGCGCCTCTCGCGCATCGAGCTTCTGGTCAGCCGGGTGCTGGGGCCGGAGGAGCTGGCCAGGAAGGCCCAGAAGATCAACGCCCGCTTCAACCGCACCAAGGAGGTGCGCTTGGCGGAGCTGCACCCGGACGGCGGCGTGATGGAGCTGCATTACCGGCCCGGCTTCAGGGTCACCCGCGACGTCTGCCGCTGGAACCTGGGCATCTACTCCGGCATGGTCAAGGCCTCCGGCAGCGTGCTGCTGCGGGCCGAGGAGACCGGGTGCGTGCTGGCCGGCGACGCATGTTGCGCCTTCAGCTTCACCTGGGACCAGGCCGGCCTTTTCAAGCGCCTGGTGCGCATGCTGCTGTTCAACACCATCAACGACCTGCTGGGCGAGTACGAGCGGGCCATCGAGGACCGCAACGAGCTCATCGCCGGTCTGACCCAGGAGATCGCCCAGCGCCGCCAGGCCCAGGAGCTATTGGAAAAGAGCGAGGAGCGCTACCGCGACCTGTTCAACGGCATCAGCGACGTCATCCTCTCCCACGACCTGGAGGGGCGCATCCTGGACATCAACCCGGCGGTGGTCAAGTCCCTGGGCTACGCGGTGGAGGAGGTGATCGGCAAGAAGGTCACCGACATCATGCCGCCGGGGCTGCGGCCGCTGTTTTTGGCCGACTACCTGCCCCGGCTGCTGGCCACGGGCGCCGACGCGGGCCTCGTCCACTGCCTGAGCCGGGCCGGCCAGGAGCGCTTGTTCGAATACCGCAACGTGCTGGTGGCCAACCCGGAGCAGGAGCCCTACGTCAGCAGCATCACCCGCGACGTCACCGAGCGGGTGGTGGCCCACCGCCGCCTGCGCCAGATGCAGGATGACGTGATCCGGGCCCGCAAGATGGAGGCGGTGGGCAACCTGGCCAGCGGCATCGCCCACGACTTCAACAACCTGCTCCAGGCCATCAGCGGCTTCACCCAGGTGCTGTTGGCCCGCAGTTGGCTGGACGAGGAGACCGCCCGCGGCCTGACCCAGATCGACCAGGCCACCCAGCGCGGCGCGGACCTGGTCAAGCGCATCATCTCCTTCGGTTTCTCGGCCTCCGACGACCTGCGGCCCCTGGACCTCAACGCCGAGGTGAGCCGGGTGCTGGACGTGCTCACCCGCACCATCCCCAAGATGGTGGAGTTCCGCTCCGACCTGGCCGGGGGCCTCAAGGCGGTCAAGACCTCGGCCTCGGCCCTGGAGCAGGTGCTGCTCAACCTGGCCCTGAACGCCAACGACGCCATGCCGGCGGGCGGGCAGGTCAGCATCAGCACCCGCAACGTGGCGCTGGACCCGGCGGCGGCCCGGGCCCTGGGCGGCATCGCCCCCGGCGCCTACGTACGGCTGCGGGTGGCCGACACCGGCCAGGGCATGGCCCGCGAGGTGCGCGACAAGATCTTCGACCCCTTCTTCACCACCAAGCCCCACGGCAAGGGCTCGGGCCTGGGCCTGTTCACGGTCTACGGCATCGTGCGCGGCCACCAGGGCTACATCGCCTGCGAAAGCCAGCCCGGCCAGGGCACCAGCTTCGACATCTACCTGCCGGCCACCGACGAGCCGGTGGCCGCGCCGCCCATTCCCGGCCCGGACCAGGTGACCACCGCCACCGCCGGCGAGACGGTGCTGATGGCCGACGACGAGGCCCCCATCCGCTACATGCTCCACCAGGTGCTGAGCGGCGCGGGCTACGCCGTGGCGGCGGCCGGGACCGGCGAGGAGGCCCTGGCGGCCTACCGCGCCAAGGAGCGGCCCTTCGACCTGGTCATCCTGGACCTGGGCATGCCGGGCATGGGCGGCCAGCGCTGCCTGGAGACCATCCTGGGCCTGAACCCCGGCCAGAAGGCCATCATCGCCAGCGGCTACGCGGCCGAGGTGGTGGGCGGCAACCTGCTGGCCAACCCCGGCGTGCGCTTCATCCAAAAGCCCTACCGCTTCGCCGACCTGCTGCGCCTGGTGCGCGCCCTGCTCGGCGAACCGCCCGCCGCCCCGGCGGCGAGCCAGGCCGCCGCGCCCGCAGGGGCCAACGGGCTTGCAAAACCCCGGCGGCGCGGATAAAGCTGGGTGGGGACACCAACCGGGAGCGGGCCTTGGCAGGAAAAACCATCCAGGAACTGGGCGCGCTGGTCATCGGGCTGGGCTCCATCGGCGCGCGCCACCTGGCCAACCTGCGCTCCTTGGGCCTGACCCGGCTGGGGGTGCTGCGCGCCCACGGCCGGGGTCCGCTGCCGCCGGGCGCGGATCTCACCGGCGCGGCCGTGCACACCGATCTGGGCGAGGCCCTGGCCCAGGGCTACGACCTGGCCGTCATTGCCAACCCCACCCACCTGCACCTGGACTGCGCCCTGGCCGCGGCCCGGGCCGGCTGCCATGTCTACATGGAAAAGCCGCTCTCTGACCGCCTGGAAGACGCGGACGCGCTGGCGGGCCTGGTGGACGCGGCCGGGCTCAAGTTCCAAATGGGCTGCCAAATGCGCTTTCACCCCGGCCTGGTCGCGGTCAAGGGCTGGCTGAATGGGGCGCGCGTCGGCCGGCCCCTGCGGGCCGTGGTGGAGGTGGGCCAATACCTGCCCGACTGGCAGCCTTGGCGCGACTACCGCACCAGCTACGCCGCCCGCGCCGACATGGGCGGCGGGGTGGTGCTGACCCTGATCCACGAACTGGACTACACCCGCTGGCTGTTGGGCGGGCTGACCCCCCTGGCCGCCCTGGGCGGGCGCTCCGGGGCCCTGGATCTGAGCGCCGAGGACCACGCCACCTGCCTGCTGCGCGGGCCCGGCGGCGCGGCGGTGGTCATCGGCCTGGACTACCTGCAACGCCCGCCCTGCCGCCGGATGAAGATCCTGGGCAGCCACGGCGTCATCGCCTGGGACTACTTCGCCGGTCAGGCCGAGCTGATCGTGGACGGTGAGAAGGCGGCCAGCGCCGCGCCCCCGGCCGGCTGGCAGGCCAACGATATGTACCTGGACCTGACCCGCGACCTCTTGCGGGCGATTGTCGAGGACCGGCCCACCGCCGTACCCCTGGCCGAGGGCCTCGCCGCGCTGCGTCTGGCCCTGGCCCTGCGCGAGGGCCTTCAAGTTGCGTTGAAGTCTGGCCTGCCGGGGATGCTAAAGGTTTGACCGCCCGCCGAATCTGGCCGGTCTTCACGCGGCCAAGACCAATCGGGCCGATCAGTGGAGCTTTTACTCCCGGACAGGGGGCAGCCGGCAAGGGCATGCTAGTTCCTCTGCCACCAAGCCCTAAAGTTTGGTTCATCCGGCAAATGGCCATATAAGAGAAATCAGATTGGGTAGCAGGCTTGTCCCCCGGCGGCCTTGCTACTTCACTTTCGATCCTCCATCCGGCCATTTGCCGGAGGAACCTAAAGTTTGGAGTCCACAGTGTGCGGTATTTGCGGCGCTATCAACATGGATGGTGCTCCGGTGGATCCGAACCGGGTCCGGAGGATCGCCGATGGGTTAAAGCACCGCGGACCGGATGATGCTGGTTTGTGGTGCCATGCCAACGTTGGTTTGGGCCATAGACGCCTGTCCATTATCGACCTGAGCCCCGCCGGGCACCAGCCAATGTCCAACGAGGACTCCACAGTTTGGATTACCTACAACGGTGAGATTTATAATTTTCAGCAATTAAAAAGCGAATTGCAATCATGCGGCCATGTATTTCGCTCGCGTTCGGATACGGAGGTCATCATCCATGGTTATGAACAATGGGGCGAAAAATGCTGGGAAAAGCTGGACGGCATTTTTTCCTTTGGCTTGTATGACGTGCGCCGCGGGGCCTTGTTCCTCGTACGTGACCCCTTAGGGGTCAAGCCGCTTTTTTACCACCACGCGGGCCATGAGATAAGCTTCTCTTCAGAGCCGCTGGCCCTGTTTGGCCCCGGACACCCCAGCCCGCCGGTGGAGGCGGCCGACCTCGACGCCTTTTTCACTTTCAACTACCTGCCGGCGCCGCGCACCGGGTTGCTAAATGTGCGGCAACTGCCAGCCGGCTCCTGGCTGTGCATGGACCAGGACGGTGTGCGCCAAGGCCGTTATTGGCGTCTCGATTACGGCCCGGAACCCACGCACTATGCCACGAATCAAGTCGACCTTCTGTGCGATTTGCTTAAGCGGGCGGTCCGCAACCAGATGGTTTCCGATGCCCCCCTGGGTCTGTTTCTGTCGGGCGGACTGGATTCCTTCGCGGTGGCGCAGGCTGCAAAGGCCGCTGGTTCGCTACCTTTGGCCGTCACCCTAGGGTTTTCCGAAGCACGCTTCGACGAAACCGAAGCCGCGCAGCAATATGTGCGCAGTTTAGGCGGCACAGGGGAGAATGTACGTTTTACCTGGACCGAGCAGGAAATTATTGACACCCTGGCAGCCATGAGTGAATTGCTTGCCGACGCCTCTTGTTTTCCATTTTACCAGCTGTGCCGATTTGCCAGTCGTAGCCTCAAAGTGTGTCTGTCTGGCGATGGCGGTGATGAGCTATGGGCCGGTTATGACACCTATCGTGCGGCTAGAGTCACCCCCTGGGTGCGCATGATCCCCAGTCCGGCTCGCCGGGCGATCCTGCGTGCAGCATGTCGGCTGCCCTCGGACGACCGACGATACGGATGGCGCATGGTGGTGGAGCGCCTGGTCCTGGCGGCCGAGGAAGGCCATTGCAGGGACCATGCCTGTTTTCGCCGCATTATGTCCAATCCACTCAAAACAAGGCTATACGATCCCGGGCTTTGGCAAGCCGTGCGCGGGCAGGATCCGGTCGAGGAATATGTGGCTTACATGGCCGAGGTGCCTCAGCACCGCTCCTATCTCACCGCCTGTCAGCATGCCGACTTGATGTTCCATCTTCCCAGTATCCTGGCCAAAGTGGACCGCATGAGCATGGCGCACGGCCTGGAAATAAGGGTGCCACTGCTCAGTAAATCTGTGGTAGAATTCTCAGCTAACCTGCCCGACGAGGCTAAGCTCTTCAAAAGGCAGGGAAAACGCATTCTCCGCGACGTCCTTCGGCCGTTCGCTCCCCCCGAGGCGATGCATCGACCCAAGGCTGGCTTCCTGCCTCCGGTGGACAAGTGGTTTCGCGAACCAGGGCCCATGCAGGAGGTTTTCGCCGACCATTTGGAACGTGCAGCCCGCGAGGTGGATGGTCTTAACTGGCGGGAGGTGAAATCATTTTGGCGGCAACACCAGAGGCGGGAGGTTGAGGGCGGATTCGTATTGCTCGGAATATTGCAGTTTATTAACTGGAGTGCGCAATGCCGGAATGCAGGCATGGCCTGACTACTTTTTACAACCAGGCTTGGTCCCAATGGGACGACATGGCGCGTTTTTCTCCAGCACCGCGTTCCAGGCGTCGGATCATTTTAAACCGGATGGAGAAGTTGCCCATTGAGTCACTATTGGACGTTGGCTGCGGCAACGGGCTATTCCTGGCCGAAGTCAGGCAACGGTTGAGAATACGCACTCTTGTTGGCGTGGACGTCTCCACTGAGATCATTCAAGCCAATCGTAAAATAATGCCAGAAGTCGAGTTCAAAGTGTTGGATTTGAACCACGAGACATTGGACCAACGCTTCGACGCCGTTGTCTGCATGGAGCTCATTGAACACTGTGAAGATCCCTTCGACGCCATTGCCCGCTTGGCAGCCATGACTGACCGCTGGTTATTCTTATCCGTGCCTTGTGGCCCGGTCTTTGAGATCGACCGGAGAGTTGGACATCACCGCCACTTCAGTGTGGATGAGATTGACGAGATGTTGCGCCGGCAGGGCTTAAAATCACTTCTCCTGCAGCGGTGGGGTTTTCCATTTTTCAATCTTTACAAACATCTTATCAATTTTTGGCCTGATAGGATGTGCCAGGCGTTTCTCTCCCCCAAGGGCTATGGGCCCGGCCAAAAAGTTATAAGCGCTTTCCTCTATAATTTGTTTCGGTTGAACTTGTATCGAGGCGGATACCAACTAATCGCCATGGCGTATAAACCCTGAACCTTGCCTGGCCGAGTTATGTGAGGTTAGCGGTGAGTGACCAAACAAACAGAGGGCTTATACACCTGCAGGAGCCCATCTCTGCTATTTCTGTGGTAATCCCTTGTAAAAACGAAGAAAAAGCCGTAGGCCAGACGATCAGCGACACAAGGCAGGCGCTGGAAGGGTTGAGCCTAAATTTTGAAATCATTGTGGTAGATGATGGCTCTTCCGACGCTACTGCCCAGGAAGCCCTCGACAATGGAGCAATGGTCTTATCACACCCGATTAACCAGGGCTACGGTAATGCCATCATGAATGGCATCAGCGTTGCGCGGTATCCAGTTATAGCCATCATGGACGCCGACGGAACCTATCCCATCGATATGCTTCCCAAAATGATCGAGATGGTGGGGTCGCACGATATGGTGGTCGGCCAGCGCATTTGGGAACGCCACAACACCGCCCGTGCCAACCTGCTTTTCCGGAAAATACTGGCCTACATAATTTATTATTTCACCAGCGTACGGTCTCCAGATTTTAACAGTGGATTTAGAGTATTCCACAAGTTGGACATCTTGAGCTATCGTCCGCTGCTATGCCCGACCTTTTCGTTCACTACTTCCTTGACGTTAATCTATTTGCTGTTGCACAGAAGCGTTTGTTTTGTTCCAATCGACTATTCCACAAGGGTGGGGTCTTCAAAAGTCTCATTATTGCGCGATGCCATCCGCACCTTTGCATACGTTTTTTTAATCACAAACCTTTTTCAACCCTATCGCTTGGTCCTCATATTTCTAGCTATGGCTGTGGTTATGAACCTGCTAATTATGCTGGCGGGTTCCATGGCCATAATAACCACGGCCATGCAAATATATCTGCAAATTTCCGCTTCGACCTTCGTCCTTATTTGCGTGGCAGGTTTACTGGTTATGCCCCTGACAAAAATCTATCAGCAAATGTTCATCTCAAAGCAGACAAAGAACTGATCAACATGCCCAAAAATCGAATTTTACTCGTTTATCCCAAATTGGGTATGTCGGGCTCATTAGTACGTCATCTTCCACTCAGCCTGCTCTATGCCGCAGTTGATTGTTTAAAAAATGGGTATGAAATAGATATTCTCGATATCCGCTTGGAGCCCGGACATTGGCGGGAAAGGCTGCGACAACTGCTCAAAGCCGATGTCCTGCTTGTGGGTATAAGCGTTTTGACCGGTTCACCCATCATCAACGCCCTTGAAATATCACGTTTGGTGAAAGAAGTCCGCCCGGATTTGCAGGTTGTTTGGGGAGGGCCCCACGCAACGTTCAATTCCAGAGAAGTGCTCTCTGAACCCAGCGTAGATTACGTAGTTTCTGGTTATGGATCAAAATCTCTTTGGAGATTGGCGTCGCATTTGAATGGCGACGTTGGCTCCGCATCATTGGCCGAAATAGGCGGTTTGAGTTATCGTTCGCAGGGCCAAGTGGTCACAGTAGCACCTGAACCTTCTTTCGAATTGATTGATTATCGGGATATTCCTTACCATCTGATTGAAAAAGACCTTGATCGATACGGTCAATTGGATAGCAGGCAAAAAATATTTCCGCTTTACAGCGCATTAGGTTGCCCATACCAGTGTGCTTTTTGTTCATCGCCAGCGCAATATCGTCCCATGAAGGTCAAATATGTGACTCTCCCGGTTGCGCAGGTGGTGGATCATATAGAATTTGTTAATCGCGTTTATGGTGCTGATTATATATATTTCATTGATGATGATTCATTTGTGAATTTGGAACACGTTGATGCAGTTATCTCTGAAATTACTAGGCGAGGTATTAATGTTAAATTAGGTTTCAGGGGAGCGCGTATAAACGAAATAATGAAAATGAGTGATGATTTTTTAAATCGTCTGGCCAAAGCTGGTACAGACATTATGCACATTGGCGCCGAATCTGGCTCTCAACGGATCCTCGATCTCATCAACAAGAACTGCACGGTGGACAACATCGTGGAGGTTAATCGTAAGATGGCTCGCCATCCGGAGATATTGGCTGCGTACAACTGGATAGTAGGATTGCCTGGGGAGTCTTGTGAAGATTTACGTCTCAGCCAACAGTTAATGCTTAAACTAGTGAAAGAAAACCCGCGCGCACTCATTTTTATTCCTAACAAGTTCCGCCCTCTGCCAGGAACGAAGCTTTACGATTTGGCTTTGGCAAACGGATATCAAAAACCAGAGCGTTTAGAGCAATGGGCCAACACTGAGGCCGAAGGAGATTATAGGGCGCCTTGGTACAGTGATGAACAGGCAGCGAATATAGACATGATGCAAATTTGTTCATATTTCATCGACAATAAAGTATTCAAAGTTACAGTTGGCAACACTTTCAAATATAAACTGATAAAATTGGCGGCAAAATTTTATTCGCCCATTGCCAGATTTAGGTTAAAAAATGGGTATTCCAAGTATTTAATTGAAAATTATATATTCCGATGGGCCGCAAGGCGTTACCAAGAATGATAAAACGTATGACAAAATTCTACCCTTGCTAATATTTGTCGTGTATTACTCGCCTGGAGGTCCATTGTTTAATAATGGGCTGTAGGCATCGGTGCAGGGCGGGTGTGGGTTCGCTGGCATGTTTTGCGCACATACATGAGTGATGACGACCCGTACGTAATACCCGCGCGAAGAAGCTGCTGACCTTGACGGGCATCAAGGCTTACCTCATAGAGATTCCGTGCGAACCAGTCGGACAGATCATGAAGTAGGCGGTGCCGGTCGCCTTCTCGTCATGCAGCAGTTCAGTATAAGCCTCTCGACCGTGGCTATCCTCGCACAACAGCAGGTTTTGCCGGAATGCATTCCACTTACACTGGAACGGTCGCCAGCGATGAGACGGTCCATGATATGGATGTATCCTTGCTCCTTGATGTCGAACTGCCATTGGAGAGTGAGGAGGCCTCCGAAAACTGGCAATGTGGGCATCAGAGTGTTCTGCTCATTGAAGGATGAAGTCTAGGGAGCCGGCCATGAGCCTAGAGCGAAAGGAGCACAGCGCATCCTGAAAGGCAAGGTGACAATCGCTGCGATCCGGCGAGAGCGTACCATTCCCGGGATCACCAGCCAGTTCGAGGTTCATTCCGGCCAGATACATGCCTGGAAGGAGGTCTTGCCGAGGGGACGGCTATACTGTTCCAAAATGGACGACGCCGGCCTAACCCTGAACAGGGTGAATTAGGGCCCAAATTGTATAAGTGTATCGGACGGCTGAAGGTGGCGCGAGATCGTTTCTCCAGGAAGCGCGATCATTGAGCGGGCCGGAGTGGCCAGGGATGATCGAGCCTGAGCACTGGAAGCTGTCACTGGTCCGGCGGAGCCGATTGGCGGGTGTCAGGCGTTCATCGCTGTGCCACAGGCCAGCCGGCCTTGCGGCCTACGAGTTGGAATTGATGGCCTTGATGGACCGGCAATACCTCAAAACATTGCTGTCCAAGACAGGCGAAGCGGCCAATAATGATCTTATGAAAACGGTTAGTTATCTATATTTTTGGCAGTTTTTGAGATCAGGCCGCCGTTTTTGGGCTGGTGTTTTTTGTTTCACTGGCAGTTGCCTGTCCAAGT
>JAZDHW010000263.1:0-15801 GCA_043805555.1 Pseudomonadota bacterium
GCCGGCGGGCGCAGCCGGCGCGGCGGGCGCGGCGGGCGCGGCGGCAGGAACTCACGCTACTCCCGCGGCGGCGGCAGCAACAACGGCGACAACGCCGGGGGCCTGGCCAACCTGGCCCGGGGACGGGGCAGGGGGGAGGGCAGCGATCTTTCCGGCGGCGGCGGGGGGCACGGTGGGGGCTACAGCCGGGGCGGCGGGCGGGGCGACCGCCGCGGCCGCACCAAGGGCTATGCCCGCTACCGCTACGGCGGCCGCTGACACACCTGGGAAAGGAATGAGCATGAGCGAGAAGAGCAAAGGAACCGGTCCGGCCTGTGCGGCCTGCGGCCTGCCCGCGCGGGAGAAGCTTTGCATGGACCCGGCCGAGGGCAAGGCGGCCCGGGCCTGCCCCACCGTCAAGAAGAGCCCGGTGCTGGATGAGGCCAACCAGGCCTACGAGCAGGAGCGCCTGCGCGAGTTCGCCCGCCAGGCCTCGCTGCAGGAGGCGGCCTGCTACCAAAACCGCCACCAGCGCCCCTACACCATGCAGCCCAGCAAGACCCGCATCGTGGAGATCTGCGAGTTCGCCCGCCGCATGGGCTATGCGCGCCTGGGCCTGGCCTTCTGCGTGGGCCTGACCTACGAGGCCGGGCTGGTGGAGCAGATATTCAAGGACCAGGGCTTCGAGGTGGTCTCGGTCTCCTGCAAGGCCGGGGCCACGCCCAAGGAGTTCCTAGGTTTGGGCGACGAGGACAAGATCCACCAGGGCGGCTTTGAGAGCATGTGCAACCCGGTGTTCCAGGCCCGCCTGCTGGCCGAGTCCGGGGCCCAGTTCAACGTGCTCCTGGGCCTGTGCGTGGGCCACGACTCCATGTTCTTCATGCACGCCGGCGCGCCCACCACGGTGCTGGCGGTCAAGGACCGGGTGACCGGCCACAACCCGCTGGCCGCGGTCTACGCCTCGCACTCCTATTACCGCAAGGTGCACGACCCCACGCTGGGTTGAGCCCGGCGCAGGCCGGACGGCCAATGCCCGACCCTCTGCGGTCGAACGCCCGGCCTGCGCAACTTGCGCATATTGCAGACGCCTGTCATAGATGCGAGGAGCAACCCGGCAGGCTTGCGACGCGGCAAACCCCCGTTGTCCTTTGTGCAGGTGAGGACGGCCGAGGCCTGGATGCCGGCCGCCAGGGAGGCGACGGGTTTGCCGCCGTCCTCACCTTCATGCCTTCCCCAAAAAAGAGGGCGGGGATAAACCCCGCCCCTACGAAGAACAGACCAGCTATTTCAGTCTGATGAACCTGTAGGCCCCCAGCTTGGCCTAGCCGCGGTCGCGGGCGTCCTTGACCGCGCCCTCCACCAGGGCCTGGATTTCTTCGAGCCGCGTCTGGCTCTGGGCCTCGAAGCGCATGACCAACGCCGGCTGGGTGTTGCTGGCGCGCACCAGGCCCCAGCCGTCCGGGAAGGTCACCCGCACGCCGTCCACGTCCACCACCTCGTAATCCTTGCGCATCTTGGCGGTGACCTGCTCGACGACCTTGAACTTCAGCTCGTCGGGGCAGTCCACCCGGATCTCCGGGGTGCTGACCATCCGGGGCAGGTCGCTGAGCCAGGTGGAGAGCGGGGCCGGGTTGGCCGACATCAGCTCGGCCAGGCGCAGGCTGGCGTAGATGGCATCGTCAAAGCCGAACCAGCGGTGCTTGAAGAACATGTGGCCGCTCATCTCGCCGGCCAACAGAGCGCCGGTCTCGGCCATCTTCTGCTTGATCAGGCTGTGGCCGGCCTTCCACATCACCGGCGTCCCGCCGTGGTTCCTGATGTCGTCGTAGAGGTTTTTCGAGCACTTCACCTCGCCGATGAAGGTCGCGCCGGGATGGTCCTTCAGGATGCTGCGGGCGAAGATGGCCAGCAGCATGTCGCCCCAGATGGGCTGGCCCTGCTCGTCCACCGCGCCCACCCGGTCCGAGTCGCCGTCATAGGCGATGCCCGCGCGCAGGCCATTGTCCACCACCGCCTTACGCAGGTCCTTGATGTTCTCCAGCACGGTGGGGTCGGGCTCGTGGTTGGGGAAGCGGCCGTCCATCTCGCAGTAGAGCGGGATCACCTCGATGCCCAGGCGCTGCATCAGCGGCACCGCCACCGGCCCGGCGGTGCCGTTGCCGGAATCCACCGCCAGCTTCAAGGGGCCGGCCAGCTTGATGTTGCCGGCCACGTAATCCATGTAGGGGTCCACGATCTCCTCGGAGCGCACGGCGCCATGGCCGCTGGCGAACCGGCCGGCCACGGCGATGTCGTAGAGCTTCCTGATCTCCTGGCCGTGGATGGTGCTCTTGCCGGCCAGGACCTTGAAGCCGTTGTACTGGGGCGGGTTGTGGCTGGCGGTGATCATCACGCCGCCCTCGGCCTCATAGTGCCAAACCGAATAATAGAGGAGCGGGGTGGGGCAGGTGCCCACGTCCAGCACCTGGCGGCCGGTGGCCAAGAGGCCCTCCAGCAGCAGGTCGCGGTATTTGTCGCTGCTCAGGCGGCAGTCGCGGCCCAGGGTGATGCGCCTGACCCCGTGGCTCTCCATGTAGGTGCCGATGGAGCGGCCCAGGGTGATGACGTCCTGGTCGCTGATTTCCTGGTCCACCAGACCGCGGATGTCGTATTCGCGGAAGATGTTAGCCTGCATCTCTCCTCCTGAGGGCAAGAATCGCCGATTGATGGATGACTTGCTGCACCGATGGTAGCAGGGGGGCTCCTGCGTGGTCCAGCCCTTTCAGGCCAGGCTTTCGATGAGGCTCAGGCTGTGGCCGGGCGCGGGCGCGATCTCCACGCCGGTCAAACCGGCCGGAATCAACCAGCTCTGGCCGGCCGCGATGGCCTGGGGGGCGTGGCCCTCGGCCGCGATGAAGCCCTGGCCGGCGGTAACGAAGAGCCCGCGCAGGCGCTGGCCTCCGAAGCCGGGGCGGTAGGCGGAGATTACTTCCGCCCGCAGCAGGGCGAAATGGGGGTCTTCCGCCAACAGCTCCACCCGGCCGGCCGGATCGGGGATGGCCCGCGGCGCGGCCGGCTCGCCGGGTCCGTCGGCGTGCATCACGGCCAGGGCCTGGTCCTGGTGCAGGGGGCGCAGCTTGCCGTCGTCGCCGGGGCGGTCCCAGTCATAGAAGCGGTAGGTCACGTCGCTGGCCTGTTGCAGCTCGAAGATGAAGAGCCCCGGCCCGGTGGCGTGCACCACCCCGGCCGGCAAATGGAAGGTGTCGCCGGCCCGGGCCGGCACCCGGGCCAGCACCTCGCCCAGACGCCCGGCGGCCAGGGCGGCGGCCACCGCGGCCCGGTCCGCGCCGGGCTGGAGGCCCAGCACGATCTCGGCCCCGGGCAGGGCGGCCAGCACGGCCCAGCATTCGCTCTTGCCCCAGGGCTCGCCCTCCAGGCGGCGGGCGTCCGCGTCGTCCGGATGCACCTGCACGCTGAGCCAGTCGCCCACGTTGAGTAGCTTGGTCAGGATGGGCAGCCCGCCCGTGCGGCCCGGCCCCAGCACCCACTCGGGCCAGCGGGCCACGACCTCATCCAGGCCCAGGCCGGCCAGGGTCCCGGCGGCCACCGGCGTGATGTGGTGCCGGTCGCTGATCAGCCAGACCTCGCCGGTCTTGGCCCCGCAGCCGGTGAGCGCGCCATAGGGTGGCGGCAGCTCGGGCGCGGCCCAGACCTTGGTCAGGCAGCAGGGGCGCAGCGGCAGCGGGCCGGGCGGCAGCATCATTGGCCCTGGTTTTGCTGCTGCTGCTTCTGATGGTGCTTGTGGGCCTGCTTGCCCATCACCTTGAGCAGGTAGAAGCCGCCCACCAAAAGCACCGCGAAGACGATGGTGATGACCTCGAAATAAGACTTCACAAAGATCTGGATCTGGGGGCCGAAGAACCAGAAGAGCAGGCCCTCGGCAAAGAAGCGCAGGCCGCGGCTGGCGGCCGAGGCGGCCACGAAGCGGGGGAAGTTGATGGCGCAGACCCCGCCGGCGATGGTGAAGATTTTATAGGGGATGGGGGTCAGGCCGGCGATGCCCACCGCCCAGACGTCGTAGCGGCGGTAGTAGTCCTCCACCACCTGCACCTTGTCGGGCTTAAAAAGGCGCAAGAGGAGCGGCCGGCCGCCCTTGAGGCCGATGAAATAGCCGAACATGCCGCCCAGCACCGAGCCGGCGGTGGTGATGGTCGCGTACCACAGGCTGCGCTCGGGGTCCACCGCGGCCAGGGCCATGAGCAGCAGATCCGGCGGGATGGGGAAAAAGCTGCTCTCGGCAAAGGCGATGGCGAATAGCGCCCAGGCCCCGTAGGGCGTCTGGGCGAAATGGGTGGTCCAGGCCACCAGGTCGTGCAACCACTCCAAGGGTGGAACTCCTTACAAGAGTTCGTCGCGGCCGTGGCCCTTGAGGGCCTCGATCACCAGGCGCACGTCCTGGCAGCGGTCGCGGGGCAGGATCATCAGGGCGTCGTCGGTGACCACGGCCACCAGGTCCCGGACGCCCAACAGGGCCACGGTGCGGCCCTGGGCGGCCACCACGTTGCCGCTGGCCTCGATGGCCACCACACCGCCCTCCTGGCAGCAATTGCCGGCCTCGTCCTGGTCCCACAGCTCGGCCACCGCGTCCCAGGAGCCCAGGTCGGACCAGCCGAAGTCGGCCTTGACCACCCTGAGGTGAGCGGATTTCTCCAAAACCCCGTGGTCCACGCTGATGGCGGGGAGGCGGGGGTAGATGGCGGCCAGGGCGGATTCGCGCGCCGGGGTGTCCAGGGCCGGGGCCAGCTCGGCCAGGCCGGCGGCCAGGTCGGGCAGAAGGCGGGCGATTTCGGCCAGAAGCACCTCGGCCCGCCAGGCGAACATGCCCGAGTTCCACAGATGCCGGCCGCCGTCCAGGTAGGCCTGGGCGGTGAGGAGGTCGGGCTTTTCATGGAAGCCGGCCACCCGGCTCATCTGGGGCGCGGCGGCGTCCAGCAACTGGCCGGTCTCGATGTAGCCGAAGCCGGTGGCCGGGTAGCGCGGGGTGAGCCCCAGGGTGACCAGGACGTCGCTCTCGCGCGCGGCGCGCACGGCCCGCTCCAGGGTGGCCAGGAACAGGGCCTCGTCGGTGATCAGGTGGTCGGCCGGCAGCACCAGGCACACGGCCGCGGGATCGCGCCGGGCGACCCAGGCCGCGGCCAGGCCGGCGGCGGCGGCGGTGTTGCGGGCCTGGGGCTCGGCCAGCACCTGGCCGCTGGGCAGTTGGGGCAGTTGATCCATCACCCCGGCGGCGTGGTCGGCGCCGGTGACCACCAGCACCCGCTGGGGCGGGGTCAGGGGGGCCATGCGGTCGGCGGTCTGCTGCAACAGGGTGCGGCTGCCGGTCAGGGCCAGGAGCTGCTTGGGCCTCTGGCGGCGGCTGGCCGGCCAGAAGCGGGTGCCGCTGCCGCCGGCCATGATGACGGTGTACAGAATCACGAAATCGATCCCCCAGCCGGGCGATGGTTAGCGTGGGCGGCGGCGCGCCGGCCGGGCGGGCGGCCGGGTCCTAGGAGCCTGTCGGAGTAATCCTCCGACAGGCTTCCGAGCGGGCCATGGAGGGCCCGCCCGGAATGGCGTCAAATTAAATTTAACGCCATCCCGAGAACTTGCCAAAATTCACTTTTGGCAAGTTCCAAGAGGAGAAAGCCATGGATGGCTTTCTCCGACACACACCTAGGCGGCAGAATTGCCCAGGGGGATGGTCGCCCGCAGCCAGCCGTCGGGCAAAGGCTCCAGGCTGCCGCCCAGCTCCTGGGTCAGCTTGACCATGACCGCGTTGGCCGGGTTGACCATGCCCACCACCCGCGCGAAGCCGCGCCCGCGGGCCACCTCCACCAGGCTGGCCATCAGGCGCTGGCCGATGCCCCGGCCCTGCCAGGCGTCGGCCACGCTGAGGCCCAGCTCGGCCTGGGCCAGGCCGGGTTGGCCGGCCACCCGGCCCACGGCCAACAGCTCCTGGTCTTCGCGGCCCTCGGCCATGACCACCAGCGCCATCTCGCGGTCATAGTCCACCTGGGTGAAGCGGGCCAGCAGGTCCGGCGGCATCTGGGTGAGCACCCGGCCGAAGCGCCAGAACACGGTGCGGGGGCTGAAGGCCTTGAACAGATCGGCCATGGCCGGGCCGTCCTCGGGCCGGATGGGGCGCACGAAGATCTTCAGGCCGTTGCTGGTGGTCAGATGCCGCTCGAACTGGGCCGGGTAGGGGCTTATGGCCAGATGCAGCGGCGCGGCCACCGGCGCGGGCGCCACCACCACCCGGGCGTCCAGGGCCACGCAGCCCTGGGCGTGGGCCAGGAGCGGGTTGATGTCCAGCTCGATGATCTCGGGGTGGTCCACCACCAGCTGGGACAGGCGCACCAGCACCTCCTCCAAAAGGGTAAGGTCGGTGGCCGGCAGGTTGCGATAGCCCTTCAAGAGCCGGCTGACCTTGGTGCGCTCGATCATGCGCCGGGCCAGCAGGCGGTTCAGGGGCGGCAGGCCGATGGCGCGGTCGCCCAACACCTCGGCCGCCACCCCGCCCATGCCGAAGAGGATCACCGGGCCGAAGCCGGGGTCCTGCTTCACGCCCAGGATCAGCTCCAGGCCCTGGCGGCGCACCATGGGTTGCACGGTCACCCCGCGCAGGCGGGCGGCCGGGTCGTAGGCCCTGGCGCCCGCCATGATGCGCTCAAAGGCCTGGCGCACCTCGGTCTCGCTTGTGAGGCCCAGCGCCACGCCGCCGGCGTCGGACTTGTGGGTGATGTCCGGGCTGTCCAGCTTGAGCACCACCGCAAAGCCCATCTGGGCCGCCTGCACCGCCGCCTCTGCGGCCGTGGGCGCGCGCCGGGTGGGGGTCACCGGGATGCCGTAGCTCTCCAGCAGGTTCTTGGACTCGGTCTCGGCCAAGAGCCCGCGCCCCTCGCTGAGCGCCTGGCCGATGATGGCCCCGGCCCATTCCTTGTCGAAGATGAGCTGGCGCGGCAGGTTGGAGGGCAGCTCCTGCAAGGCCTCAAGGTTGCGCTCGTATTGCAGCATGTAGAGGAAGGCCTGCACCGCGCGCTCGGGGGTGTCATAGGTGGGGATGCCGGCCCGGCGGAAGAAATCGCGGCTGGCGGCCACCTCCTGCCCGCCCAGCCAGCAGGTGAAGACCGGGAACTCGGCCTGGCACAGGGCCTGGCACAGGGCCTCGGCCTTTTCCAGGCTGGGGAACTGGGCCTGGGGCGTGGTCAGCACCAGGATGGCGTCGAATTCCGGGGCCTCCAGGCAGACCTGGGCCACCCGGCGGAAGGTCTCCGGCGAGGCGTCGCCCAGGATGTCCAGGGGGTTGCCCTGGCTCCAAAAGGGCGGCAGGAACTCGTTCAGCTTGGCCAGGGTCGCCGGGCTGGGCTGGGGCGGCTCGATGCCGTGGCTGGCCAGGTGATCGGCGGCCATCACCGCCGGGCCGCCGGCGTTGCTGATAATGGCGAGATTAGGCCCCTGGGGGCGCGGTTGCTTGGCCATCAGCTCGGCGCAATCAAAGAGATCGCCCACCGTGTCCACCCGCACGATGCCGGCCCGGCTGAAGGCCTCGTCAAACACCGCGTCCTCGCCGGCCATGGCCCCGGTGTGGCTCTGGGCGGCCTTGGCCCCGGCGGCCGAGCGGCCCACCTTGAGCGCCACGATGGGCTTGACCCGGCTGACGGCCCGGGCGGCGGAGAGGAACTTGCGGTGGTTGGTCACCGATTCCATGTAGAGCAGGATGGCGCTGGTGTTCGGGTCGTCGCCCAGGTAGTCGATGAGGTCGCCGAAGTCCACGTCCAGCATGGAGCCGATGCTGACGAAGTGGCTGAAGCCGATGCCCACGGTGACGGCGAAGTCCAGCACTGCGGTGCAGGTGGCCCCGCTCTGGGAGACGAAGGCCAGCGAGCCCTCCGGCGGCATGACGTGGGCGAAGCTGGCGTTGAGCCGGGCCGGGCCCACCAGGGCGCCCAGGCAGTTGGGCCCCAGGATGCGCACGCCATGCGGGCGGGCCGCGGCCAGCATGCGCTCCTCGATGGCCACGCCCGACCCGCCGGCCTCCTTGCCGCCGCCGCTGATGACGATGACGCCGAAGATGCCCAGCTCGCCGCAGGCGGCGATGAGCTCCGGCGCGCCGGCGATGGCGGTGGCGATGACGGCCAGGTCGATGGGCTGGCCCACCGCGGCCAGGGAGGGATAGGCCCTGACGCCCAGGATGGTCTCGCGGCCGGGGTTGATGGGATAGACCGGGCCGGGGAAACCGGCGGCCAGGATGTTGGCCAGCACCGCGCGGCCGATGGAGCCGGGGCGCTCGCTGGCGCCCACCACGGCCACCGCGCGCGGGGCCAGGATCTTGTCCAGGTTGAACTGTCCCATGACGGGCTGGGGTCCTTCAAAGACACCCCACCCCGTGGGCCAGCCGGGCGGGGTTTTGGTCAGACCAAATCGGCGGCCCGTATCCAGTATATCAGGCCCCGCGGCCGGCGCGTCGCCCGGCCCGGTCGGCGGCCGGGGGCCGGGTCTGCTATAGTGGCAGGATGGGCCGCTCCGCCGGCCCAGGGGCCAAACTCTTGGGCACCGGCAGCGGCCGGGGGAGGGATCGGGACATGGAGACCGTCGGCTTCATCGGCTTGGGCATCATGGGCGCGCCCATGGCCGAAAACCTGGTCAAGGCCGGCTTTGCCGTGCAGGCCTACAACCGCTCCAAACCGGCGGTGGAGCGCCTGGCCGCGGCCGGCGCGACCCCGGCGGCCTCCATCGCCGCGGCGGTGACCGGGGCCACGGTGGTCGTCACCATGCTGCCCGACAGCCCCGAGGTGGAGGCGGTGGTGCTGGGTCCCGGCGGCGTGGCAGAGGCCATCCAACCCGGCGCGCTCTATATCGACATGTCCACCATCGCCCCGGCCACGGCCCGCAAGGTGGCCGAGGCCCTGGCCGCCCGTGGCGTGGCCGCCCTGGACGCCCCGGTCTCCGGCGGCGAGGCGGGGGCCATCAACGCCACGCTGTCCATCATGGTGGGCGGGCCGGAGGAGGCCTTCACCCGCGCCCTGCCGGTGTTCGGGGCCATGGGCAAGACCTTCACCCGCATCGGCGCGGCCGGGGCCGGCCAGGTGGCCAAGGTCTGCAACCAGATCACGGCCGCGGTGACCATCCAGGGCGTGGCCGAGGCCCTGGTGCTGGCCAAAAAGGCCGGGGTGGACGTGGCCAAGGTGCGCGAGGCGCTCCTGGGCGGGCTGGCCGGCAGCAAGATATTGGATCTGCATGGCAATCGCTACCTGGAGCGCAACTTCAAGCCCGGCTTCAAGGTCAAGCTGCACCGCAAGGACCTGGGCATCGCCCTGGCCACCGGCCGCGAGCTGGGGGTGCCGCTGTTGGCCGCGGGCCAGGTGGCCGAGCTCTTTGACGCCCTGATCGGCATGGGCCAGGGCGAGGCCGATCACAGCGGCCTGGCCCTGTTGGTGGAGCGCATGGCCGGCCTGGAAGACAAGTGACGGGCCTGACCCTGGAGTTGTTGCCCGGCCGCCTGGCCGTCTGCCGCCTGGCGGCCGGCGCGCCCTGGCCGGCCTGGGCCGACGGCCCCGGCCTGGTCAGCCTGACCCGCAGCGAGCGCGAGCTTTCCGTGGTCTGCGCCCAGGAGCGCGTCCCGGCCGGGGTGCCCGGCCGGCGCGGCTGGCGGGCCTTGCGGGTGGCGGGGGTGCTGGACCTGGGCCTGGTGGGCGTCATGGCCGGACTGACCGCGCCCCTGGCCGCGGCCGGCATCAGCGTCTTCAGCCTGGCCACCCACGACACCGACTACCTGCTGGTGGCCGAGGACGACCTGGCCCCGGCGCTCAAGGCCCTGGCCGCCGCCGGCCATCGGCCGCCGCCGGCTCCGGCCGGGGCGGTTGATTGACAGGCGCGCGGCGGTTGATTGACAGGATTGAGGCGTAAAAATATAATAATCAATCTGATAAAATTTGCCCCTGTGCACCTAACCACTAGTTACACCGAGGAAAATAGATGAAAAAGAGCGCGTTGATCGTCCTGGTGGTCATGCTGGCGCTGCTGTTGGCCACCTCCGCCTGGGCCAAGACCGTGATCAAGCTGGCCAACGCCGGCCCCAACAACCCCGACAACCGCACGGTCAAGGCCGTGGAGATCTTCAAGGCCATGGTGGAGGCCGGCACCAAGGGCGAGATCGAGGTGCGCGCCTATCACGCCTCGTCCCTGGGCAGCGAGCGCGAAGCCCTGGAGGGCATCCGCATGGGCACGGTGCAGATGGGCACCCTGGCCAGCGGGCCGGTGCCGGGCTTCTTCAAGCCGGCGATGGTCTACGACATCCCCTTCATGTTCACCAGCGCCCCGGCGGCCTGGGAGTTCTTTGAGAGCGACTTTGCAAAGAAGTTCGGCGAGGAGTTCCGCAAGGCCAGCGGCGTGCGCATCCTGGCCACCACCGAGAACGGCTTCCGCCACTTCACCGACAACACGCGTCCCATGAAGAGCCCGGCCGACATGAAGGGCCTGAAGATCCGCACCATGGAGAACCCGGCCCACATGGCCATGGTCAAGGCCCTGGGCGCCGACCCCACCCCCATCGCCTTTGGCGAGCTGTACATGGCCCTGCAGCAGAAGGTGGTGGACGGCATGGAGTGCCCGGTGGTGCTGATCCACGACATGAAGTTCTACGAGGTGCAGAAGTACATGGTCCTGGACGGCCACCTCTACGGGCCGCTCTTCATCTTCATCAACGACAAGTTTTTCAGCGGCCTGACGCCTGAGCAGCAGAAGGTGGTGGCCGAGGCGGCCAAGGTCCTGGCCGCGGCCCACAACGGCTTCAGCCAGCAGGCCAACATCGAGGGCATCAACAAGCTCAAGGCCAAGGGCATGGAGATTTACGCCCCGACCAAGGCCGAGATGGGCCAGTTCCGCAGCGTGGCCCAGCCCGCCGGCCTGGAGTTCATCAAGCAGCAGGCCGGCGAGCAGTGGGTGAAGGAAGCCCTGGCCGCCGCCGCCGCGGCCGAGGCCAAGGTGGGCGACAAGGCCGACGCCATCGTGGCCGACTACATCAAGCAGGCCCAGGCCAAGTCCGCCGAGATCAAGAAGTAAACCATAAGCCGGCCAGGGGCCGGACGGCGCGCCGGGGGGCTTTGTCGGCCCCCCGGCGTTTTCAAACGCCGGGAAAACCAGCAGCATGCGCAAGCTATCTTTTTGGTTGAACGTCTACGCCAACTGGCAGAGCCGGATCTGCTCCTGGTGCCTGGTGGGCCTGGGCCTGGTGATGACCGTCGTGGTCCTGGCCCAGGTCTTCTTCCGCTTCGTGGTCTACGTGCCCCTGCCCTGGTCCGAAGAGCTGGCCCGCTACCTCATGGTCTGGATGGGCATGCTGGGCGCGGTGGTGGCCCAGCGCAAGGGCCTGCACATCGGCGTGCGGGTGCTGGTGGAGCGCCTGCCCAAGCCGCTGTGGGACCGCCTGCTGGCCCCCCTGGTCCAGCTCTCGGCCATGGCCTTTTTGCTGGTGATCTTCTGGCAGGGCTGGCAGCTCACGGCCTTCAACGCCACCCAGCTCAGCCCGGCCATGCAGGTGCCCATGTACGTGCCCTACATCTCCATCCCCATGGGCGCGGGCATGCTGGTGATCAACTTCGCCTCGGATCTGCTGCACGACGGCTGGCCCAGCCCGGCCGGCAGCCGGGCCGACCTGGCCACGCCCGTGTTGGGCGGCGGCCGGGCCCTGGAAATGTAGGGGGGCCGCCATGACGCTGACCATGGCCCTGGCCTTCCTCATCACCCTGGCCCTGGGTTTCCCGGTGGCCTTCTGCCTGGGCATCACCGCGCTCACCGGCCTGTGGCTCCTGGACGAGCCGCTCCTGCTCATGGCCCAGCGCATGTTCACCGGGGTGGACTCCTTCCCCCTGATGGCGGTGCCCTTTTTCGTGCTGGCCGGGGAGATCATGAACCGGGGCGGCACAACCCAGCGCCTGATCGAGTTCGCCAACGTGCTGGTGGGGCGCATCCCCGGCGGCCTGGCCCACACCAACATCGTGGCCAGCATGTTCTTTGGCGGCATCTCCGGCTCGGCCGTGGCCGACGCCTCGGCCATCGGCACCATCCTCATCCCCGGCATGGTGCGCCAGGGCTACAGCCCCGGCTTCTCGGCCGCGGTCACCGCGGCCAGCTCCACCATGGGGCCGATCATCCCGCCCAGCATCTTCATGGTCATCATGGGCGTGACCACCGGGCTTTCCATCGGCGGGCTCTTTGCCGCCGGCATCATCCCGGGCGTGCTCCTGGGCGTGTCCATGATGGTCTACTCCTACATCCTGGCCGTGCGCCGGCGCTTCCCCCGTGACACCACGCCCTTCAACCCCAGGCGGCTCTGGCGCGATTTCCTGGCCGCCGGCCCGGCGCTGATGGCCCCGGTCATCATCCTGGGCGGCATCCTGGGGGGGGTATTCACCCCCACCGAGGCCGCGGCGGTGGCGGTGCTCTACGCCTACTTCCTGGGCGTGGTGGTCTACCGCGAGCTGAAATGGCGCGACCTGATCGGCATTTTCATCAGCAGCGGCACCACCACAGCGGTGCTGCTGTTGATCATCGGCATGGCCAACATCTTCGCCTGGGTGCTCACCGCCGAGCAGATCCCCCAGCAGATCGCCGGCGCGCTCTTGGGCCTGACCCAGAACCCCTACCTGATCCTGCTGCTCATCAACGTGCTCCTGATCTTCGTGGGCATGTTCCTGGAGGGCGGCGCGGCCATCATCATCCTGGCCCCCACCCTGCTGGCGGTGATCGAGGCGGTGGGCATCGACCCCCTGCACTTCGGCCTGATGATGGTGCTGAACATCGTGGTGGGGCTCCTCACCCCGCCCTTGGGGGTCTGCCTGTTCGTGGTCTGCGGCATCACCGGCCTGGAGTTCGGCCGGGTGACCAAGGCCGTGATGCCCTTCCTGGCCCTGGAGTTCGGGGTGCTTCTGCTGGTCACCTACTGGCCGGGTCTAATTCTCTGGATACCGCGCCTTTTGGGATACAACTAGATGCCTGAGATGGCCGACACGCTCTCGCGCACGGTGCGCGGCCACGCTCCCAGCCTGATCCGCGAGATGTTCCAGCGCGCCGCGCGCTATGAGGACGTCATCAGCCTGGGCATCGGCGACCCGGACTTCAACACCCCGGAGCCGGTCTGCCGCGCGGCGCTCACGGACGCCCTGGCCGGCCACACCCACTACACCCAGAGCCAGGGCGATCCCGAGTTGCTGGCGGCCCTGGCCGCGGACCTCAATGGCCGCTACGGCTTTGGCTGCGCGCCCGGCGACATCGTGGTCACCTTTGGCGGCATGGGCGCGCTGGCCGCGGCCTTCCGGGCGCTGCTTGACGAGGGCGACGAGGTCATCATCCCCCAGCCCTTTTTCCCGGACTACACCTCCCACGTGGAGTTCAGTGGCGGCGTTTGCGTCTTCGCGCCCACGGACGTGGCCAATGGCTTCGTGCCCGAGCCGGCGGCCGTGGAGGCGCTCATCACCCCGCGCACCAAGGTGCTGCTCTTAAACACGCCCTGCAACCCCACCGGCGCGGTCATCCCCGGCCCGGTGCTGGACGCCTTCGCCGAGCTGGCCATCCGGCGCGACCTGGTGGTCATCAGCGACGAGGTCTACGACCGCCTCACCTTTGGCGTGGCCCACGAATCCATCCGCACCCGGCCCGGCATGGCCCAGCGCACCCTGGTGATCGGCAGCTTCTCCAAGAACTTCGCCATGACCGGCTGGCGCATCGGCTGGGCCCTGGGGCCGCAGTGGCTGGTGGGGGCCATCCTCAACGTCACCACCCACAACACCTCCTGCCCCAACAGCGTCAGCCAGCGCGCGGCCATCGCGGCCCTGGCCCAGCCGGCGGCCACCTGGGAGGCCATGCGCCGGGAGTTCGCGGCCCGCTGCGCCCTGGTCCATGAGCGCCTGGCCGCCATGCCCGGCGTCACCGTGGCCCCGCCGCGCGGCTCGTTCTACATCTTTCCGCGCATCGCCCAGATCGGCGGGGACGGGCGGCGTTTCGCCCTGGAGCTGCTGGACCGGGAGCAGGTGGTGGTGGTGCCGGGCGAGGCCTTCGGCCCGGCCGGCGCGGGCTGCGTGCGCCTGGCCTGCACCGTGGGGCTCACCCGCCTGGCCGAGGCCATGGACCGCCTGGAGCGCTTCCTGGCCGGCTACCGGGGCTAGCCGGCATGCAAGCCGCCCTGGCCGTCGCCCATGACCTGCTGGCGCGGCTCAAACCATTGGCCGAGGCCTCGGGGGCCGAGGCGCGCACGGCCGCCTTTTTGAGCGCCTTCCTGGCCGGCCTGAAGCCCACCCGCCTCCTCACCGGCCTGGGCGGCCACGGCCTCTTGTGCGAGTTCGCCGGCCCCGCGCCCGGCCCCAGCCTGCTCTGGCGGGCCGAGCTGGACGCGGTCTGCGGCGCCGACGGCGCGCCGGCCCACCTCTGCGGCCATGACGGCCATCTGGCCATCCTGGGCGGCCTGGCCAGCTATTTCGCCCAAAACCCGCCGGCGCGAGGCCGGGTGCTCCTGGCCTGTCAGCCGGCCGAGGAGACCGGGACCGGCGCGGCGGATTTTTTGGCTGATGCGCGCCTGAATGACCTGGCGGTGGATCGGGCCCTGGCCCTGCACAACCTGCCCGGCCTGGCGCTGGGCCGGGTGGTCTGCCGGGGCGGGGCCATGAACTGCGCGTCTGTCGGCCTGGCGGCCCGGCTAAGCGGCGCGGCCAGCCACGCGGCCTATCCCGAGCAGGGCCGCTCGCCCGCCTTGGCCCTGGCCCGCCTCTTGGCCGAGCTGCCCGGCCTGCCCGCGCGGGTGCAGGGCTTCAGCCTGGCCACCATCGTGCACGCCCGTCTGGGCCGGCCGGCCTTTGGGGTCAGCCCGGGCCAGGCCGAGTTGCTGGCCACCCTGCGCGCCGACAGCGACGCCGGCCTGGCCGAGCTGGAGGCCGCCGCCGCCGCGGCCATCGCCGATGCCTGCCAAGCGGCCGGGCTGGAGCAGGCCATCGCCTGGCACGAGCGCTTCGCCGCCACCCGCAACCATCCCGACGCGGCCTGGACCGTGGCCCGCGCCGCGGATCTGGCCGGCCTGGATTACCAGGAAGCCGCCGAGCCCTTCCGCTGGTCCGAGGATTTCGGGGCCTTCACCGCCCGCTGGCCCGGCGCGCTGATGGTGCTGGGCGCGGGGGCCGGCTGTCCCCCCCTGCACAGCGCGGACTACTCATTCCCGCCCGCCCTGCTGGATCCGGGGTTGCGCCTGGCCCTGGCCTGCCTGGCCGCCTGATCCACGCGCCGCCGGATAAAGGACGGCCCCATCCACGCCGCTGGCGGCGGGGACAGGGCCGGAATGACGGACGCGCGGGCGCCGGGTTGCGCTAGCCGAACAGGCTCTTCAGCCGCATCAGCAGCATGATGTCGCCCTCGGTCCGGTACTTGCCGCTCATGAAGGCGCTCTGGCCATCCAGGCGGCCCTGGGCGATGTCCAGCCAGACCGAGGCCGGCGTCTTGACCACCACGCTGGCCTTTTCGGCCGGGCCGTCGTGATAGGCGCACTTGCCCTCGGCGATGCTGAGGTGGGCGGTGAACTCCTCGTCGCCACTGACCTCGAACTGGTAGATGGCCTTCAGGCCCTCGGCCGCCGCGGGCTTGAAGCCCAGGGGCATCATCTGCAACAGCTCGCGGCAGGTGCGCGCGGCCAGGGGCCCGCCGGCCGGCGGGGCGTCTGGCGCGGCGGGGGCGGCGACCGTCTCCGGCGGGGCGCTGGCGCGCTTGCCGGCCTTGCGCTCGGCGATCATCTGCCTGATCCAGGCCTGGCGCACGCTGTCGTCG
>JAZDHW010000264.1:0-3119 GCA_043805555.1 Pseudomonadota bacterium
CCGGTCCGCTCCGCCGGCCGCCGGGCCCAGGGAGACACGCCATGACCAAACTGCCCACCACCCGCGAAAAGCTCGAACAACTGCGCGCGCTCAACCAGCAGGCGGACCTGGGCGGCGGCGAACAACGCATCGCCGCCCAACACGGCAAAGGCAAGCTGACCGCCCACGAGCGCATCACCGCCCTGCTGGACGAGGACAGCTTCGAGGAGTTCGACCGTTTCGTGATGCACCGCTGCAATGAGTTCGGCATGGACAAGCAGCGCATCATGGGCGACGGCGTGGTCACCGGCCACGGCACCATCGACAACCGGCCGGTCTTCGTCTTCAGCCAGGACTTCACCGTCTTCGGCGGCTCGCTTTCGGGGCCCTTTGGCGAGAAGGTCTGCAAGGTCATGGACCTGGCCGTGAAATCCGGTGCGCCCATCATCGGCCTCAACGACTCCGGCGGCGCCCGCATCCAGGAGGGCGTCATCTCCCTGGGCTCCTACGGCGAGATATTCCGGCGCAACGTGCTCAGCTCCGGCGTGGTGCCCCAGATCAGCGCCATAATGGGACCCTGCGCCGGCGGCGCGGTCTACAGCCCGGCCATCACCGACTTCATCTTCATGGTGGACCAGACCAGCTACATGCACATCACCGGCCCCCAGGTCATCAAGACCGTGACCGGCGAGGAGGTGACCAGCGAGACCCTAGGCGGGGCCAAGGTCCACAACCAGAAATCCGGCGTGGCCCAGTTCATCGCCAAGACCGACCAGGAGTGCCTGGCCGACATCCGCCGGCTCATGAGCTACCTGCCCAGCAACTGGGAGCAGCACCCGCCGCAGATCATGACCGCCGACAGCTCCGAGCGCACCAACCCCGAGCTGAACGAGTTCATCCCCGACAACTACAAGGCCCCCTACGACATGAAGAAGCTGATCAAGACCGTGGTGGACACGGGCAGCTTCTTCGAGGTGGCCCGGCATTTCGCGAAAAACATGATCACCGCCTTCGCCCGCCTGGGCGGCATGGTGGTGGGCATCGTGGCCAACAACCCCATGTTCCTGGCCGGCAGCCTGGACATCGACGCCAGCCGCAAGTGCAGCCGTTTCGTGCGCTTCTGCGACGCCTTCAACGTCCCGGTCATCACCTTCGTGGACGTGCCCGGCTTCCTGCCCGGCGTGCAGCAGGAGTACGGCGGCATCATCACCCACGGCTCCAAGGTCATCTACGCCTACTGCGAGGCCACCGTGCCCTTGATCACCGTCATCACCCGCAAGGCCTACGGCGGGGCCTATGACGTGATGGGCTCCAAGCACCACGGCGCGGACGTGAACTTCGCCTACCCCACCGCCGAGATCGCGGTCATGGGCCCCGAGGGCGCGGTCAACATCATCTTCCGCAAGGAGATCGACCAGGCCGAGGACAAGCAGAAGGCCTACGAGGAGCTGGTGGACCAGTACCGCGCCCGCATCGCCAGCCCCTACCGCGCCGCCGAGCTGGGCTACATCGACGAGATCATCGAGCCCCAGGACACCCGGCGCAAGGTGATCCGCGCCCTGACCGCGCTCAAGAGCAAGCGCACCTTCCGGTCCCCGCGCCGGCATGGCAACATCCCCCTGTAGCCATCTCCGCCGGAACCAGGGCCGCCGCGCGGGCCCATGCGGGCCATGGATGGCCCGCCAGATTGGGAGCCTTCCCAGGCGAGCAATTGGGGAGGATTGGCAAAACCGCGCTTTTGCCAATCCGACGCTGCAAGGGGCGGGACGCCCCGCGCAGCATTCTTGAGGAAGGAGAAGTCATTATGAGCGCCTTTAGCGAGCAACTCGCCGCCTGGCAGGCCAAGGTGGACAAGCTTGTCGCCAAGCGCCCGGAGCGCAAGGCCCGGTTCGCCACCATCAGCGGCCTGCCGGTGGACCGGCTCTACCTGCCCCAAAATCCCGACGAGGCCTACGCGGCCAAGCTGGGCCTGCCCGGCGAGTATCCCTACACCCGCGGCGTGCAGCCCACCATGTACCGCGGCCGCTTCTGGACCATGCGCCAGTACGCCGGCTTCGCCACCGCCGCCGAATCCAACCGCCGCTACCGCTACCTGCTGGACCAGGGCCAGACCGGCCTCAGCGTGGCCTTCGACCTGCCCACCCAGATCGGCTACGACGCCGACGACGACATGGCCCGGGGCGAGGTGGGCAAAGTCGGCGTGTCCATCAGCTCGCTCAAGGACATGGAGACGCTTTTTAACCAGATCCCCCTGGGCAAGGTCTCCACCTCCATGACCATCAACGCCCCGGCCGGAATCCTGCTGGCCATGTACATCGCCGTGGCCGAGAAACAGGGCGTGGCGGCCCAGGATCTGCGCGGCACCATCCAGAACGACATCCTCAAGGAATACTCCAGCCGCGGCACCTACATCTTCCCGCCCAAGCCCTCCATGCGCATCATCACCAACATCTTCGCCTATTGCGCGGCCGAGGTGCCGCAGTGGAACACCATCAGCATCAGCGGCTACCACATCCGCGAGGCCGGCTCCACCGCCGTGCAGGAAGTCGCCTTCACCCTGGCCAACGGCCTGGCCTACGTGCAGGCCGCCGTGGCCGCCGGCCTGGACGTGGACGCCTTCGGCCCGCGCCTGTCCTTCTTCTTCAACGCGCACCTGGATTTCCTGGAGGAGGTCGCCAAATACCGCGCCGCCCGCCGGCTCTGGGCCCGGCTGATGCAGGAGCGCTTCGGGGCCAAGGATCCGCGCTCGCTCATGGTGCGCTTCCACACCCAGACCGCCGGTTGCAGCCTCACCGCCCAGCAGCCCACCAACAACGTGGTGCGGGTGGCCTTCCAGGCCATGAGCGCGGCCCTGGGCGGCACCCAGAGCCTGCACACCAACTCCATGGACGAGGCGCTCTCCCTGCCCACCACCGAGGCCGTCACCATCGCCCTGCGCACCCAGCAGCTCATAGCCTATGAGACCGGGGTGGGCGACACCATCGACCCCCTGGCCGGCTCCTACTACGTCGAGCACCTCACCGACGAAATCGAGCGCCAGGCCTACGACTACATCCAGAAGATCGACGCCCTGGGCGGCGCGCCCGAGGCCATCGAGCGCGGCTTTGTCCAGCGCGAGATCCAGCAGGCCGCCTACGACT
>JAZDHW010000265.1:0-27999 GCA_043805555.1 Pseudomonadota bacterium
CCAGGTCCTCGCCGGAGAGCAGGGTGTCCCTGACCGTGACGGTGAGCCGACTCTCGCCGTCGGCCGCCTCGGCCACCGTTGGCCCGTCCTCGGGGTTGAAGCGGGCGAAGAGCACCCCGGCCCGGGAGGCGTTGACGTAATACTCCTCGTGGCCGCGGCCATAGGCGCGGATGTCGCGGTATAGCTCGTAGACCGTGGTCTCCGGGAAGCGCTCCTTGATCTCGCCGGCGGCCTGGAGGGCCGCCGTGCAGCAGACCCGGGAGCAGTGCTGGTTCAGCTCGCGTCCCTCGGGCGGCTCGTGCAGGCCGGGAATCTGGCGGCTGCCCACGCAGTGGATCAGGGCGATGGAGCGCACCGGCGCGCCGGCATAGGTCAGGGCCTCGCCCTGCGGTGCTGCGGCCATGAGCCGGATGAACTCGGGCAGGGTGAGCACGCCGGGCAGGAGCCCATAGCCGTACTCGCCGTCCGGGGGGGTGTAGTGCCTGAAGCCGGTGGCCAGCACCATTGCGCCGGTGTGCAGGTCGATCTGGCGGGGCTCGCTGGGCGGCGCGGCCGGGCAGACGCCCACGAAGGGCAGGCAGTCCGGACCATAGGCCTCCACCCGGCCCAGGGCGTCCAGCTCGCTAAAATCGCTGGGCGGGGCCTGGCTCACGGTGAGGCGGAAGTCGCCCACGTAGCCGCTGAAGCCGGTGACCTGGGCGCAGGTGATGAGTTCGATGTTGGGCTCGGCCAGCACCCGCGCGGCCAGGCCGCTTATGAGGTCGGCGGCCAGCTCGCCGGTGGGGAAGGTGCGCTCCAGGCGGGCCAGGTTGCCGCCCAGGAAGGGCGAGCGCTCCACCAGGCTCACCCGCACCCCGCGGCCGGCCAGCTCCAGGGCCGCGGTGAGGCCGGCCATGCCGCCGCCGATCACGGTGGCGTGGCCCTCGGCCGCCACCCGGATGGGCTCCAGGGGCTCCAGTTCGCGGGCCTTGGCCACGGCGGCCGCCACCAGGGCCGCGGCCTTGGCCGTGGCGCCGGGGCCGTGGTGCACCCAGCTCACCTGCTCGCGGATGTTGGCGTGCTCGTAGAGGTAGGGATTCAGGCCGGCGCGCATCAGCGCCTGGCGGAAGGTGGTCTCGTGCAGGGCCGGGGCGCAGGAGGCCACCACCACCCGGTCCACCCGGCCGCTGGCGATGTCGTCCATGATCATCTGCTGGCCGGGGTCGGAGCACATGAAGCTGTTGTGCCGGGCCACCGCCACGCCGGTGAGGCCGGCGGCGGCATGGGCCACCTTTTCCACATCCACCTGGTCGCTGATGTTGCCGCCGCAGTGGCAGACGTACACGCCCACCCGCGCGGGGGCCGGCTGCTTTTCCTTGCTCTGGCTCATGGCGTTCTCCCCGCTCAGGCCGCGGCCGCGGGCCGGTCCGCGCCGCGCCGGGCGGCCAGAAAGGCGGCGGCCTTGCCCGCAGCCGCCCCGGCCTCCACGATGGTGTCCACGATGTCTTTGGGCCCCAGGGCCGCGCCGGCGGCGAAGACGCCCGCCTGGTCGGTGAGCGGCGGGGCCAGCTTGGGGCTGACCGAGCGCACGAAGCCGTCCGCGGCCAGGCCCAGGTCCAGGCCGGGCGCCTGGCCGGGCGCGGGCAGCATGGCCAGGGACATCACCACCAGGTCGTGCGCGCGCTCCACCCCGCCGGAGCCGCCCTCCTGGTCCTCGTAACGCAGGCGCACCGCGCCGTCTGCCGTGGAGCCCACCACCACCGGCTTGGCCTTGACGAACTCCACGCCCATGGCCTTGGCGTTCTGGAAGAACTGCTCGTAGTTTTTGCCAAAGGCGCGGATGTCCAGGTAGTAGATGGTCAGGTCGGCCAGCGGCAGCGCGCCGGAGAGCAGCATGGCCTGCTTGATGGCGTACATGCAGCAGACCCGCGAACAATACGGCACACCCAGGTTCAGGTCGCGGGAGCCGGCGCACTGGATGAAGGCCACCGACTCCGGCTCCTTGCCGTCGCCCGGCCGCAGCACCCGCATGTAGGGGCCGTGGGGTGCCAGCAGACGCTCCATCTGCAACGAGGTGATGAGGTTGGGCTGGCCGGCGGCCGGGCCGTAGGCGCGTTGGGGGTAGTCGGTCATCAGCTCAAAGCCGGTGGCCACCACCACCGCCTCGGCCCGGATGGTGATTTTTTGGGGCTGCTGCAAGAGGTCCACCGCGCCGGTGGGGCAGACCTTCTCGCACTTGCCGCAGAAGGTGCAGCTGGCCTCCTCGCGCAGGGCCACCTGGGGGATGGCGTTGCTGAAGGGGATGTAGATGGCCTTCCTGGCCGCAAACCCGCCCTGGTCGGCGTCGGGCAACAGCACCGGGCAGGCGTACTCGCACTGGCGGCAGCCGATGCACTTGTCCTCGTCCACGAAGCGGGCCAGGCGGGTGACCGAGGCCGTGAAGCCAGCGCCGTCGCGCCGCACCCCGTCCAGCCGGGCGTAGGTGATCAGCTCGATGCGGGGGTGGTGGGCCGCGGCGGCCATCTTGGGGGTGGTGATGCAACTGGCGCAGTCCAGGGTGGGGAAGACCTTGGACAGGCGGATCATCTTGCCGCCCACCGAGGCGTCGGCCTCCACCACCCCCACCGCGTAGCCCTGCTCGGCCAGGTCCAGGGCCGCCTGCAGGCCGGCGATGCCCCCGCCCAGCACCAGGGCGTCGAAGCGCTTATCGGGCGCGCTGGTCATGACGACATCCTTCCACGCTCCGCCGGGCCCTCAGGCCGCGCGGACCGTCTCGTTGTCTTGGGCCGGGCCCAGTTCCGCGGTCAGGCCGGTCATCTGCTTTACTTCGTTCAAAAAAGAACGGTTGCACACCGTGCAGATGGCGGTGAGCCGCAGGCGGCGCAGGTCCAGGCCGCGGGCCTTCATGAGCTGGAAGGCCTCATCCACCCGGCGGGCCAGGGCCGGGTAGGCGCCCTCATAGGGGCACTCCACCCCGCAGGACATGATGATGATCCCGGCGAAACCCTGGTCCAGGCAGTCCAGGTAGAACCGGGGCGGGAAGACCGCCGGGCTGGGCACCCGCATGATGTAGGTGTTGTCGGCATAGGCCTGATGGGCCTGACCCACCGAGTTGGCGCCGGGATAGGCGCAGGCCTCGCTGGCCAGGATCAGCACCGGGGGCTTGGTTGCCGTGGCGCTCATGACGTCCCTACTTCTTGCGGCGCACGAAGACCCGCTCACAGCCGTCGCCGACCATGTAGCCCAGGAATTCGTGACCCACCTTCCTGGCCCAGATGGGAATGTCGCCCTTGGTGCCGGGATCGTTGGAGACCACCTCCAGCACCTCGCCCACCTTGACCGCGGCGATGGCCTTCTTGGCCTCCAACAGGGGACCGGGGCAGGCGCTGCCGCGGGCGTCGACCACGTGGGCGGCTTCGGGGCTGGTTGCGAGCAATTCGGACATGTCATTCCTCCTGCAAGGATGTTGGGGAATCGTTCGGCTTGGTTGCGGAGTCCGGGCCCTGGCCCGGGTCAGGGCCCTTGACCAGGCTGAAGCGGAACACCCCCCGGCCGCGGCTCTGGCTGGCCAAGCTGAGGCCCAGGCCGGCGGCCACCATGGGCAGGTCCCGGGCCAGGCGGGCGTCGCTGCCCACCAGCTCCAGCCGCGCCCCGGCCGGCGCGCCGCGCATGGCCTGGCCCAGCTTCAAGAGCGCCAGGCCGGCCGAGCAACCGCGCAGGTCCAGGCGGTGGGGTGGGTCCGGGGGGTGGTGGGCTGGGTGGGCGCTCATGGCTCGTCTCCTCTGCGCCCCTTACATTTCAATGAACGTGCCAAGCACCGCGGCTTACGTGCAAATCTAAATTACTCTGATTTAATTACGCTTTTAAGATAAGGACGGCGGCATGGCTGAACGCGGCGTTTATCGGTGGCATTAGCAATGTTCGCAATGTTAAATTTGTTAAAGCAAGCTTAACGCGAGGCACGGGAGGCCGGAACCACATGCAGGCAGAGCTGGGCGACTACTGGGAGACCATCGTGGAGACCATGCAGGACGGGTTGATCGTGGTCAACCCGGAGGGCGTCATCGTCTCGGTCAACCCGGCCATGGAGGCCCTGACCGGCTACGGCCGCGCCGAGCTGGTGGGCCAGAAGTGCGGCATCCTCAAGTGCGACACCTGCGAGGACGTGAAGGAGGCGGCCGGCCAGGACGCCCACTGCGCGCTCTTCAGCCAGGGCGGCATCCGCCGCTGCCGCTGCGTGCTGCGGGCCAGGGACGGCAGCCCGGTGCACGTGCTCAAGAACGCCACCCTGCTCAAGGACCGCCAGGGCCAGGTGCTGGGCGGGGTGGAGACCCTCACCGACCTCAACGAGGTGGTCAGCCGCGACAAGGTCATCGACGAGATCCGGCGCGAACTGGACCTGGCCCCGGCCTTCCAGGGCATGATCGGCAAGTCCGCGCCCATGCGCCGGCTGTTCGAGTTGATCAAGGCCGCGGCCGACTCCCTGGCCTCGGTGCTGATCCTGGGCGAGAGCGGCACCGGCAAGGAGCTGGTGGCCGCGGCCATCCACGCCCTGGGCCCGCGCCGAAAAGGCCCCCTGGTGCGGGTCAACTGCGCGGCGCTCAATGAGGCCCTGTTGGAGAGCGAGCTTTTCGGCCACGTGCGCGGGGCCTTCACCGGGGCCGACCGCGACCGCATCGGCCGCTTCCAGGCCGCCAGCGGGGGCGATTTCTTCCTGGACGAGGTGGGCGACCTGCCCGCCGCCACCCAGGTCAAGCTCCTCCGGGTGTTGCAGGAAAAAGTCATCGAGCGGGTGGGCGACCATCGGCCCATCCCGGTGGACGTGCGCCTGATCGCCGCCACCAACCAGGACCTGGCCGGCCTGGTGCGCCGGGGCCGCTTCCGCGAGGACCTCTACTTCCGGGTGGCGGTGGTGCCCATCGTGGTGCCGCCGTTGCGCGAGCGGCGCGAGGACATCCCGCTGATGGTCGACGCCTTTGTGCAGCGCATCTGCGCCCTGGCCGGGCGCAACCCGCCCGAGGTCAGCCGCGCGGCCATGGCCAGCCTGGCGGCCTACGCCTGGCCGGGCAACGTGCGTGAGCTGATGAACGCGGTGGAGCACGCCCTGGTCCTGGGCCGGGGCGAGCGCCTGCTGCCGGCCCACCTGCCCCCCCACCTGGTGGGCGAGTGCGAGCCGCCCATCCAGGCCGCGCGCGGCCATAGCGAGGGCCAGGAGCGCGAGCGGGCGCGCATCCAGGCCGCGCTGAACCAGAGCCACGGCCGCCGCGAACCGGCCGCCCGTTTGCTGGGCGTCAGCCGGGTGACCCTGTGGAAGCGCATGAAGCAACTGGGCGTCAGCCCCGGCCGCGGCCGCGGCGGGGCCGGAGCCTGAACGCCACGCCCAAAAGCGGCGGGGCCCCTGCACCACGCAGGAGCCCCGCCGGTTGGAGGGGGTTCAGGGGTCGGTTTTCAGGCCGGGCCTACTTGGCCGGCGCCCCGGCGCCCGCGGCCAGGGGCAGCTTCTTGAAGCGCCCGCCGTGGGTGATGGGGTCGCCCGCATAGCCCAGGGCCTTGAAGTTCAGGTAGTCGGTCTGGCCGATCAGCTTGCCCACGTCGCGGCCCTGGTCGCGCATCCAGGCGAAGTCCGTGCCCTGCTGGGCCAGCTTCTTGAAGTCCACCGCGCGGTTGTCCTGGTGGCAGCGGCCGCAGGTCTGGTCGCCGGCCAGGGATTCGTGGCACTGGGCGCAGCCCAAGGCCGCCTTGGCCGGCATGGTCTCGTGGGTCAGCCCCCAATACATGCGGGTCTTGACCCACTCATACTGGCCGCTGTAGGGCTTCAGGCCCTTGTTGCCCGGATCGGCCTGCATGGCCGCCTGCATGCCGTCCGTAAAGGCCTTATGCCAGGCCTTGTCAATGGCCGCCTGGGGCACCGGCGGGTCGATCTTGCCGATGGTGGCCCAGAAGCTGCCCGGCCCGAACAGATGCGGCACCAGGAGCAGGTTCTCCTTGGCGTCGGCGGGCTGGACGCCCTCCATCAGCTTGAAGGGGTAGATGCGGCTCTGGGGGTCCTTGAGCGCGCCCTTCGGCTTGGTGATGTCCACCACGGCCCGGGGATCGATCTTGTCGCCCACCAAAACCCGCTTCACCGTGCCGTTGTACCAGGCATAGGCCGGCTTGGCGCTCTCCTCCCAGCGGAACTCGCCCTTCTGCCAGTTGTAGTCCGGCTCGCCGTACTTGTCCTTGACCGGCTTGCGCTCCTTGTGGCCGGCCTGGGACCAGTCCCACCAGGTCTTGGTGGGCCGGCACTTGGCGTAGACTGGGCTGTGGCAGGTGACGCAGAACAGGTGGTCCACGTGCCGGTTCAGGTGCGCGTCCAAGAGCGAGTTGCCGTGGTGGGGCTTGGCGGTGTGGCAGTCCTGGCAGGTGCGCGAGCCCTCGGCCACCGGCAGCGACAAGGAGCGGCCGCTGATCTGGTGGTTGCGGGTCTTGTGGCAGTCCTGGCAGGCGAAGTCCATGCCTCCCATGTGCACGTCGCAGTTCTTGCTGGGGTAATACAGGATGCCGTTCATGTCGCCGTGCTTGACCGCGTCGCCGCCGCCGCCCTGGAAGTGGCAGTCGCCGCAGTTCTTGCGCGAGGGATGCCCCACCTTCTGGGCGATGGGCTTGAGGTCGAGCTGGGGATATGGGTAGCCCGCCGCGGTGGGCACCTTGGCATAGGTGCCTGTGGTGTCGTGGCAGACCAGGCAGTCCATGCGGGTCTGGTCGTTGAAGTCGAAATTGGCGTCGGTCCAGCCGTAGCCCGCGTGGCAGGAGGTGCAGCGCGGCCAGTTGGAAGGCAGGGCCACGCAGAAGTTGTTGATGGTGTTGGCGGCCTTGCCCATGTCGATGCGCTTCTCGCCGCCCTCGGTGAAGGGCGACGGCCCCCGCCAGAGCCAGTGGGCGGCGCGTTGCAAATGGTCGGCCGCCTCCTGGTGGCAGCGCAGGCACTCCTTGGTCACGGCCTGGGGTTCGGGCTTAGCCGGCAGGTTGACCAGCTTGGTGTGGTCGGGCACCTTCTTGGCGTGGCAGTCGGTGCAGCCCACCGGACCCTGGCCCCGCTGCTGGTGGCAGTCCAGGCACTGGCGATGGTAGGCGGCCTTGAGCCCCAGGCGGCCGGGCAGCGCGGGGTTGAAGGAATCCTGGTGGCAGGCCACGCAGCGGGTGGTCTCGGCCGCCTCGGCCGCCTCCGGCCGGGCGTGGTGGCACTGCAAACAATCGCCGCCCAGCGCGGCCGCGTGCTTCTTGTGCATGAAGCGCACCGCCTCGTACTGGTTGTCCTCTTTCTGAATCACCGGGCTGTCCAGCACCAGGTAGGCGTGCTTGACGTCGCTGAGCTTGGGCATGGCCTCGCCCAGGCGGGCGCGGCGCTGGGCCGGACCCTCCCGGCGCACGTCCTTGACCAGGGGCGGCACCTGGTGGGCCCGCTCCAGGGCGGCCACCTGGTCCACCGGCGCCCAGGGCTTTCCCTTGTCGTCCACCTTGGCCGGTGGCGGCGGCGGGGGCTGTTTCCAGTTCTGGGCCGCGGCCAGGGCGTCGTAGCCCTTGGCCGGGGCGGCGGCCGGCTGGCTGGCGGTGGTCTGGGTGGCGGCCAGGACCGCGCCCGCCGCGAGGGCCGCCAGCAACAACCAGCCCGTCAGGGCCTTGATCCGGGGGAGGTTCATGCTGAGGCCTCCTTATGGGCCGGGCTGAGCACCGGGAAGAAATACGCGGTGAAGCGGTAGGCCAGCACCAGGGCCGCGATGAAGCCCACGGTGATGGCGATCTCGCCCACCGAGGGGAAGTAGGGCCGCACCGGATAAGGCGGCTGGAAGGAGACCAGGAAGACGTTGATGCGGTTGATCACCACGCCGGCCACCACCAGGAACGATGCGGTGAACAGCCACGCCCGGCGGCGGCGCACCGCCGGGCTGAGCAGCATCAGCCAGGGGATGATCACGCCAAAGAGCATCTCCACGATGAAGGCCCGGGACTGCACCGAGCCGTCGCCGACATAGCCCCAGGCGTCGCGGGCCGTGAGGTCGCCGATCTTGAGCGCGCCGTAGACGCCCAGCAGCAGGATGGTGATGCGGGTTAGCTTGGCCAAAAGGCCGGACTCGTCGGCGAGGCTGAAGGACCCGCCGGCGATGGTGTTCTCCACCACCACCATGGGGTAGCCCACCGCCATGGCCGAGGCGAGGAACATGAGCGGCAGCAGGGGCGTGTACCAGAGCGGGTGCACCTTGGTGGGCGCGATGAGCATCAGGGAGCCCAGGCCCGACTGGTGCATGCACGAGAGTACCACCCCGGCGATGATGAAGAACCACATCACCTTGTCCAGGCGCTGGTTCAGCCAGGCCAGGGGCTTGATGACATGGCCCAGGCGTTCGGCCAGGATGGGGATGAACTCGATGTGCAGCACGGTGGTGTAGACCATCACGCACACGGCCACCTCAAAGAGCACCGAGTTGGGGTTCCAGAAGATCATCGGCTTCCAGATGGCCCAGGAGCGGCCGATGTCCACCACCAGGGCCAGGGAGACGAAGACGTAGCCCAAGAGGGCCGTCAAGAGCGCCGGGCGCACCACCGGCTCGTAGGCGTGGCGGCCGAAGACATGGGCCAGGGCCGCGGTGGTGAAGCCGCCGGCGGCTAAAGCCACGCCCGAGGCCACGTCCACCCCGATCCACAGGCCCCAGGGGTTGGACTGGCTGAGGTTGGTCACCGCGGCCAGGCCGCCCAGATAGCGGGCCGCCACGAAGACCAGGCCCACCAGGGCCAGGGCGGCCATTACCAGGGCCCCGGGGCTCCAGAAACGCACCCGGCCCTGCAAGGGGGCCGGCATGGCATGCCCGCTCATGAGCGGTCCTCCTTCCCGTGGCCCTTGCGGCCGGTCAGGGCCATGGCCCCGCCCAGGATGCCAAAAAGGGCCAGCGGCGCCCAGAGATAGGCGAAGACGCCGTGCTGGATGGTCTCGGTGAGCTGCGGCATGGGCTGGTCGGGCAGCTTCTGGAAGCCCAGGCGGGTGAAGGGCTCGGAGCTGATATAGAGCCAACTGGTGCCACCGGCCTCATGCTCGCCGTAGATGTGGGGCAAATAGCGGCCGGGGTTGTCGGCCATGCGGGCCCGGGCCAGTTTGATGAGTTCCGAGCGCTTGCCGTAGGTGATGGCCTCCACCGGGCAGGCCTGGGCGCAGCCGGGTTTGCCGCCGGGTTTGGCTATGCGCTCGAAGCAGAAGGTGCACTTGCGCACCCGGGGGGTGAGCGGGTCGGAGTATTCATAGGCCGGGATCTGGAAGGGGCAGGCCACCATGCAGTAGCGGCAGCCGATGCACTTGCCGACGTCGTAGCGCACCGCGCCGTTGGCCTCCTTGGTCAGCGCGCCCACGATGCAGGCGCTGACGCAGGCCGGGTCCTGGCAGTGCATGCACTGCACCTTGACGAAGCTCGGCTGGGGGTTGTTGCGCTCGTCGCGGCGGCCGGCGTAGTGGCGGTTGATCACGGTGAAGGCCTGGTCGTCCGGCCGGCGCTTCAAGTCCAGCACCGTGGTGTCGTCAAAGGGCCGGGCCGGGGCGGGGAGCTGGTTGACCTCGTTGCAGGCCCGCTCGCACTTGCGGCAGCCGATGCACAGGGTCAGGTCCACCAGGCAGCCCATGGCCTCGGGCGGGGGCTGGTATTGCCGCGCGGCCCGCGCGACGCCCGCGCCCGGCAGGGCGGCGACGCCGGCGACGCCGGCCAGGCGGAGGAAATTTCTGCGGTCGAGCTTCACGGCTTCCATCCTTGTCCTGGGCCGGTCGCGCCGGTCCCAAAACCGCATAGTGGTTCGCCAGGTTTGTCCGGGCCAATGGAGCAAATGGCGTGCCGTAGCGGGCCATTTATATCTTTTCCTACAAGATCGCCTATTTGCGTTGGCGGGTGCAATCACAAATTAGTGATTGCTCTATCTATTTTGGGCGATTATATTTACAGGTGTTTAAACACCTGTGAGGTTGCCATGGACTTTGAGTTGCTGGGCCGCAACTGGCGCCGCATCCTGGACACCCTGCGCGACGGGGTGGTGGTGGTGGACATCCACGGCCGGGTGAAGCTGGTCAACCAGGCCCTGTGCCGCCTGACCGGCTTCAGCGAGGAGGAGCTGCTGGACCTGCCCTGCACGGTCTTCAACTGCGACGCCTGCGCCATCGCCCGCCGGCCGGGCTCGGAGCACTGGTGCGAGCTGTTTGGCGGCCGACTGGCCGAGAACCGCCAGCAGGCCTGCACCCTGATCCACAAGGACGGCTCCTGCCTGCCGGCCATCAAGACCGCCAGCCTCTTGCGCGACGCCGAGGGCCGGGTGCTGGGCGCGGTGGAGACAATGGCCGACACCTCGGAGCTGGAGCGCCGGGACCGCAAGATCAGCGAGCTTTCGCGCCAACTGGCCCAGGACGGGGTCTTCATGGGCATGGTGGGGGTCAGCCCGGCCATGAACCAGGTCTTCGACCTCATCGGCAAGGCCGCCCTTTCCGAGGCGCCGGTGATGATCCACGGCGAGAGCGGCACCGGCAAGGAGCTGGTGGCCAAGGCCATCCACGACCTCAGCCCCCGGCGCGAGGGCCCCTACGTGGTCTTCAACTGCGCGGCCCTGAGCGAGACGCTTTTCGAAAGCGAGCTGTTCGGCCACGTCAAGGGCGCCTTCACCGGCGCCCACCGCCATCGCCGCGGCCGCCTGGAGGAGGCTGCGCGCGGGGTGCTTTTCATGGACGAGGTGGGCGAACTCTCCCTGGCCGGCCAGGTCAAGCTGCTGCGGGCGCTGGAGAACAAGAGCTTCGAGCGGGTGGGCGACCAGCGCCCGGTCCAGGCCGACGTGCGCTTCATCGCCGCCACCAACCGCGACCTGCGCGAGATGGTGGCCGCCGGCAGCTTCCGCCACGACCTCTTCTTCCGCCTCAACGTCATCCCGATCTTCCTGCCCCCCCTGCGCCAGCGCCCGGCCGACGTGCCGGCCCTGGTGGATCATTTCCTGGCCCGCCTGGTCAAGAGCACCGGAAAGGCCATCACCGGGGTCTCCGGTCCGGTCATGGCCCACCTGGTGCGCCACGACTGGCCCGGCAACGTGCGCGAGCTGCGCACCGCCCTGGAATACGCCTTTGTGGTGGCCGACCAGGGCCAGATCGGGCTGCACCACCTGCCGCCCGGCCTGACCCCGGAGGCCGGCCAGGCCGCCGCCGGGCCGGCGGTCGCCGAGCGGACAGCACCGCGGGGGCCGTCCCGTGACGCCAAACTGCGCCAGGAACTCCTGGAGGCCCTGGAGCAGAGCAAAGGCAACCTGAGCCAGGCCGCCCGCCAGTTGGGGGTCAGCCGGGCCACGGTCTGGAACCGCATGCACCGCTTCGGCCTGGTGGTGCGCAAGGTGACCGCCGCCACCACCGGCCCCGACCGCTGACGCCCGCGCCGGGGCAGCCAGGCGCGGGGGCGGAACGGGCGGTTTTTTCACATGGGAGCAGATTGGCGGTGGCCTCGGACGCTGGTTATATGTATAATACTTCTAGTAATTAATAGATAATTAGTAGGTTCTGCACGGGGTGGGGCATGAGGGCCAACCAACCGGCGCGCGAGCGAAAGCTCCGGATGGCCATCATCGGCGGCGGCCGCCGCTGTCTGACCGCCCTGGAGCTCCTGGACGCCAGCCTGCTCCAGCGCCTGCAGGCCGAGGTCGTCGGCGTGGCCGACATCAACCCGGACGCCGACGGCATCACCCGCGCCCGCCAGCGCGGCATCTTCACCACCGACGACTGCACGGCCCTTTTCGACCTGGACCAGGTGGACCTGGTCATCGAGCTGACCGACGACCGCCAGCTCCTGGACGACCTGGCCGCCAGCAAGCCGGACTCGGTGGGGGTGATCGGCCAGGCCGCCTCGCGGCTCTTCCACGACCTGATCTCCATCTACCAGGAGCTGGAGAGCAAGCGCGACGAGGTCAGCCTGTCGCGCTCCTACGCCCAGGCCATGCTGGAGGCCACCAGCGAGGGCGTGATGGTGCTGGACCGCGATTTCCGCATCCTGCGCGTCAACCAGGCCGCGCTAAACTCCGCCGGCCTCTCCCGCCAAGAAGCCCTGGGCAAGTACTGCTTCCAGGTCAGCCACCAGTCGCTGTCGCCCTGCGACTGCCCGGACCACCCCTGCCCCATGAAGACCACCATCGAGACCGGCAAGAGCGCCCACGCCATCCACGAGCACTCCCAGCCCGACGGGGTCAACCACTACTGCCACGTCTCCACCTACCCCCTGTTCAACCGCCAGGGCGAGGTGGTGCAGGTGCTGGAGCTTTTCCGCGACATCACCCACGACCTGCACCAGCGCATGGAGCAGCGCACCCAGGCCATCAAGGACGACCTGGCCATGCTGGTCAAGGAGGACAAGCTCATCAGCCTGGGCAAGCTGGTGGCCTCGGTGGCCCATGAGATCAACAACCCCATCGCCAGCATCCTCAACTTCGTCAAACTGATGAACAAGAGCCTCAAGGCCGGCAAGCAGCGGGCCAAGGACATCGCGGAGTACCAGCGCTACCTGACCCTGTGCGCCAGCGAGGGCGAGCGCTGCGCCAGGATCGTGCGCAACCTGCTCTCCTTCGCCCGCCAGAGCAGCAGCGCCCCGCGCCGGGTGGACGTGGTGGAGCTGCTGGGCTCCACGGCGCTGTTGACCTCCCACCGCATGAAGCTCGGCAACATCGACCTGGCCATGGACGTGCCCGGCCGGGGCCTGGAGGTCTGGGGCGATCCCTCCCAGCTCCAGCAGGTCTTCACCAACCTGGTCTTCAACGCCATCGAGGCCATGCCCTCGGGCGGCCGGCTCAACATCATCGGCAGCCTGGACCAGGCCGCGCGGGTGGTGCGCCTCAGCTTCAGCGACAGCGGCGAGGGCATCGCGCCGGAGAACATCCCCCACATCTTCGAGCCCTTCTTCTCCACCAAGCAGGTGGGCTACGGCGTGGGCCTGGGGCTCAGCATGGTCTACGGCATCATCCGCGACCACAACGGCGAGATCAGCGTGGAAAGCCGGCCGGGCGCCGGCGCCACCTTCAAGGTGGAGCTGCCCTGGTCCGCCCCGGACGCCGGCCCGGACGAGGCGGTGCAGCCATGAGCCAACCCCTGAGCGTGATCCTGGTGGACGACGAACTGGCCATGCGCGAGTCCCTGGCCGCCTGGCTGCGCCAGGACGGCCACCAGGTGGCCAAGGCCGGCAGCGGGCCCGAAGCCCTGGCCCTGCTGGAGGGCCAGGGCTGCGACCTGGCGCTGGTGGACATGAAGATGCCGGGCATGGACGGCCTGGAGCTGCTGCGGCGCATCAAGGCCGAGCACCCCGACATCCTGGTGGTGATCATCACCGCCTACGGCTCCATCGAGTCCTCGGTGGAGGCCATGAAGGCCGGGGCCAGCGACTACCTGCTCAAGCCCTTCGACCCCGAGCAGCTCATGCTGCTGCTGCAAAAGATGAGCGCCCAGCGCGACCTGTTGCGCGAAAATTACGCCCTGCGCCAGCGCCTGAGCGAGGGCGAGTGCTTCAGCTACGCCGGCCTGGTGGGCCAGTCGCCGGGCATGCTGGCCGTGTTCGAGCGGGTGCAGGAGGCCGCCGCGGCCACGGCCCCGGTGCTGATCACCGGCGAGACCGGCACCGGCAAGGAGGTGGTGGCCCGGGCCATCCACGGGCTCAGCCAGCGCTCCTTCGGACCCTTTGTCACCATCAACTGCGGCGCGGTCACCGAGACCTTGCTTGAAAGCGAGCTCTTTGGCCACGAGCGCGGGGCCTTCACCGGGGCCATCCGCGCCCGCCGCGGCCGCCTGGAGATGGCCGACGGCGGCAGCCTGTTCCTGGACGAGGTGGGCGAGATCTCGCAAAAGATGCAGGTGGCCCTGCTGCGGGTTCTGGAGGAGAAGCGCTTCCAGCGGGTGGGCGGCAACCAATACCTGACCAGCGACTACCGGCTTATCAGCGCCACCCACCGCGACCTGGCCGCCCTGATGGACCAGGGCCAGTTCCGCCAGGATTTCTTCTACCGCATCAACGTGCTGTCCATCACCATCCCGCCCCTGCGCGAGCGGCCCGGGGACATCATCCCCCTGGCCGAGCACTTTTTGGGGCATTTCGCCGCCCAGACCGGCAAGCCCGCCCCGCGCCTGGAGCCGCGGGCCGGCCGCGCCCTGCAGGCCTATCCCTGGCCCGGCAACGTGCGCGAGCTCAAGAACGTCATCGAGCGGGCGGTGATCGTCTCCCAGGGCGACCGGGTGGGCCTGGACAAGCTGACCTTCCTCAACCACCCGGCCGCCGCCGACCAGGCCGACCTGACCCTGGCCGAGGTGGAGCTGGCCCACGTCAAGCGCATGCTCAACCTCTACGACTGGAACCTCAGCCAGACCGCCGAGGCGCTGGGCATCGACCGCTCCACCCTGAGCCGCAAGATCAGGAAGGCTGACCTGCGCCGCCCCTGAGGCGGGCCCCCGCGCCCCTTGCCAATCCGAGCCGGCGATGGCAGGTTGCATTCATGACGGCGGCATCGCATAACAACGCCGCGCAGGATGGCGCGCCCCTGGTGGAAGTGGTGCCCCTGGGCCGGGTGAGCGCCACTGCGGTCTCGGTGGCCGCCGCCAACCTCCAGGCGCTTTTCGGCCTGGACGCCATGGTGGCCCCGGCCCGGCCCGCGCCCGAGCACTGCCTGGCCCCCACCCGGGGCCAGTACGACGCCAGCCTGATCCTGCTGGATCTGGCCCAGGACGCGGCCCCGGATTCAGCCCAAAACGCGGCCGGCCCGCCGCTGCGGCTGGGCATCACCGCCCTGGATCTGTGCCTGCCCTTCCTCACCTATGTCTTTGGCGAGGCCCAGTTGGGCGGCCGGGCCGCGGTGGTCAGCCTGCACCGCCTGCGCGACCGGGATGACGGCGTCCGGGCCCCGCGGGCGCTGATGCTGGAGCGCCTGGCCAAGCTGGCGCTCCACGAGACGGCCCACATCCTGGGCCTGCCCCACTGCCAGGCGCCCGGCTGCCTGATGCGCTTTTCCGGCGGCCTCCCGGACCTGGACCGCCTGGACCTGGCCCTGTGCCCGAGCTGCGAACCGCGTTTGACGGCGGCGCGCCAGGCCCTCACCCTGGCGCGCCGCCGGCTGTCCATTGCCACGGATGGGGGCGGGGGTTAGGTGTGTGTCGGAGAAAGCCATCCATGGCTTTCTCCTCTTGGAACTTGCCAAAAGTGAATTTTGGCAAGCTCTCGGAATGGCGCCAGAAATTGATTTGGCGCCATTCCGGGCGGGCCGTCCATGGCCCGCCCGGAAGCCTGTCGGAGGATTACTCCGACACGCTCCTAGGGCTGCAGGAACTCGTGCACCAGCTCGCCCCACTCCAGGCCCGGCACCGCGCCGTAGATGTCGCGCACGGCGTGACCGCCGCTGGCCGCCAGGCGCTGGCCGGTCTCGGCGCTGATCAGGTCGCCGAGGCGCTGGGCCTCCTGTTCCATCCAGTCCACGCTGGCCTCGTCGTGCAGCAGGCCCTGGATGTCGCGCTGCATGCGCACCGGCTCCACCAGCACCAGCCAGCCGCCCTGATAGGGCGAATCGCTCACGCATCCGCCGCCCTTCAGGGCCGCGGGGTTGCGGGCCACCACCACGCCCTCCACCGGGCAGACCGCGCGGGCCTGATGTCCCTGGCGCGAGAACCCCAGCTCCAACCCGCCGCCGCGCACCGCCTCGCCCAGTTCGGGCAAACGGAAGGCGTCGGCCTGGCCGAACAGGCAACTGGCGAAATCGTCCAGGCCCACCCGCACCCGGCCGCCGTACTCCACCCGGGCCCAGGTGTGGCCGTTGTGGAAGTAGTAGCCGTCGGCCACGTCGAACCCGGCGACGTTGCGCATGCGCACCGCGTCGGTGGGCTCGGCCAGGGCCCGCTCGTCCCAGAGCTGGTCGTATTCGCAACTGGCGCACTGGAAGCCGTTGATGCAGTACATGGAGGGCACCCAGCCCGAGAGCATGTGGCGGCACTTGCGCTCCAGGGCCGGGGTGCGGGCCCAGCGCTCCTCGCTCCACAGCCCGCCCTCGGGGATGGGCTGGTCCAGGCCGGCGGCATACCAGCCGTGGGTCTTCCTGCGCTGCATGGCCTTGTCAAAGGAGCAGCTTATGCAGTCAAAGGCGTTGTGGCACAGCTTGGGGCCCACCACCCCGGCCTGGGACCACAGGCAGAGCTGGTCGCTGAGGTTGAAGATCTGGGGCACCCTGGCCTTGGCGGCGCTCTTGCTCTTGCTCGTCATGGCACACCTCCCTGGGTTCAGGTTGGTTGAATGTGATCAGGACGCCCTCTCCTAGAGCAGGAGGCGTGCCACCAGGATTCTCGCGCACAACAGCTTAATTTAGCAGCATAATCACCAGAACACCCTGAAGGGGCCCCTCCGGGCGGCCACGGAGGCTTGTGGCATTGCGCCGCCCGGCGGATGGGCCACGCGGGGCCCTTGCGGGCATTTTGCCTTGATTAAGCCTAGTTACGCATGGTGGTGCAAAATGCGCCGCACCGGGCGATTTGCCGCCGACCCGGAATACCGTCCCGCGCTGTGGCATTTCGCCCCAGATTCGGTGCGCGAAACCGAACCTGGTCCGGGGGCCGACCTGACCCGCCCGCCTGGGCGCCGGTTGACTGGGCAAACAGGGCGGACTAACATTCATCCCAAGGCTGCCAAAGGTGGCGTGGAGCTGCCCTAGGAGCCTGTCGGAAAAAGCCGTCCATGGCTTTTCCCGACGCTAACTTGCCGGAAGCGAATTCCGGCAAGTTACGCAAATTGGTAGCCCCCGTTGGGGGCTACCAATTTGGCGGGCCATCCATGGCCCGCCTAGGAGCCCGCCGGAGCTGTTTCTCCGACAGGCTCCTAGAGCACTGGGCCAGTCACCGCAACCAGGGGCTGATGCGAAAAATCCGCATCCCATCGGCCAGGGCCGGAAAGCCGAAACCATGCCCGACCAGATCACCATCCGCCCGGCCCGCCCCGCGGACCACGGCGACCTCTACGACCTCCTGAAAAACCTGGGCTGGTTCGTTTTGCTGGATGAGCTGGATGAGGCCCAGGGCCGCGCCCTGGTGGCCGGCCATTTGGCGCGCGACCTGGCCAGCGAGGCCCACCTGGTGCTGGTGGCCGTGGAGGGCTCGGGCCGGGTCATCGGCTACGCCAGCGTGCACTGGCTGCCCTATCTGTTCAAGGCCGGGCCCGAGGCCTACGTCTCCGAGCTGTTCGTGTGCAGCGAGTGCGCCGGCCAGGGGATCGGCCGGGCGCTGCTCAACGCCCTGGAAGCCGAGGCCCGCGCCCGCGGCTGCTGCCAGCTCATGCTGATCAATAACCGCCAGCGCCAGAGCTATCAGCGCGGCTTTTATGCCAAAAACGGATGGCAGGAGCGCGGCGACATGGCCAACTTCGCCCGCCCGCTTTAGGCCGCATCTCCAGCCACCGCGCCCCCACAAAACGGCAGGCGGCCGGCCCTTAACGAGCCAACCGCCGAGGGCAAGATCTGGGTGGCCAGGCAAACCACGCCGCCCTGCCCCACCGGCATTTTCAACCGTTCCCGGGCCTGGAAGGGGCGCATTGCGCTGCTGTCCGGCAAGGCGGTTTTCTTGAACTCCACCGGGTACAACGCGCCATCCCCGACGATCACAAGGTCGATCTCCCTCTGGTCTTGGCCGCGGTATTGATAGAACGGCGCCCGGCGGCCGTTGCGCCACCAGCCCTTCAGAATCTCGGCCATGATCCAGGCCTCCAGGATAGCCCTGGACCTGGCCCCGGACTCCAGGGTTTCAGGCGAAGACCACTCGGTCAGATTGGCGCAAAGGCCGGCGTCCAGGAAATAGAGCTTGGGCGTCCGGACCAGCCGCTTGGTGGGTTGCTGTGATAGGGCCCCAGCCGGTGGACCAGGCCGGAAGCCTGCGAAATGGCAAGCCGGCGATTGGCCGGGTTGGGGGCCACGTCGGCCTCGCGCGCGAATTCGGCCGGATTCAATGGCCGGACGGTGCGGGCCGCGGCCGCCCGGATGATGCGCGGGCAGGCCATCTCACCGCCCGCCCGGGCCAAGTCCCGGGCGTCCCGTTGGGGGTAGGTTTGCCGGTGGGAGCCAAAGAATGCCAGCAGGACAAGCTGGCCGGCTGCCAATGGCCGGCCTTGGGCCTCGCCTCGGCCGGCTCCGGCATGAACGGGGCGGACTCCCGGCCCTGGCCGGCCGGCTCCCGGCGGCAGCGCTGCTCAGAGGGGATCGGGGGCTGGCTCGGCTTCGTCCGCATAGAGGCGGGCCAGGCAGCGGCCCACGCACTCGCGGCAGTCGGACTGGTCGCTGTCGCCCCGGCAAAGCTGCTCAAAGGCCTGGCGCCAGGACTGGCCGGTGCGCGGACAATGGCGCAGGAAACCCAGGAAGCGGCCCATGCGCTCGATGACCTCCTGGCTCAGGACATGTTCGGCGCGGCAGGCGTCGGCCTCGGCCTGGCCGGGCGGCACCCGCAGCACCTCCTGCAAAAAGGCGGATACGGTCTGGTGGCGGCGGATGATGGCGGCGGCCAGGTCGGCCCCCCTGGCGGTCAGGGTCACCTGGCTGTAGGGCTGGTAGTTGATCAGGCCTTTTTCCCCCAAATTGCGCAGGGCTGAGGTGACCGTGGCCCGGGTCACCCCCAACTGGTTGGCGATGTCGGTGGCGCGGGCCACCCGGCCTTGCTCCAGCAGGCGGGCAATGGTCTCCAGGTAGTCCTCGAGCTGCGAGGTGAGGCCTGGGGGCTTGCGCAGTTGGGGGGCGCAACGCGGGGGTATGGGCCTGTCCATTCATTTCCGCCGATTAGGATTTTTTTGCCATGGTAGCACAGAGAAGCTTGACGCCCCATTATGTTTGAGGTATCTAACAAATGGCCGGTGGCAAGCCCCCTTTTGGTGGCTCCCCGCTGGCGGGCCGGTCCCTGAGCCGCGGGGGCTGACCGGGTCGGCCGCGGACCAGCAAACACGCAGACTTAGGGCTGCGACCCGGATTGATCGGCTGGGGCGCGCAACGATCCGCGCCGGTGCAGCATGGCTGAGGCAGGGCTTAGCGCCGCGCCCAGGCCGACTCCGGGCCCTGGCAGGCCTTTATTCAGGGACGCATTGTTAGATGCCTCTTATTTTTAATAGCCTTGGCCACTGGTTGCAGGCGCAACTTTCGCCGGACGGACGGCTGCCCCAGGCCTTAGGCCGCGCTGTCCGGCCATCCATCCGGCCCGGCCCGATCTCAGCCAACCATCGCGCATAGTCAGGACCATCCCCATGCCGCCTCTTTTTTTTGGCCCTTTGATGAGAATGCGACTCAATTGCCTTGCTTGCCGTCTGCCGGGAGGCCGGTCGTGAGCCCGGCCGGGTTCTACGCCCTGATCGGTCCGGCCGGATTGGTCCTGCTGGGGCTGTCTGTGTTGGGCCTCTACCTTTTCCTGCGCAACCTCATCTACTTGCGCCTGGTGGCCCGGCACTTCAAGGCCTGCTTCGCCCGCCTGGAGGCCAACCAGCGCCTGGAGGACTTCTGCGCCCAGGAGCGCAACCCCCTGGTGGCCGTGGTGGGCAGCGTGGTGCAGACCCACTTCGCCCACTCCCAGGACATGCGGGCCGAGGTGGCCTACCTCTTCCACCGCCACTTCGGCCGGGTCAGCAGCGGGCTGGGCGGCCTGCGCCTGATCGCCGCCCTGTCGCCCATGCTGGGTCTGCTGGGCACGGTGCTGGGCATGGTGCGGGTCTTCCAGTCCCTGGCCGGGGCCAGCGCCTACGACCCCAAGATCCTGGCCCAGGGCATCTGGGAGGCCCTGGTCACCACCATCATGGGCCTGGTGGTGGCCATCCCCTGCCTGGTGGCGGTGCACTGGCTCTCGCGCAAGCTGCTCGGCTTCCGCATCGAGGCGGTGGAGCACAGCTACCGCGCCCTGGGCCTGAGCTGCGCGGCCGAGCCCGGCGCGGAGGCCACGGCCGGCGTCAAGCGGAGGGCGGCATGAACCCGGACCTGGACCTTTTCGAGGAGCCGGAGCTGGGCATCGACCTGACCCCGCTCATCGACGTGATCTTCATGCTGCTCATCTTTTTCATCCTGGCCGGCAGCCTGGCGCCGCCCTCCATCAAGGTGGACCTGCCCCAGGCCGCCAGCGCCGAGCAGCCGCCCCGGCGCGAGGCCCCCCTGCGCCTGACCATCGACCAGCAGGGGCGCATCCACCAGGGCCGGCAGCTCCTGACGCCCGAGCAGTTGCCGGGCCTGCTGGCGGCTGCACCCCGGCGGCCGGTGGAGGTGGAGGTGGACAGCCGCGCGCCCTTCGCGCCCTTCATGCGGGTGCTGGACCAGGCCCGCCTGGAAGGCCGCGAGGACCTGCGCATCGTGGCCCGGCCGCCGCAGCAGCCCTGAGGCCCGGAACGGTGGCACGCACAGACAAGGAGACGAGCGAGATGCAGTTGGTATCGGCGATGGAGAGGCCGGAGCCCCGGGAGGGCAAACTGGGCCTGCTGGAGGCCTTCCTGGCCCAGGCTGGCCGGCGGCCGGTGCTGGCCCGCGAGGGCGTGGACCCCCTGCCCCACGCCTTTTCCCGCAAGAGCGCGGTGCACCCCGGCCTGGGCGGCCGCCCCCTGCGCGACCAGGACGGCCGCCAGCGCCTGGAGGCCCTGCTGCAACAGCCGCCCGGCCCCGGCCTGGCCGCGGCCTATTTCCACATCCCCTTCTGCGCCAGCCGCTGCCTCTATTGCGGATTTTTCGGCCAACCCCTGGCGCCGGGCCAGAGCCGGGCCTACACCGACGCCCTGCTGCGGGAGATGAGCCTTTTGGGGCCGGACACCCGCGCGGTCACCCAGCCCCTGCAGGCGGTCTACCTGGGCGGCGGCACGCCCTCGGCCCTGGAGGCCGGCGACCTGGCCCGGCTGCTGGAGGCGGTGCGGGAATGGCTGCCGCTGACCAACGACTGCGAGATCACGGTGGAGGGGCGGGTCTACGGCTTCGACCGCGCCAAGGTGCGGGCCTGCCTGGAAGCCGGGGCCAACCGCTTTTCCATCGGCGTGCAGTCCTTTGACACCGACCTGCGCCGCAGCCTGGGCCGCCGCGCCGACCGCGCGGAGGTGCTGGATTTCCTGGGCGCCCTGGCCGCCGACGGCCGGGCGGTGGTGGTCATCGACCTGATCTACGGCCTGCCCGGCCAGGACATGGCCGCCTGGGAGGCTGATCTGGCCACCCTGACCGACCTGGCCATCGACGGGGCCGACCTCTACCAGCTCAACCGCTTCCCCGGCGGGCTGCTGGACAAGGCGGTGCTGGAGGGCCGCGTGGCCGAGCCGGCCGACCTGGCCCGGCAATCGGCCCTGTTCGCCCGGGGAGTGGACCTGATGCAGCGCGCCCGTTGGCGCCGGCTGTCCATCTGCCACTGGGGGCGCACCTCCCGGGAGCGCAACCTCTACAACCTGCTCATCAAGCGCAAGGCCGAATGCCTGGCCTTCGGGGCCGGGGGCGGGGGCAGCCGGGCCGGGCACTTCTATTTCCTGGACGGCGACCCGGAGCGTTACCTGGCCGCGGTGGGCGGCGGCGTCAAGCCGGTGGTGATGTGCCTGGAGCCGCCGGACCAGGCCGAAGTGGTGGCCGAGCTGGGCGGCGAGCTGGAGCTGGGCCGGGTGGACCTCACCCGCCTGGGCCGAGCCCACGGCCTGGACCTCAACGCCATCCTGGCCCCGCTGCTGGAGCAGTGGGAGCGGGTGGGGCTTATCGAGCGCAGGCAGGGCTGGGTGGAGCTGACCCTGGCCGGCCAGTTCTGGCAGGTGAACCTGACCCAGGCCCTGATCGACTACCTGGACTGGTGCGGCAAACAGACCGGCCCGGCGGCCGGGTGAAAGGAGCGGACCCATGCGAGGCGGTGGTTGGTTGAGGTTGGCATCCGCCCTGGTGGCGGTGGGGGTCCTGAGCGGCGTGGCCCTGGCCCAGGAGGCCATGGAGAGCCGGGAGGTCTCGGTGACCGCGACCCGCATGGAGCGCGGGCTCCTGGAGGTGCCGGTGTCCACCACCTTCATCGGCCCCGAGGAGATCAGGCGCAGCGGGGCGGAGAGCGTGGGCGAGCTGTTGCGCGACGTGCCGGGGGTGGAGGTCTTTGACAACGGCGCCGGCGGGGCCAAGCGGGTGAGCATCCGGGGCGAGAGCGGCCAGCGGGTGCTGATCCTGGTGGACGGCCAGAAGATCGGCGACCAGAAGTCCATGGACGGCAGCCCGATCCTGGTCAGCCTCAGCGAAGTGGAGAGCGTGGAGGTCATCAAGGGGCCGGCCAGCGTGCTTTACGGCTCCGAGGCCATCGGCGGCGTGGTCAAGATCAAGACCAAGCGCGGCGGCCACCGGCCGGTGCAGCTCCACCTGGGCGGCGGCTTCGACAGCTCCACCTCTGGCGTCAACGGCGACGCCGCCCTGCACGGCTCCTACCAGGGTTTCAGCTATCGCCTGTCCGGCGCGCTCTCCGACCAGGGCGACCGCGACACCCCGGACGGCAAGTTGGAGCACAGCGACTACAACTTCGACGACTACCGGGCGGCGGTGGGCTATGACCGCGGCCCCATCAGTCTGGGGGCCGGCTACCAGAGCTATGACAGCGCGGTGCACGTCAACGTGCCCAGCGGCAGCATCGGCGCACCCATCACCGCCATGTTCCTGGACCTGCCCCAGTGGTCGCTGGAGAAATACGACGCCTTTGCCGAGTACAAGGGCTCCGGCGCGCTGGTCAAGCTGCGGGCCGACGCCTACTGGCAGCGCACCCTCAAGGACTTCATCAACAACATCTCCATGTCCATGATGCCCGGCCACCGCCGTCAACTGGACATCACCACCAACAATGACCAGAAGACCTGGGGCGGCTCCCTGCAGGGCGACCTGGCCCCGGCCCAGGACCACTACCTCATCGCCGGGCTGGATTGGAGCGACGACGGGCTGGAGGCCCGGGAGCGGCGCTACCAGACCGACAACCGCATCCGGCCCTTGCTGAGCGACAGCACCTACCTCTACGAGGGCCAGATGCGCACCATGGCCCTGTTCATCCAGGACGAGTGGGCCTTCCATCCCCGGTTCAGCCTCACCGCCGGCCTGCGCCAGACCTGGGTGGAGTCCGAGCTGACCCGCTCCACCAATCCCTCGGTGAGCGCCCGCGACGTCAGCGACGACCACCTGGTGGGCAACCTGGGCCTGGTCTTTCGGCCGGCCAAGGACCTGAGCCTGCGCGCCGTGGCCGGCCAGGGCTACCGCTTCCCCAACCTGCAGCAGCTCTACATCGGCACCCTGCACGGCGGCTCCAGCCCCACCTTCCCCAACCCGGACCTGAAGCCCGAGACCAGCGCCAGCTACGAGCTGGGCCTGCGCCGGGCCGGCCAGGGCTGGCTGGTGGACCTGGGAGTCTTCTACAGCCAGGCCGACGACTACATCACCACCATGCCGGTCAACGGCGGCCTGCAATACGCCAACGTGGACGGGGCCGAGACCCACGGCCTGGAGTTGCAGGCCCAATACACCATGCAACCGCTGGACGTGACGCCCTACCTGAGCGGCACCTTCTCCCGCCGCCAGTTCAAGTACGAGGGCGGCTCCACCTGGGACACCGGCCTGCCCCCGGCCTGGGGCCGGCTGGGCCTACGCCTGGAGCGCAAGCCCCTGCGCGAGCTGCGCTGGTGGGGGGACGTCTTCGCTCGGGGGGCCATGCAGGCCGAGCAACTGGACACCAGCAGCAACGAGACCGTCACTTACGATTCCTGGGTCACCGGCAACCTGGCCACCGGAGTCATCTACGGCCCCCAGGGCGAATACCGCCTGAGCCTGGAGTTCAACAACATCTTCAACACCTCCTACACCACCGCCAGCGAAACCCTGCCCGCGCCGGGCCAGTACGTCGCGCTGCAGTGGTCGCTGGAGTTTTAGGAGCATCATGCCCCCCGCGGCCATGTCCGAGCCCGCCCCGCGCCGTCCCTATTGGCAGCCCCGGGAGCTGATCCTGGTGGGGGCCTTCGCCGCCCTGACCAAGCTGGCCGGGGTGGTCATCGCCCTGGCCGGAGGGGGCATGAACCCCCTGAGCCTGGCGCTCAAGAACACGGTGGCCACCGTGCTGCTGGTGGTGCTCTTGCTCAAGGCGCCCAAGTTCGGGGTGCTGACCCTGTACGTGGTGAGCCAGTCGGTCTTCTCGCTGCTTCTGATGGGCGGCAGCCTGATGCTCCTGCCCGGCCTGCTGCCGGCCGGCATCCTGGGCGACCTGCTCATCCGCGCCCTGGGCGGCTACCGGCGCACCTGGGCGGTGCTGGTGGGGGTGGGGGTCTTCGACCTGCTCTCCAAGGCCATCGCCCTGGGCTTCTCCTTCCTGGCCTTCCGGGAGGATCCGCGCCTGTTCATCATGCCGGCCATATTCATCGGCCTGGGCTACCTGGGCTCGCTGCTGGGCCTGGTGGGGGGCCTAAAATTCGTCAAGGAGCTGCGTCATGCCGGCCTCATCCGCGCCTAGCCTGGCCGCGCCGGTTCCACCGGCCGCGCATACCTCGCATGGCCCGCAGGCGGCACAGGCCGCGCCAGCCATGCCGCCCCCGGCCGCCGGGCGCCAGGTGCGCGCCCGCATGCTCATCTGCCTGGTGGCCTCGCTGGTGGTGATCTGGCTCAAGTCGCCCCTGGCCCTGGGCTGGCTGGCGGCCTGGGCCACGGCCCTGGCCCTGGCCACCACCCCCTGGCGGCTGCTAGTCAAGGCCTACGCCCTGGCTGCGGGGCTCTTCGCCCTGTCCCTGGGCTTCGGCTGGCTCATGGCCCAGTGGTCGCCGGCCCTGGGGCAATCGGGCTGGACGGTCTTCCTGACCCCCTTCCTGCGGGTGGCGGTGCTCTTGGGCTTGACGTTGTCGGTGGCCCTGGGCGCGCGCCCCACCGACCTGCTGGCCGCCCTGAAGGGCCTGCGCCTGCCGCTGTTCATCCACCTGCCCCTGGTGGTGATGATCCGCCTGGTGCCCAGCCTCATCTCCGACCTGCGCCAGATCGCCGACAGCCTGCGCCTGAAGGGCGTGCGCCTCAACCCCCTGAGCCTGATCGTCTCGCCGCTGCTGACCACCCGGCTGGTCTTCGCGCCGCTGGTCTTCCGGGTCCTGCGCTCGGCCGAGGAGCTGGCCGTGGCCGCCGAGCTCAAGGGCCTGGGCCGGGCCGGCCGCCTGACCGCCTGGCGCGGGCCGCGTTTCCGCTGGCGCGATGCCCTGCTGCTGGGCCTGTCCCTGTTGATCCTGGCCGGCGCCTGCTGGCTGGAAGCCGGCGCCCCCGCCGTCCTGGCCTGGTAGAGGGCCATGATCCGCATCGACGAACTGACCTACACCTATCCCTTCCAAGAACGCCCCGCGCTCCAGGGAATCAGCCTGGCGGTGGAGCCGGGCCAGGTGCTGCTGCTGGCCGGGGCCAGCGGCTGCGGCAAGTCCACCCTGCTGCGGGCCGTCAACGGCCTGATCCCCCACTACCACCAGGGCCGGCTCGCGGGCCGGGTGCGGGTGGCCGGCCGGGCGGTGGCCGACTGCGGCCTGGGCGAGCTTTCGCAAACCGTGGGCAGCCTGTTCCAGGATCCGGAGCAGCAGTTCTTCGCCCTGGGGGTGGCCGAGGAGGTGGCCTTTGGCCTGGAGTGCCGGGGCCTGGCCCCGGAGTTGATCGAGGCGCGGGTGGGCGCGGTCCTGGCGCGCTTCGGCCTGGTCGGCCTGGCCGGGGCCTCGGTGCTGGAGCTATCGGAGGGCGAGAAGCAGAAGGTGGCCCTGGCCGCGGCCCTGGCCCTGGAGCCCCGGGTGCTGGTGCTGGACGAGCCCACCGCCAACCTGGACCCCGAGGCGGTGGCGGATCTGGCCGCCACCCTGGCCGAACTCAAGCGAGCCGGCCTGACCATGCTCATCGCCGACCACCGCCTGCACTGGCTGGCCGGCCTGGCCGACCGGGTCTGCCTGCTGCGCGAGGGCCGGGTGGCGGCCCAGGGCGGCCTGGAGCTGTTGGATGACGACGGCCTGCGCCGGGACCTGGGCCTGCGCGCCACCCGCCTGGCCGATGGCCGCGCCACGCTGCCCGGCCCGCCCCTGGCCTGCGACCTGGGCCTGGAGGTGCGCGGCCTGTGCTTCGCCCACCGCCGCCGGCCGCCCCTGTTCGAGTCCGCCGAGCTGGTGCTGCCCCGGGGCCGGGTGATGGCCCTGATGGGCCCCAACGGCAGTGGAAAGACCACCCTGGCCCGGCTGCTGGCCGGCCTGGAGACCCGCCGCCGGGGCGAATTCCGCCTGGACCAGGCCGTCATCACGCCGGCCCGGCTGCGGGAGCGGGCCGGCCTGGTCTTCCAGAACACCGACCACCACCTGCACCTGAGCAGCCTGGAGCGGGAGCTGCGCTTCAGCCTGCCCCGGGGCCTGCGCGGCTCCGGCCGGCCGCGCATGCGGGAGCTCTTGCGCCGGCTGCGCCTGGAGGGCCTGGAGGCGCGCCATCCCCAGTCGCTGTCCGGCGGGCAGAAGCAGCGCCTGGCCATCGCCGCCGCCCTGATGAAGGACCCGGCCCTGCTGATCCTGGACGAGCCCACCAGCGGCCTGGACGGGGCCGGCCTGCGCGGCCTGGCCGGTCTGCTGCGCCAGCGGGCGGCGGAGGGCGCGGCGGTGCTGGTCATCACCCACGACCTGGAGCTGATCGGCGCGGCCTGCGACCACGGCCTGACCCTGGCCCCGCCCGCCGGCCGGGCCGACCCGACCCAAGCAAGGAGGTTATCGGCATGAAAAGCATGGTGGTCTATTCCAGCCGCACCGGCAACACCCGCAAGGTGGCCGAGGCGGTGCTGGCCAGTCTGCCCGAGCCCCGGGCCATCTATCCCGTCAAGGAAGCGCCGGACCCGGAGGATTGCGACTTCCTGGCCCTGGGCTGCTGGATCGACAAGGGCGCGGCCGACGCCCAGGCCCAGGCCTACTTCAAGCGGGTGCGGGGCCAGCGGGTGGGGGTCTTCATCACCCTGGGGGCCTATCCCGACTCGGACCACGCCATCCGGTGCGTGCAGAAGGTGCGCCGGCAACTGGACGGCAACCAGGTGTTGGGCCACTTCATCTGCCAGGGGGCCATCGATCCCGAGCTGGTGCGCTGGATGGAGATGCAGCCCCAGAGCCATCCCCACTACATGGACCCGGCCCGGCGCGAGCGCATCGCCGAGGCGGCCAGGCACCCCGACCCCCAGGACCTGGCCCGGGCCCAGGAGCTGTTCCGCAACATGGTGGCCGTGCTGGCCCAAACTGGCCCGGCCGGGGAGCGGGCCTGATGCGCCGCATGAGCGCCAACGAGGTGCAGGCCGTGGTGGGCCGGGCCAAGTGGGCCACCATCTGCGCGGTGGATTCTTCTGGCCGACCCTACGCCATCGAGGCCACCCCCTTCGAGTTGGATGGCGACACCTGCTTCATGATCAACCCCCGCGGCGGTGTGGCCCGCTGCCTGAACGGCAACGCCCGGGTGCTGCTCAAGTACACCCTGGCCGCGCCGGACGTGAGCCAGTGGGCGGGGGTCTCCTGCCAGGGCGTGGGCCGCTTCGACCCCGCGGCCGAGGCCCTGCGCCGGGGCTGGGCCGCCCTGGGCCTGCGCCTGGGGGTGGACTACTCGGCCCAGGCCGAGCGCTTCGCAGCCGGCAAGCGGCATTCGCCCCTGTTCCGGGTGCGGGTGGAGGAAATGACCGGCCGTTGCAGTCCGGGCTGGCACGACCTCCTGAACCGTTGAAGGGCCCGGCGCGCCAGGGGGCAAGGCGCACCGGGCATTGGCCGGGGACATTTTAAGCCCCGCCGCAAGGCGGTCGAATGCGACGCGATGACGAACCTGCTACCCGATCCCGCCCGGCCGCGGGCCATGGCCGACCCCTTGGCGGCCAGCCGGCGTCTGGCCTGGCTGTTGACCCTGGCCGTGCACCTGGCCCTGGCGGGAGCCTGGCTGGCCGGGGCCGCCTGGCGCGTCGCGCCGCCGCCGGCCCCGACGCCGGCCAGCGTGGTGCTGCGCCTGAGCCCGCCGGCTCCCGCGCCGCCCAAGCCCGCGCCC